>CAYGUE010000001.1:0-105657 GCA_964352885.1 uncultured Pirellulaceae bacterium
TGGGGGGGCGCCCCCCCCGCTTTTTTTTAATAAAAAAAGGGGGGGGGCGGACGCCACAGCCACGACCAATTCCAAATACTTGCTCCGACACCTCGACTACTGTCCCGGCGAAAGGAAGTTCTTCAGGGTGTCTTCAAGACCACCGGGAAGTGGCAAATCACCCGTAATATCTTGCATCTGTTGCACGTGCAGCTCTTTGGCTTTCTCAGATGCCTGATTGATTGCGGCGGGCAGCAAGTCCAACAGCATCTCGAAATCAGCCTTTTCGACAATGACTGGATCAACTTCAACTTTCGTCACGGTTCCCTGTCCGTCTGCGTGAACGGTGATCATACCACCACCAGCGGTTCCCGTCACAGAAAGCTGCTTCAGCTTCTCTTGAGCTTCCGCCATCTTTGGGCCCATTTCCTGAGCCTGCTTGATCATGCCCGCGATGTTGCCGAGATTTCCGAGTCCTTTGAACATTTCTGATTCTCCTGGTGGGATTCTATTTGACCTCGATACTATACAAATGGATCGGAGCAAAGGCAGCCCCAGCGCAACAATCTAGAATTCTGCTGTCACAGAACGGGAATCGTCATTTTCGACAGTTGGGCCAGCACCTTTCTGAAAATTTGGACTCTCGCAGAAGAACAGAAATTGCCGAGCTCCTCTTTGCGTCTCCGCGTCTTTGCGTGAGACTCTTTGAATGTCCACGCTCCGCATTTCCATCAAAGTCGTCCCTGGCGCATCGCGTTCTGAAGTAGCAGGCTGGCTCGGCGACGCACTCAAAGTCCGAATCAGCGAGCCGCCCGAAAAGGGCAAGGCCAACAAGGCGTTATGCAAACTGTTGGCCCTCGAACTTGGCATCGCCACGGATTCAGTAAAGGTGGTTGCCGGGGAATCGAGCCCAAGGAAGACCGTCGAATTCGAAGGAGTGAATCAGGAACAATTCGATGCCACGTTTCCTTCATAAGTGGCCTGCTGAATTTTCGAATAGAATCGTGACGTAGATGGAGCAAGCTACCTCGAACTTGTCGAATTCTTGATGAAGAACGGCTCCGATGTAGATGCGGACCTGCCAGAACTTTGGCGCCGGATCGTGTTTTCGATCTGCGTAAGCAATACCGACGATCATCTTCGCAACCACGGCTTTTTACTTGAAGAAAAGGGCTGGAAACTGTCGCCAGCCTATGACATCAATGCCGATCCGACAGGAACGGGCCTAAGCCTAAATGTTTCGGAGGATGAGAATACACTTGACTTAGATTGGGCTAGGAGTGTCGCAGAATATTTTCGTGTGGATGAAACCCAACGAGAAGAAATTATTGAACAGGTCGTTGCTGAAACATCCCGATGGTCAGAAATTGCGACAGCACATCGCATATCGAGAGGCGAGCAACAAATGATGGAGCCTGCCTTCAAGCAAGAGTCTTAGAACAGACTGTCCCAGTCATCTTCAACAGGTTTCCAACTCACTTGAAAGTTGAACAAATAAAAGATCAAACGAAACGCATCGGCAGATTGATGAGCCTCGATAGTACAAGCGACTTTGTTCGCAGTCCCAAGCAGGCTACCGCCCAAAGAAGGCTGAATATGCATTGAAAATAGGAAACCTTGGTTCAACGACGCAATTTGATAGGGCGTATTCCATGCAGAATTAGCTTTTCCCTCGAATTGGCCTCAAATCGGGTAACTTTGCCTTTTCAAACGGGAGGGAAGTCACTATTTTGTTGCTCTCGTTGGGCAAAAATGCCGAACAGATGCCTTTGTAGTTCGTCTGAATTGCAAACGTTTCGGCGGCATAGCTCAGTTGGTTAGAGCAGCGGAATCATAATCCGCGTGTCGGGGGTTCGAATCCCTCTGCCGCTACTTATGTCATCCGATGACGATGACTGAAAACCTACGTCAAACCCTTGGAAACCGTGTGTTTCCAAGGGTTTTTCGTTTTGCCATTGGCGTACCTTGATACGCGTCGTGCCAGCGATACAAAAAGCACTTGAAAAGCCCCGACCACACCTTCCCTGTGCATTCCTCCCACTTCTCCCAGCCGTCGTTCAAATTGTTGACTACTCGCTGCTCAACCATTTGAAGCTGCAACAGCGAATTCGTTAGCTTTCTCGAATAGATCTCTCGCCAACCTCTCCTATCTCAAGTCCGATTTGTATTCCCTTGCGTCTAATTTCTCCTTCTACCGGATGCAAAGTCAGTAACGCGCGTTTGAATCGGCGCGACACAAGTCAGCGTGAGTACCGGCCTTGAATAACACGCATGTATTTGATGGCGTGCGAGCCTATTCCTTTCATGTTTATTACGATATGCCCAAGCTTTGGCAAACCTGAACATCGTGTCACAGTCGAACCCACAATCGCCGCCAAAAATGGGTAGTGAACCGTTATTGTTTTCGCGAGCTGACCTCCTCAAGGATTTGCGAACAGACAAGTTGCATTCGAGGCATGTGGAAAGGGCCTTTCCAAAGATTGCCCTTTGCACTTGAACTGATTGAACCATCGCGGTGTAGGTAGCCGTACCATTCCCCATGCGTTGAATCTGGGAAGTGCTTGTGCGCCCAGTCGTGAACTAAGCGATGCCAGTCGGAGTATTTTTGCTCGCCGGTGAGATGCCAAGCGAGCAGTGTTGCGATGATGGTTTCGTTGTGCGGCCACCAAAATTTCATGTCGTGCCAATACTCTTGAACCGGTCGATCATAGACGTCACGGAAATATAATAGACCGCCGTGCTCTTCGTCCCAACCTCGCTCCCACATCCAATCCACCATCTTACCGCCCATTTCAATCAAGTAGCGATCACCGCGATACTGCCCCTCTTTCAGAATGAACCAAGCCGCTTCGATGGCGTGGCCAGGATTGAGCAACCGTCCGTCGAATGAGTCTATGATCTCTCCCGATAGACCAACGGTTTCCATCACGCAATGAATCTCTTCTTTAACGTGATAGGCAAGAATGTTGTCAATGCAACGGTCGATGCACTCGTTTGCGTCAGCCAAGCAAATTGAGTCGCGAAGTTCCTGAGCCGTGATGATCGCAATCATCGGAAATCCCAACCCGCGAGTCGGACGGACATCGGTGAACTTTGGGCAGATGTCTTGGGGGTCAAGATTGTGATTGATGAATTGGCGGAACGCTTTCTTAGCTTTGTCAGCATATTCCTGTTCACCAGTCGCTTTCGCCAACTCACCATACGCGATCGCCACAAAACTTTCGGAATACGAATAGCGCCGCTTGCGGATTGGCCTGCCGTCTCGCCTGACTTGGAACCACATTCGACCGTCGTTTGGATCAAAGCAATGTTCGTCAATGAACTTCACACCATGCAACGCCAGCTCAAGCCATTCCACTCGCGGTTCGACATTGTTGTACAGTTCGCCGAGCAACCAAGTGAAGCGGCCTTGTTGCCAAACGCCTTTGTCGGTGTCGACTACTGAGCCGTCGCGATCTAGCGACATCATGAAGCCGCCAAATTCGCGGTCAACGCAGTGTTTCGTCCAAAACGGAATTGTATCGTCCAGTAGTCCGTGGCGATAAGTTTTTAGCAGTTCGTCGCGTCGCAGTTCATCCATTACAGCTTCCCGAATTTCGTCAGATCTTGCGTCAAGGTGTCTTGATAATTCTTGCAAATGTGGACATTCTGTTTTGCATTGACTCTATCGTAATTGACCGGGGACTACCGCCTAAAGCCGGTAGGTTCATATTAAAACAAGCAAACAACTGACATCGCCGCCCGATTTCTTTTTGACATCGTTCGCGCGCATCGGGAGGCCAAGGCTCCCTAAATTTAAAGTTCAGTCGTTCACCCAACAAGACAAAGGTTTCTTCCCGGAAGGGTTCGCCTGTAGGCGAGAGTTTTAAACCCATTACAAGGACAATAATTCAGGATTTGAGGCACCCGTTTCGATTGTCATTTAAATTGCCGTTTTCCAACGTCTGGCGAACCGGTCGATGAACGCAACGTTGTGACGGGCTTTTTCTGGCATGTTCGAATGGTCAAACGGGGCAGAGTCCGTTGACGACAGACAGCAAATCGTCAGAAGACGTGGTGCAGTGCCAACTTTTGTTGATTCGGCACCTTGAAAGTGTTTTGGCGAATCAAAATAAATCTGCCTGCAAATCGCGGAACGCAGCAAAGTTCGATACATTGGTTGAGAGTGACCAAAGAAGCGTCTGGCTTGATGCCGAAGCCAACTCAGTTTTATTGACGGACAATTTTTCCATCAACTTGGATCTGCCATGGCTTTTCTCGACAAACCCGATCACGACGGCCTTCGAGATGGTCAATCGCTCTTTCTGTCGCTGGTCAACAGCATCCCGGCTTGTTTTATTCGTAAGGATCGTGATGGAATCATCGTTTTTGTAAACGATAACTTCGCGAAACTATTCGGCAAAAACGTTAATGAGATTGTTGGTAAGACGATCGCCGATCTCTATCCAAAAGATTTTGCTGACGAAGCACGTGAAGAGGACGTGGATGTCATGCGAACAGGACAAGTGCTTGAAGACGTGTTTGATGACGAGGTTGATGGCAAAACGGTTTACTACGCGTCTCGAAAAGGGCCTGTTCGAAATGAGCAACAGGAGGTGATCGGTATCCAGACGATATTTTGGGACATCACCGAGCAGCGAAATGCAGAACTCGCGTTGACCGCAGAACGAGAAGAACTTCGTGCTGCCAAAGAAGCAGCGGACTCTGCCAACCGTGCCAAAAGTGATTTTGTTGCCAATATGAGCCACGAGATTCGTACGCCAATGAACGCAATCATTGGCATCACGGATCTGTTGCTTTCCTCAGAAACCACACAGACGCAACGAGAGTACCTGAGAATGGTTCAGGATTCGGGTGAATCGCTATTGACTCTCATCAATGACATTCTTGATTTTTCAAAGATAGAATCTGGTAAATTTGAGTTGCAAAACTCAACCTTTGATGTTCGCGATATGATCGGCGACACGATGAAGGGGCTGGGGTTTCGAGCACACAGAAAAGGAATTGAGCTGGCGTTTCACGTCGACCAAAACATCCCTTCGAGCTTGATTGGGGACCCAAGCCGCATTCGCCAAATTGTGGTGAATCTGGTTGGCAATGCAATCAAATTTACTGAGAACGGTGAAGTAGTGCTCGAACTCGATTGTAGGAATAAAACAGAATCGGAAATCCAACTACAAATTCGTGTTATTGATACTGGTATTGGAATTTCAGATGAGCACTGTGCAAAAATATTCAACGAATTCGAGCAAGCCGATTCTTCCACGACTCGAAAATTCGGTGGCACGGGATTGGGGCTAGCCATTTCGTCGCGGTTGGTCGAACTGATGAATGGTCGTATTTGGGTTGAAAGCGAAGTTGGAAAAGGAAGCACGTTTCAAATTGAATTGCCGCTGGCATTCGACAAAGACGAGATGACGGAGTATTTTAACTCGAGAGTTGACGTTAACGGAGTTCGAGTTCTCATTGTTGATGACAATGCAACCAACCGACGCATTCTGAAAGACATGCTCACGAAGTGGGGGATGCATCCGGTCACAACTTCTGGGGCTGTTGCCGCATTAACTGCTATCGCTGATGCGAACGAAGAAAACGATTCGTTTGATCTTGTCATTTCAGATCTAAACATGCCCGACATGGATGGCTTGGCTCTTGCTAGAGCAATTGTGGAACAGGCACTATTGAATCCTGCCAACATCATCATGCTGACGTCCGGTGCGCGACCAGAAGACGATTCGAATCTTCGGTCACTCGGGATTTCATTGCATTTATTAAAACCGGCGAAGCAGTCCGAGCTTTACAACGCCGTCGTGTCATCTTTGAATGCGGTCAGTTCAACTCGCGAAAGCGCAAAGTTAAAACCGGACGGTGACTCTCTTTCTGTCCAACGTCACTTGAATGTTTTGCTCGCCGAAGACAATGCAGTTAATCAAAAACTGGCCGTCGGTATTTTGCAAAGACTGGGACATCAAGTAACGATTGCAAACAACGGCATGGAGGCCTTGAATCTACTTGAAGACAAGACGTTCGATCTCGTTTTAATGGATGTGCAAATGCCGGAAATGGACGGGCATGAGGCAACTAGGGAGTTGCGGCGCAGAGAGGCCAATACGAGCGAACACATGACCGTCGTGGCTATGACGGCTCATGCAATGAAAGGTGACAGAGAGAAATGCTTGTCGGCGGGAATGGACGACTATCTTTGCAAACCGATTCGCCTAAGAGACATGGAAGAAAAGTTGTTGGAGATGTTTCGAGACACGGCGTCTAACCATGTGTCAAACGACTCAGGAGATCCGATGCCAGACGAGATCAATTGGGACGAAGCACTTGAGAACGTTGGCGGCGATGACAATCTTCTCCGGGAATTGGTTGTGTTGTTCCTAGACGACACTCCGAATCTGTTTTCGGTAGCTGTTGATGCATCTAAGCAAGGCGATGCTAAGAAACTGTGCGGAGCAATTCATCCGGTACGAGGTTCAATGCTGTTTCTCAATCCAAAGACGGCGATTGATCTGGCAGAAAAAGTCGAGCAACATTCGGCTGAGGGCAATATTGCTCAAGCCAAGGCTTTGATGGAGGAACTGAAGATTCATTTTGCTGCCGTTTGCGCAAGTTTGAATTCCTACTTAAGTCGTACGGACGGTTCCAGCAATGAAGACCAAGGTTAGGTCGTTTATTGTGTAGCGGCGTCTTACCGTTTGATTCTCGCAAAGCATGAATGAATCCGTTCGTGATTGAGAACTCGCAAACTCTAGGCAAATGATCCGGCGAATCCAAACACCCGAAGGAATCTTTCATGAATGACAATATCATTCGTGGCGCGGTGTCGCAATGGACCGTCGTACTGACGTTGTTTCTGCTGGCCATTCTCCGGCCAGCCAGCAGTCTTGCGGGCGAAAAGAGAAATGACAATTCAATTAGTCCGTTCGAAACAATAAACCTTGCTGGAGATACCGAGAATCGGCCCTTGCTGGAAAACCTTCGTACGCAATTCAAGATGGCAATTACGAATCGCGTAGCGATTCGTAAACAACCTCCCACCAATCCGACTGTCGTCCCACAGCACATTGTTGACCGCAATGACGGAACCAGTTTTGAAAATTTAAAGGTAGGGAAGTTTGAGACGGTTGACTCCCGTGTTGGGACTTGGGAGTTGTCAACGGGCGGTGCATCAATCGACGATAGGCATGCCAAAACTGGAAAGCATTGTTTACATCTTAGCGGTGGGCACGAAACGGAAGTTGTGCTGAAATTGGCAAACTCCATCAAGCCAGATGGCGAGCTTAGTTTTTCGGCAGAACGTTGGACGAGCCGAAGTCCATTTAGGTTTCGGATTTCGAAAAAGGTTGGCAGAACTTGGAACGAAATCTACAACGGCGACAAAGCAATCAAGGCAGGAAGGTCATTCCGTTCTAATGTTAAAGTGAATCTGGGCGATCCAAATATTACTCATTTGCGGTTCAATATTTCCAGTCCCGAAAACACAGGCATCTTGATTGATGACTTCAGAATAGCTTCCGCAAAGCCACAAAGCATTGCTTCGATCGAGGCCGTTCCCTTTACTCTGCCTGCATTGGTTGGACGTCCGGCGAATGCGGTTTTTAAACTGAAAGTTACCACCGAGGGATCGCTGAATCCGATTTCAATAACCGGCATCCAAGGTTCTTTGGTCGGTGACGCCTCTAGCCAGAGCATCAAAACCTTCCAGCCGTATTTTGGTGGCCACCAATCTGGATTTCACTGCAATGTTGCCTTTGGAAAACCTCAAAAACCCAAGCAAGGACATTCGCGGGATTTTCATGGCAATCAAAAGCTGGTTGACGGAGACAACTACATTTGGCTGGCGAGTAAACTGAAGGACGACGCCAATATTGATCAGACAATCACCGCAAAAATTAATTCGATCACGTTTTCTAACGATGAGACAAAAACTATCGAAGGTAAACCTTCGGTGCAACGAATGGGCCTCGCAGTGCGCTGTGGAGGCGACGATGGAGTTCACACCTATCGGATTCCGGGGATGGCAACCACCAACGATGGAACACTGATTGGCGTCTACGACGTCAGACGTGATACGGGCGGCGACCTTCCCGGCAACATCGACGTCGGAATGTCACGGTCAGCCAATGGAGGTCGAACTTGGGATCCAATGCAGGTCATCATGAACATGGGAATTGACCCAAAATGGCGCGGTGACGGAATCGGTGATCCAACGGTTTTGGTCGATCGCAAGACAGGGACGATTTGGGTGTCGGCAACTTGGTCGCATGGAAACCGTTCATGGTTTGGCAGTGGCCTAGGGCTGGAACCTGAAGAGACAGGACAATGGATCTTGGTCAAGAGCGATGATGATGGAGTGACTTGGTCAAAGCCAATCAACATTACGGAGCAAATAAAAAAAACTGAGTGGTCCTTCCTTCTTCAAGGGCCCGGTAAAGGGATCACGATGTCCGATGGGACGATTGTCTTTCCTGCTCAATATCAAGACGCGCCAAACAAGACTGACAAGATAGCCAACCGACTTCCTCATTCGACGTTCATCTACAGTCGCGATAATGGCAAAAACTGGCAGATTGGAACCGGGGCGTGGGATGATACGACGGAAGCTCAGATCGTCGAGCTTGCTAAAGGCGAATTGATGCTCAACTGCCGCAATAACCGCGCCTCCAAACGGGCGATCATGACGACGACCGACATGGGGAAGACTTGGAAAGAGCATTCCACCCACCTGAAAGATTTGATCGAACCAGGTTCATGCATGGCAAGCTTGATTAACGTCGGCCGCGAGCTTGGGTCGCGAGGAATTAAATCAAAGTTTGACAACCAATTTCTTTTGTTCTCCAATCCAAACTCGCTCCGTGGTCGCAATCACATGACGATCAAAGTGTCCCAAGGTGGTGGAGCGACTTGGCCAATCGAACATCAAGTACTTCTCGACGAACAAGGTGGTGCCGGTTACTCATGTATGTCAATGATTGACGCCGAAACGGTTGGGATTCTGTATGAGGGTAGCCAAGCTCAAATGACATTTCAACGGATCAAGATCAACGACATCTTGAACCCACCTAAGAACCAAAAGACTAGGAACCCGGCTTTCTCGATTATCGATCAACCAAAGGTACGGGCAAACCTGAAAGTTGGCTCACGGATGGCAAACGCTTACCTCACGACAAGCGGTGCTGGTCCTTCTTCGTTCGCACCCAACAAAAATATATTTGATTTTGCCAGACCCTTCACTAATCACATGGTCCTGCAACGCGAACAACCTCTTAGGATTTGGGGCACAGCCAAGCCGGGATCGCCAATCGAAATCATTTTGGGCTCGCTGGCCCCGAAAAACACTAAAACGGATGACCAAGGGCGGTGGCTCGTCGAATTGCCTCCCCAGAAAGCAAGTTTTGAGCCAACGACTTTGACTGCAATCAACGAAGGTGGTCGTTTTGAAATCACCGACGTATTGGTCGGCGAAGTCTGGATTTGTGCAGGCCAATCGAACATGGAGTTTGAACTTCGCAAATCAACAGTTGGCTTAGAAGAAATCGCCGCTGCAGGCGACAATTTTCTCCGACTCCACAACTGTCCCGGCGGCGCGCGTGGAAGCAGTGGGACTTATTCGGCGAAACATATGGCTAGGCTTTGGCCGGAGAACTTTAGCGAGGGTCAATGGCAAGTCGATTCGGCAAATTCAGCTGCGTCATTTTCTGCAGTCGGGTATTACTTTGCAAAACGTCTTCGCGAAGAACTTGACGTTCCAATCGGAATGATAAACGTGTCAGTTGGCGGGACGCCAATCGAATCATGGGTTAGTCCTGACCGTTTGAAAAGAGACCAAAACCTTGCCGCAATGTTCAATGGCAATTGGCTCGCCAATCCGGTTCTCGACAAGTGGTGCAAGAGACGGGCAAAGTCAAATCTTAAGCGGGCGTTTGCAGGCGAATTCGATGTGCCGGGCGATGAGTATGGTCCTAATCATTCTTTCAAACCTGGCTTTATGTTTGAAGCAGGAATCAAGCCGTTCTCGCCGTTGTCGATTCGCGGAGGACTTTGGTACCAGGGAGAATCCAATTGCGATAATCCAGCACGGATACAAATATATGACGCCTGCTTTCCGCTTTTGGTCGAAGATTGGCGAGAGCGTTTTCAAAACAAGAACCTACCGGTGATCTTTGTTCAGCTTCCAGCAATGGGTCGGCCAAACTGGCCCGTGTTTCGAGAATACCAACGTCGCAGTCTCGAAAACTTCGACAACGTTGGCATGGCGATTACATTTGACACCGGGCATCCAACCAATGTTCATCCGACGGAAAAACAGCCCGTTGGGAATCGGCTCGCTCAATGGGCCCTTGTCGAAGTCTATGGCCAGGATGGGATACCGATGGGCCCAATTTTCAAATCCAAGTCAGTCAATGGCAACGTTCTCGAAATCTCGTTCAACCAGGTTGGGCGAGAACTTGCCACAAACGACGACCAGCCACCAAACCAATTTGAAATCGCTGGAGCAGACGGCGTCTACAACCCGGCGGATGCAAGAATTGTTGAAGGCAAGATTCAGTTGACCAGTCGCAATGTTCGTCGTCCATTGAACGCACGGTATTCGTGGGAAGCGTTTCCAAATCCAGCTCCCAACCTCGTCAACTCAGCAGGGTTGCCGGCAAGCCCATTTACGACCGAAGAATCATTTCATTGACACACGTTTTCCCGAAGGCGCACGCCTAATCTAGCGCACGGTCAAGCAAAAACATAACGATCATGACAATGCACGCTATTCGAAATCGGTTGCAACGCGCTACCGCTCTTTCCCCGGCAATGATTGCGTTAGCATTGTTACTCACCCTGGGTTGTAAGATCAGCAATGCCGATGAACGCCCCACTATTTTGCTTGTCGTCTCCAAAGACAACGCGCCAGATCTTGGTTGTTGCGGTGATTCCTACGCCAAAACTCCAAACCTCGATCGATTTGCTGCGCGGGGAATCCGGTTAGAAACAGCTAATGTTACTCAGGCCGTTTGCAGTCCGGCACGTGAAGCGCAGGTCGTTGTCGCCCAAAGTGATGACAACGGCGAAACATGAAAACGAACCGAACCGCGAACTCCGGCCCACGCCTTGTGAACAATCCGCGTTACAAAACAGAATCCTTGTTGACCATTCCTTTAAGTGCATTGACCGATTGACAGGTTCAACGAACAGAAATTGAACCGCAAAACAGAAAACTGAGCACCCATGAAACATGAATCCAAAGTCGCCGAAATGCGAGGCGCCTACTCTGCAATCTTCACACCATTCGATGAGTCGAATCAAGTCAACTTTGATATGCTCGCAGCGATCGCCAACTACCAAATCGAGCAAGGATTAAAGGGCTTCTTTGTAACCGGCTCGACAGGTGAAGGCCTGTTGCTTTCTTACGAAGAACGGTTGGCAGTCATTAAGCATGTCGTCGAAGTATCCGATAGCCGAGCGACCGTGATCGCTCATGTTGGGCATCCGAGCACCGATTATGCAGCTCGCTTGGCAGTCGATTCGGCTGCAGTTGGTGCTGACTGGATTGGCTCTGTTGCGCCGATCTACCACGGAACGACTTTCGAAGGCGCGATGCGGCACTACGATGCGATCTCAAATGCAACAGACCTTCCGTTCATGATCTACTCGCTTGGTGGCGTTGTTGATTCCGCAAGAGATGCTGCGTTTTTTGAATTGCCAAATGTCTGCGGCCTTAAGTACACCGGTGGGAACTTCTTTTCAGTGCAGCAACTTGTTCGCAATGTTAGGCGTTGCATCGTTACGATGAGTGGATTCGATGAGCAATTTGTGGCAGGGCAGTCGTTTGGCTTTCACGGCGGAATTGGGACGACGTTTAATTTCGCGCCAAAGATTTACGCAGATATCTACCGGCTGTACCAAGAAGGAAATATTCAAGAAGCGGCAAAGCTTCAGGCTGAAATCAACCGCGTGACCAACTTGATGATCTCAAACGAAAATTGGTCATACCGAAAAGCGATTATGAAGTACATCGGGTTTGATTGTGGCCCAGCCCGCTCGCCTTATGCGCCGTTAACGGAAGATCAATACGAAACCTACGCGGACCAATTGAATGGGCTGAATGTTCTCCAGCAAAACATGGCGGAGAGGGTCGTGAACAGATGAATTCTGATCTGGTGAACTTAATATTGAATTCAAACAGAAGTGTTTCATGAAAAATTGTCTTCGATGTATCCTGTTCCTTGTCATCGCTGAATTTGGCTTGTTCGATGCTGTAGCACAAGAATCAAACAAGCAGCGATTGTCGTTTGAATCCATTCCAGCTTTGCCAAATGCCCTCGGGGTTGCCGGACCGATCGTGGGGGTGATTGATGACTCATTGATCGTTGCTGGAGGCGCCAATTTCGCTGCTGAGGATGATCCAGAGCTTTGGAACGTGTCAAAGAAATACCACAGCAAAGTCTGGGTTCTCGATCGCACGGAACAGAATGGAGAAACCTCCTTCCGTTGGAATCAAAACGTCATTGGCGAACTCAGTCGAAACATCGCCTACAGCAGTGTCGTAAGCACACCGCTCGGAATCCTTTGTTTGGGTGGAGAAGATTCCGAGGGCCCAAAAAACCGCGCTTTCTCGCTAAACCTGGTCAAAGAAGAGAATGGTGGCTGGGAAATTATCGAAAACGACTTAGGTGTTCCCGACTTGCCGGAAAAATGTACTGCCGGAGGAGCGGCGGTTGTTGGAAACTACGTCTACTTGGTTGCCGGACAGGTTCAAGACATCAATGACAACAAAGCAGCCAGCCGAATCATTTGGAGGCTCAACCTGAACCGACTGAAAAAAGACTTGAATTCTAACGTGAACACAAAAAGTGAACGTTGGGAACGCATTGTCAGCTGGCCGGTTGAAGGGCCACGGCGGATGTTCCCTCAAGTCACGGCACAACACGATGGCTTCGGTGATCGGCTTTATGTGATCGGTGGGCGGCGATTCTTGGATGGTACGGACACCACCAATCTGAAGAATCTTCAAGCAACTGCCGATGGATGGTCGTTCAACCCGTCGAAGTTTGATAGCGATTTGATGGACGCGACTACGGGAAAGTACATCGGGGCCAGTCCTTGGAAACGTCTTGCGGATGCCCCAACTCCACTTACCGCAGGAACGGCGGTACCTTTCGGGCCAGCTCATATCATCGTCCCCTCAGCGGCAACGATGAGTGTCTTGCATCAGGTCGTGGATTCTGGCGTTGAGATGAAGGACTTTGAACATCCGGGCTTCCCGCGAAAGACATACGCGTACCACACGATTACCGATACTTGGACGGAGATGGGCGAGAATCAAGGCACCCAGGTTACGACCCCCGCCGTTCGCTGGAACGATGATATTTTTCTTGTCAGCGGTGAGATTCGTCCGCGTGTTCGCACCAACAAAGTCTGGCGCATCAATGTTAAAGAGAACCGACGACCATTCGGCGCAATCAACATGGGCATTGTGATCGTGTATTTGCTGGCCATGGTCAGTGTCGGAGTTTTCTTTGCGTTTCGCAACAATTCAACGGACGACTACTTTCGTGGCGGCGGTAACATTCCCTGGTGGGCAGCGGGCTGTAGCATTTTCGCAACGATGCTTAGCTCGATTACTTACATGGCGGTTCCCGCGAAATCATTTGCACAGGACTGGGTGTACGCAATTGGCGCCCTTTTGATTCTGGCCGTCGCGCCCGTTGCAATTTACTTCGCACTTCCGTTTTTCCGCAGGATCGACGCCACCAGCGCTTATGAGTATCTGGAGAAACGATTCAACCGTGCCATACGCTTGATCGGGTCTGGTAGTTTTAGCCTCTTTCACGTATTCCGGATGGGAGTCGTGTTGGCATTGGCAGCGCTCGCGCTTGCCAGCATCACGCCTCTGACTCCAGTCCAATGTGTGGTGGTGATGGGTGTATTGTCGATCATCTACTGCACGCTCGGTGGCGTTGAAGCCGTGATTTGGACGGACACGATTCAGACTTTCATCCTGATTGGCGGTGCGCTACTTTGCTTGTTCTTCGCTATCCAAGGTTCTGATCCAGGAAGTTTCGCGGCGGCAACGGAGGCCGGTAAGTTCCACATGGTAAATCTGGATTTTGGCTCGACTTCATTTATGACGATGGCGATTTGGGTCGTCGTCATTGGGGGAATGGGACAAAATCTGGCCAGTTACACGGCAGACCAAGCCGTCGTGCAGCGGTACATGACGACTCCTGACGAGAAGTTGGCAGCCAAGTCAATTTGGCTAAACGGATTGATGGCGGTTCCGGCGTCCGCAATCTTTTTTGGAATGGGAACCTCGTTCTGGATGTTCTATCATTCACATCCGGGAAAGCTTGATCCTACGATCGCCGCTGACCGCATCATGCCTTTGTTTATCAGCCAAGAGTTGCCAGTCGGACTGGCCGGTTTGGTCGTCGCCGGGATCTTCGCAGCGGCGCAGTCGACCGTTTCAACCAGCATGAACTCAGGTGCCACGACGATTGTGACGGACTTCCTGCGGCCTGCAAATATCTGCAAATCCGAAAAAGGCTACCTGTGGCTTGCGAGGTGCGCAACGCTGGGTATGGGAATCCTCGGAACCATCACCGGTTTGTTCTTTGTTGACCCGACTATCAAAAGTCTATTTGATCAGTTCATCGGGATTCTTGGCATGTTCCTCGGCGTTTTGGCGGGCTTGTTCGCCTTGGGTGCAACAACTCGACGTGCTAATGGACCGGGGAGTTTAGTCGGCGCTTCAGTCGCGATCACTTTCATGATAAGCATCGTGTTTGCCGCCAACAACAAGACGCTACTGGGAATCAATGTTCGCGCAATTTTTGATTCATTCGGAACCGAAATCTATCAAGTCAGCAGGTACCTGTATGCATTCATTGGGATCGCGGTTTGCTATTTCGTTGGTTACTTCGCAAGTTGGATGATCCCCGCAAACAAGAAGGATTTGCAGGGCCTGACACTTTGGAATTCAAAAGAACGCGATTCCTGATAGCCCTATGTTAACTGTAAAGAACTGCACTCCTGTCTTCAATTCGCTGCTGTGCAGTTTCTTGTATTGAAGTGAGCCTACCAAGAGTGCGTCCAATGATGCTTGCTTTCGACGGGTGGCATAGGCTGGGCAGGTGAAAATATTGAAGTTTGCAATTTGTTGCCAAACGGACAATAACGCCATCAGCTTGGAAAGCTGAGCGACAATGTCGCTCGGTACTCCGAACCGTAAGCGTGCGATTCGTATCAGGCCAACTATCTAAAAACATTCTAAGTTTACGTAGCGTAAACTTTTTCGTCAGCCCAAGCTCAGGCTCCGTCCAAATTCCCGTTCGTTGCTCCAACATTTACGAAGCAGTTTTTCGTTTACGGCCGGTTCCCAGATGGCTACCTACAACTCGGCCAAATATTGAATCAAGTCAGTCGACGTGATCAGCCCGACAAGCTTCGGCCCGTCGACAACCGGGAGAGCATGGAAGCTATGTTGGCCAAGCAATCTTGCCGCATCTCGAATCGTCGCCGTGTTTGGAACAGTAACGGGGCTCTTGTTCATTAGGTCGTGCATTTTGTAAGTGTGGTCAAGAATGCTGTCCAACCCCTTCCCGTCCTGATTTCCGAATTCGCCAAACGAAACACGCATGAAGTCAGTTGAAGAAACGATTCCGATCAACTCCTCTCCGCTGACAACGGGGACATGGTGAATGGTGTTCTCTTCGAATATTTTTCTCAACGAGGAAACTGGCTGGCTGTCATGAACAGTCGTTAGGTCAGTGGACATGATTTTGGAAATTGGCTCGTTCTTTTTCATTTCGTGTCTCTGGAGAAAGGTGAGTGAATGCGATAGCTACCTCGACTTAAACTAAGAAGCAAAGACTATGCCATAGTCACTCTTCTTCCATCCTGACCAGCAGGTATTGGAGACGATCGACATGGATTTTGAAAACGCTCATAGAACAACTGTTTCCGGCCAGATGCGTTTGAGATCGCACGTTTTGTGAGCTGACTCGCACGGTTTGGGGTGACGAATGAAAACGGATCCGCGTGTCAATCTGTTACACCGCTTTGGCACACCATTCGCTGCTTAGTTCAGTTGAAAACCCGAGTGAAGTTCTCGATTGAGAACGTAGATTAAGGTGAAACTAAAAACCATAAATCGTTGGAGAAATCAATGAGCAATGAAGTCTACGAGAAACGCGTCAAAGACATCGTCACGAACGACCTCGTGACCATTGGAGTCGCCGCTACGATTCACGAAGCCCTCGTACTGATGGGCGAAAACCGCATTACGGCGCTGCCTGTTGTTGACCGGCACAACCATTGTGTTGGAATTCTCTCTGCCGCAGATCTGGTTGACCTGACTCGCGACACCGATGAAGACTTGCGAGATTTGGATTCTGTTGATCCGCCAGCGAAGCGTTTTCTGCTCGACAAACTGGCACATAGTTTGGGTAGTGAACCGGTTCAGTCGTTCATGAGTGAGTCAGTGGTGACCGTTGGCTTGGAGACACGGATTGGCCGCGCGGCTCAAGAGATGCTGCGTAATTATGTTCATCATTTGCCAGTCGTCGATAATGATTGCAAACTACTCGGAATCATATCTACCATGGATTTGCTTGGTGAATTCGCCGACGCTGCTCCTGAATAGGCCTGCTGGAAGTGACAAAGTCAGCTCAAATCACCAATCACGACCGCTGCGCCAGCTCATCAATGGGGCTCGCGCGTCCAACCAGCAATGGATCGACCGAGCCGATTTTTTTGAGGTTTTTTCCCTCGAAGGGTAGGCGTTGCAGGACAAATCGCATCGAGTTCAAACGAGCCCGTTTCTTGCAGTCGGACTTAACAACGATCCACGGCGAATCAGGAAAATCGGTGTAGTGGAACATCGCCTCCTTGGCTTTCGTGTATTCGTCCCACTTGTCCAACGAAGCCAAGTCGATGGGCGAGAGCTTCCATTGTTTGAGGGGGTGAACTTTTCTAGCCTCGAATCGACGTTGTTGTTCGCCTTGACTGACCGAGAACCAGAACTTAATCAAATGGATGCCGCTACGAATCAAGCTTCTTTCAAAATCCGGAGTTTGATGCATGAACTCGCCGTACTGTTCGTCATTGCAAAACCCCATCACGCGTTCCACTCCGGCTCGGTTATACCAAGAGCGGTCAAACATCACGATCTCGCCAGCGGTTGGCAAGTGTTTAACATAGCGTTGAAAGTACCATTGGCCTTGTTCGGTGTCACTTGGTTTTTCCAACGCGACGACACGCGCACCGCGAGGATTCAGATGCTCCATGAATCGCTTGATCGAGCCTCCTTTCCCGGCAGCGTCACGACCTTCGAATAGCACAACCAACTTTTGGCCAGTCTTTCTGACCCACGATTGAAGTTTGAGCAGTTCCACCTGTAGCTTGTACTTTTCCTTCTCATAGCTCTTCCTCGTCAGCAAATTCTTGTACGGATAAACTCCGGCTTCCCAATTGGCGGCAAGAACGTCGTCTGGCGTTGGCTTGCCGTTACCTATCTTGCATGGCTGCCGTAACAGGGCGTCGCGAAGTACCGCGGCGTCGTCGGTGGAAGTTCCATCCATGATCCCATGCAGGACTCGCGCAAGAGTCTTGACATCGTACGGTGGTGTATTTCCTATGATGTCTTTGACCGCGATGACTTTCGCCTCCTGGGAAGCACGCACGGCCTCGTCGACTGCAAATCGCTGAATTCCCGCTTCGGTTTTTGAAGGTGCAACGTCACCGAGCGCGGCAGGGCGTGACGATTCTTTTGAATTGGATTCTTTTGAGCCTTTTTTTTCCTTTTTCAGTTTTGAATTTTTGGAGGAGTTTCTCGAATCGACCATTGAGTTTTCCATTGTTTAAAGGGAGATGCTTGTCGCGAAAGAATCTGCTTGGATATTCCAGCGGGCAGCGGAACCAACTTGAGAAATAACCAGACTCTACGCGGTCGCAGGCAATCGCACCCAATCCTTCAAGTGAGCGTGCTCAAAGATCATTTCGTTCTGGATTTTTAGATCTTGGCCAAGACCAGCATTATCAGCCCGTTTGTACATCGCGTGCGCGATCGCGACATCGACGTAAGCCAACCCAACGGCATTGAAGTAAATTTTCTCTTGGTCGTTCTCACGTCCCGATTTTTCGCCTGTCACCAAGTCGATCAAATTTGCATAGACCGAGTCATCTTTAAGCAGGCCGTCCTTGTACATTCGGCTAAGGGTTTGCGTTCGGTGTTTGACCGTCTCCCAATCGTCGCAAACAATTTTATGACAGGATTGAGCCACCTCATATTCATCTTCCCAGCCGCCAACGTGCGAATAGAAACAGCCCTCTTTCATCCAATCAGCTTTGAGTAACGGGGCTTGGGCACTGGTCGCGGTAACAATCACGTCCGCTCCGGTGACGGATTTCTCCAAGTCTCCGGCACATGTAATTATGTCTAAGTTGGGCAAAATCGGCTGCATCTCTTTCACAAACTGATTTTCTTCTTCCAGTGTTTTCGCAGCGACTCGACACTCTCTGAGGGAGGGCAATACCGTCTTCATGGCAATCAAATGCATTTTGGCTTGTTCGCCCGCCCCGATGAAGCCAATGGTTTCAGAATCAGGCCGCGCAAGATACTTGGCCGCAATCGCACCAATCGTGCCAACACGAATATTGGAACAGAGCGTTCCCTCCATGAACGCAATTGGGAATCCGTGTTCGATTTCCGAGAGAATAATAACGGCGGAAAGATTCTGAATCCCGTAAACTGCTGGATTGGGTGGAAATACCGAAACCCATTTCATGCCGCAAATTTTTTCTGACTTGAACGTTGCAGGCAGGCAGTTAATTCGCTCTTGAGTTTCATCATTGAAGATTTGCACAATTTTTTCAGGAAACAAAACGTCGCCTGCTGCGAACGCCTTCATCGCGTCTTCCGCCGCGTCGACGGCCATAGAAATATCCAAGCAACCGGCACCAAGAAGGTCCTCTTGAGAAAAGTAGCGACAGTGAATTTCATGAGTGTGGGGTAACGTCATTTTTCGCCTGCTCGTTTTCGTCCAATGGAAAGTTAAAAAAGTGAGACATCGCATGTTCACAGAGAGCACGAAAATCCCATCTTGGGCATGCAGCGAATGCCACGCGGCAACACAGTTGAGACTCCACGACAAACGTAGCCGCTGCACACAAGTTCAACGACCCAATCACTGCAAAACAAATGCCACAGTGACTACTACGTCAATTTGAATCATCCAAGAACGCAATGTTGCAGACCGCAAGAACATTCCCACCGATAAGGGCAATTAAATATCGCGACGATCGTGCGTAACCGCTCGGTTATCGCGAATCCAGTGATCGTGGTTGCCGTGATTGCCGTGATTGCTATTGGGATACCGATTTAATCGCGAGTGAATTGCTTTTGCTGCTTTTGCTCGGATTATTCGCGAGGCGTGGGCGTCAAACGGGAGACACTTGTTTTGTTGCGGAGAAAGTGTTCAAAGGTTGCTGTTTTGACTGTTCACCTGTTAGGTGAATTTCTTAATTTGCAAATTTTCCACCACGGTCGTTGAATCGTTCAAAATCGCCAACAGGACGCCCGTCGTCGTGAATAATTCCGGCTTAGACAGACAAAAGCTTTTTCACGAGGGCGATTGATTCGTACACTCGGAAATAATCCTCTTCAAGCTTCTCATTTCCGAATCGGCAAGCTTCTGGCCAGTTTGGGATGCGGTCCACAAGATAATCGCAATTAGCAGCAAGGCGGGCACAACCGCATAGCCCCACGGCGATTGCCCAGCGAGCTGTTGTGACAGGCCAAAGATGACCGAAAAGAATGAAAGCACCGCAAGTGAAAAGTAGGCAAACATAAAGCCTGTCCAAATGCCTGGGTGCGGACTGAAACGCCCCAAAATCTCACAGCCCTGTTCGATGTCGCTTGCCGCCACGTTGAGCCAAGGCGACCAGAAATGGCGTTTTGATTCGATGATCGAAATCAGCGCGTGACGATCAGTGAACTGCCCTTGAACGGAATCCTGCTGCGCGGATACAGCGGCGCGAACGTTCTCAATCGCTGCCTTTGCAGTTAAATCAGATCGAAAAGAGAAAGTCGGTCGTAAGCGAACACTTGACATGAATTGTTTGACTCATGGTAAAGAAGAAGCAACATTCGAATGACGAGAGCTACCTGAATGATAGTGCGCAGAACTCGCACCACAACTGTGCGAAAACGCTCGAGCTGTTCGAATGCTCAAACAGGAAATCGAGCCACGATGCGATTTGTCGACGGCACGTGTTTTGCTTGTGTTCTTGCTATCGCGTTATGTCGCTAACTCAATTCAGGAAAGGTACCGATGGCCATTGCCCCCGCACAGCCAGGTGAAGTGATTGACGTCCGTCCGTTGGACAATATGCTGGCGACGTCGAAAACCAAAACGCTCATTAAGACGCCCGAGGTCGAAGTGATTCGAATGGTTTTGCCTGCAGGAAAAATTCTGTCCGAGCACAAGGCTCCTGGCGAGATCATTGTGCAATGCCTGGAGGGAGACATCACGTTCACAACGATGGGCGAACAAAAATCGCTTCGTTCGGGCGATATGCTGTTTCTGGAGGCTGGCGAACGGCACGCTCTCGAAGCCTCTGAAGATTCTTCCTTCCTGCTAACGATTGTCCGGCAACGCGGTGAGCAGACTACATGAAATTTGAGGCTCAACACACTGAACGGGCAGGGGACAGCAAGCACCATGGCACTTTTGCGTTGTTTGCAACGCATAGCTGAACTAACGATGTAGTGCTTGGACCTTTTCTGCGATTATTCGTAGACAATATTTAAAACTAAGAAAGAAATACTATGAACTCAGCAAATCCAGCAAACGGACCCAAGGCCTTGGTAACCGTCTTCGACGATCTTGAAACGGCAACCGATGTAATCGAGAAGCTGGTCGAGTCCGGCTTTGCAAAAGAGAAGATCGAGTTGGTTGCTCACCACATTGCCGATGAAGCACCCGAAGTCGAAACACCAAAGAATCATCCTACCACTGGAAGCGACATGCTCGGCGGCGTGACCAAGTGGGGTAGTGTCGGTGCTGGAACTGGCTTGGCGGCTGGTCTATTGACAACGTTTCCCGGCCTCGCTCTCGGTATGGCGATCATGGGCGGCATGACCGGTGCGATAATGGGAGGTATCGCAGGAATTGACCATGCTGCAAACGTCGACTCGGTCGACCTTCCCACACTCGCCGAGTACGAACAGCTGGTCAAGAACGGAGACAAACTTGTCGTCGTACTTGGAGATCAAGAAGAAATCATGCGGGCAGAAGGCATCGTTAAAGACATCCTGCATGTCCGCCGCCACATTCATCTGGTTCACGGTCACGAATATCACGAACATCCAGCTCACAAGGTTCCCAAGACCTAAACTCAGGCAACGCAACGATTGGATGTTTGGTTGGGCACGAATCAAAAAATGTTTGAGGAACAGAACAACACTTGGTTTAGAGGTCAGCCCAGATCATTCGCGAGGCGTGTGTAAGCCCTCTCGATAGGCTTTGTTTTCTATCGGGGTTGATCGTTTTCGTTGAATCGAACACTCACTCGATGGGTGACGTTTCGCGACATCGCTTTTTGTTGCGGTGTCAACCGACCGTTACTTTTGGAGAAAAAACCGCCTTGATGACTCGAGGCCGAGTGCAGCGTTTGGCTTGACAGGCCCGAGTACGCCCCTCGCCATGGTCGGTTCGACAAAACCCGGCCTAAAGGCATCGATATCCCACAGCGCTGCCGGCACAAAAACGGTCCTCTCAACCAGCGGCAACGAAGAGGTCACTGGCTTCGACTCAAGCATTATTGTTCGTCCATCTGAAGTCACCGTTTTCGGTGGGAGGGTTCCAGGCATTGCCACTACGCCAGCGTTTCGCCGAACCGCGTTTCCATAGAAGTGAAGCGGACGATTCGGTCTTTCGAGAATCGGCATCGCTCGAATCTGAGCCCGCCGTTGAGCCGATTGAGCCTGCGCTTCGGGAGAAGCAATCGAACAGAATCCGATCACGATGGAAAAGCTGAAGATCGCTCGGCACATGAAACGCGCGGATTTAAAGCAAAACATTTTGATTCTCCTTCAAGGTGTCAGTCTATGGATGAAATTCGTCGTGCGGCAACGAAAATTTCAGCGGGCTCCACAATTGAACGGTTGGAACTCGTGTAAGCAATGCTCCGACGCTTAATCGATCTCCGACGCGACCCAATTGGTTGGAAATTATCCACATTGTTCCAAATTTACTCACTCTCAGCGACCGTCAAAACTTCCACACGCTGGAAAGACGTCGATTCACGCCGTGGTTGCCAATCGTTGCCGATCGGACTCGAAGCCATCCTTGGAGCAAGGATACGTATGGCGATCCGGGCGTTTAGCGTCGGCCTATTGCTGATAAAGACGTCAAACTTACTCCTCTTCCGCTTTGACGCCACAATCGATTGGCATAAACCGCAATATTAGATGTAGAAGAAGCCATGAAATCACAAGTGCCGACGAGCTAACCAACGACCAGTGATGCGGGTAGTAGTAGATGCCCTGTTCGCGGGGCACGAAAACGATTGCGGGCGGTGGACAAATTGGCTTGAGGGTTCTCGCGAAACGATGGTGTTGAAATTGCAAATTGCTGGTTTAGACGGTTCGGCGCGATTGGCAAACCATGAATCGGTTGTTGAAATTTTGAATCTGGGCTAGTTTCGAGTTTGGATTTAATTTTCTCGCAACAGTTTCGCGAAAGTATTCTTGGAGCATGCCAATGCCTTGGCTGACCAGCTCGCGATAAACGCTTGGACTGCCGAAGTCCAGTCGCCGACGCAGGCTTGAGAATACATCTCATTGAGGCTGCCAGCCCACTTGCATATGATCTGGATGGGATCAATTCGACAAGATTGTCTCATTCCTCCGCAAGTCGGGCATGATGATACCGCAGTCCCGCTATTTGACGCTCGTAGCGGAAGGGGTTGGTGCCTTGCCACAACATTTAGCTGCCGTCATTTAACCGGAATTATTCACGACGACGGGCGTCGCGTTTACCATTTTGAACGATTCAAGGGTAACGTAAATAATATTACGATTTGAGAAATTCACGCAGTAGGTGAATTGTCAAAACCGCAAACATGGAATTCGTGCGCCAATAGAATAGGTGTTCCCTGGTTCGACGCCCAAGTCTCGTGAATAATCCGGGTTTTAACAACTCAATCAAAATATCAGTTGATCACAATGATTATTAACCCCTGCGATAAACAGGCAGTAAGCAAGGTTGCGAACGTTGGGAAGCCGGAATTAAAAGCAGGCATGGCCATCTTGCTGGCTTTGGTGATTGTTTTTCTTCTTAACGGATTTTTCCTTTCAACGTCTTCAAATCTAGACGCGCAAACGGAGAGTCAGTCCGCAGAAAAATCGGACAATTCCGAACGGGACAAAACTGCGGACCCTGAGACGAAACCGCAATTGTCTTTGAAAAGTCCCCGTCGGTCGTTGCGCACTTTTCTGATCTCCATGGAAAGAAAAGACTATGCGACCGCGATCACAGCGCTCGATTTTTCCAAAGTCGATCCGGCCCCAGATTCGTTTGCTCAAGTCAAGTATGCATCTCAGCTGAATGCCTGCTTGCAGCAATTGCTGCTGGTCGAAAATTCTCAAGTTAGCGATGTTGAAGAGGGGCCTCCTGTCCCGTTCCCACCCCAACAGTCTGATTCACTCATCGTGCTCGTTCGGTGTGCAGACAACTTGTGGAGGTTCTCACCAGAAACCGTTGCCAACGTCGAATCAATTTTCAAAATACAAGGGAAATCATCGCCAAAGAAACAGCCTCCAGCTGCCAAACCGGCGGCCGTGAAGACATCCCAAGTGGCGCCTCTGGTTCCCCACGAAACAAAAAACGTTGAAGCACCCAAGCAGGCGGCTCCCGTGCCAGTGCAACTGGAAAGCGCACGTCGTGCGATGAGGACGTTATTCAACTCGTTTGAAATCAAAGATTACAGCTCGGCCGTCTCGACGCTCGATTTTTCCGAAATGCAAAAGACGAACCCGGAATTGAGCCCCTACGTGAAGTTGAGCGTTGCGCGTCGTCTCAGGGAAACGATCGAGCGTCTAGCATTTGTCGATTATTCAAAAATCAGCGACGATCCAATGGGACCGGCTTTTCGCTTCCCACCAGATCAAATCAACCAACCGGTTGAAATCATGCGGCTAGAAAGTGGGGTGTGGAAATTTACAACGGACACCGTTGACCGCATCGATGCCCTTTACGAGGTTTACAAAGACAAACCGATACTGAATCTTCCGGAGGAAGAACGACATTGGTATATGCGCGAGCTGGTTTTGGGCAATGAGACCTGGCGAATCATCGCCCTTTTCGGAGCGATTTTTTTGAGCCTGCTCATCGGGCAAGTCCTTCGCGGCCTTTTTCGTTGGAGAAGCAATATTCATGAACGCTGCGGTCATTTGGCAAGGTCAGCCGTCTATCGCACTTTGGCAAAAGCCGCGGTTGGGTTGTTGTTCCTGGTTGGATTGAGAGCTGGCATTTCGGCTTTGGTCCTTGATCACAATATGGAGAGCGTTGTCATGACGGTGCTCCGGGTGATTTTCACGCTCGTCGTTGGTTACATCTGTTTTCGACTGGTCGATGTCGTGGCCGAGTTGCTGCACAAACTACTCACCAGAAGATCAGGTAGCTCTTTGAACCAAATGATTGTGCCGATCGTCACCACCGCGATGAAGCTGACCGTGGTCATTGTCGTATTGTTGGAGATAGCGATCGCTGTCAGTGATCAGCCACCTTCGGCTGTGCTTGCTGGACTTGGCGCCGGTGGCCTGGCCATCGGTTTGGCTGCCCAAGAAACGATCAAGAATCTGTTTGGCTCGGTCATGATCTTCGCGGACAGGCCATTCGAGTTGGGGGAGAGGGTCATCGTGGATGGTCACGACGGCCCCGTCGAAGCGGTTGGCTTTCGATCCACTCGAATCCGCACGCTCGAGGGTCATATCGTGACAGTACCTAATGGTGAGATGGCCAATAAGACGATTCAAAATATTGGCAAACGCCAGTACATTCGGCGGACCATGAATATTCGGATCGCCAGCGATACTCCCGCTGAGAAAATCCGACGTGCGCTGGAGATCCTGCGAGAGTTATTGACCGACCACCAAGGTATGAATGCGGAACATCCTCCGAGAATCTTTCTGGACGACTTTCTCGAATCGGCGATCAACCTCCGCGCGATCTACTGGTATTTCCCACCGGATTACTGGGAGTATTGTGCGTTTTGTGAATGGCTCAACCTGCAAGTCATCGAGCAATTCCACGACGCCGGCGTTCGTTTTGCGGTCCCATCACAACAGATTTTCCTGACAGGCGACCAGAAGTAGTCGACCGGGTGAAATTCACCTTTCGCAAATTGCAAGACATAACGGTTCTTACCGTCAAGCAATTTTCCGTCAACGATGACAGTCGGAAACATCGCTTCGGCGGCTGAGTCGATATAGATTTTTTTATGCAGCAGCGGATCGAGTCACATGACCAACGAGGAAACAGGGCTTTCATTTTTTTGATTTGCTCAAACGTGCAGGATTGAGCGATATAAATTGTGTAGAATCGAATTGTGCTCGATGCCTTAAAGCGAGACCCGTGTTAAGCCAAAGTCGGGCCATGCATCTGCAAGGCAGCGGGACGATGCGTCATTACGCAGAATGAGACCAAGAGGAATTACAACTATCATCGCGATTCGGAGTGTGCCTCCACGTCTTCAAGCCCAATTTGGAATCTCCCAAAAAGGAAACGTCACTACCATTATCAATTCATGCGGAGAGATGAGAATGCACCGACCATTTATTTTATTGGCAGCCGCACTTGGCTTGCTAACCGGATTCAGCCCAGCAACATCGAGTACTCAAGCTCAGGAGAAAGCCCAAGTTGATCGGACCGTGCTGCCCCTGAAAGGACCTTGGTATCCGCCGATTACGACTCTCGACGCTCGTGATGCTAAGGCGCCGCCGGTTTTCGAGGTGAAAGCACCGCAAGACGCGCCCAATGTCGTCGTGATTTTGCTGGACGATCTTGGGTTCGGCGGCACCAGCGCGACGGGCGGCGTGATTGCAACGCCCCATTTCGACAAGCTTGCTAAAAACGGGTTGCTCTATAATCAATTCCACACCACTGCACTCTGCTCGCCAACGCGTCAGTCGCTCATGACCGGTCGCAATCACCACTCGTGTAATCAGGCCAAGATTACCGAGGTTGCCACGGCCTTTCCCGGCGCAACCGGGATGTTGCCCAACGACGTTGCCACCGTTGCGCAAATGCTGCGAATGAACGGCTACAGTACGGCAGCCTATGGTAAACATCATGAAACCGCTGTTTGGGAAATCAGCCCGTCAGGGCCGTTTGACCGCTGGCCGAACTTTATTGGCTTCGATGAGTTTTACGGATTCATGGGGGGCGAGACAAATCAATGGGCCCCCGCTGTCTACCACAACCTGAATCGCGTCGAGACTCCCGATGACCCCAATTACCACTTCATGAACGACATGGCGACACAGTCGATTAATTGGATGCGTTTTCAACAATCGTTGACGCCCGACAAACCATTCTTTGTCTACTTTGCTCCCGGTGCTGTCCATGCACCGCATCACGTTCCGAAATCTTACATCGACAAGCAATCAGGTCGGTTCGACGAAGGTTGGGACATAATTCGCGAACAGATCTTCGAGCGACAGAAACAGCTTGGCGTGATTCCCAAGGACACAAAACTTGCCGACAAACCGAAAGACATCAAGGATTGGTCGACCCTTTCGGCGACAGAGAAGAAGCTGTTCGCGCGTCAGGCCGAAGTCTTCGCTGCCTACCTCGATATGTGTGACCATGAAACCGGCCGTGTTATCCAGGCGATTGAAGACATGGGCGAACTTGACAACACGCTGATCTTCTACGTTGCGGGCGACAATGGAACCAGCGCCGAAGGTGGAATGAACGGGTTGTACAACGAAATGACCTATTTCAATGGTGAACCGAAAGGATCCGATGTCGACTTCATGATGAAGCACTACGACAACTGGGGCGACGAGACGACCTATCCACACATGGCAGCCGGCTGGGCGGTCGCTTTCGACTCGCCCTTCACTTGGACAAAACAGGTGGCTTCCAACTACGGCGGTACTCGTAACGCGATGGTCGTCCATTGGCCGGATCGGATCAAGGCGAAAGGCGAGATCCGGTCGCAGTGGCATCATGTAATCGACGTTGTCCCAACGATTCTGGACTCCGCCGGGCTGCCGCAACCGCGTGTCGTCAATGGAGTGCCACAACGCCCGATCGAAGGCACGAGCATGGTCTACACATGGGACTACCCCAAAGCTCCGGGGCAACATGAGATTCAGTACTTTGAAATGTTCGGCAATCGCGGAATCTATTTCGACGGCTGGTTCGCAGGCACTGTTCATATTAAGCCATGGGGATCGGTCGAGAATCGGTTTCCCGAAGACGTCTGGGAACTGTACCACGTCGCCGAAGACTTCAGCATGTCGACGGATCTCGCGAAACAGCATCCCGAAATGTTGGCAAAACTGCAGCAGGTCTTCCTGAGCGAGGCCGTCAAATACAAAGTCCTTCCGCTCGATGATCGGCGGCAGGAATTGTTTAATCCCAAACTGGCGGGGCGCCCTGACTTGATGTTTGGGCGAAAGAGCCTGACGTTATACGAGGGGATGAACGGCTTGCTGGAGAATGACTTCATCAATGTCAAGAACACCTCGTTTGAGATTGTTGCTGAACTCGAAATCGATGCCCAGCTTTTGAATGGTGTGATCGTTGCTCAAGGGGGCCGCTTCGGCGGTTGGAGCCTGTTCGTGAAAGACGGTACGCCGAAATTCACTTACAACTACCTTGGCCTGAAAAGCGACACAGCCACAGCCAACGTCAAGCTTCAAAAGGGCAAGTCCACCGTGAAGATGGACTTCGCCTACGATGGGGGTGAGAAACCGGGCGCTGGAGGGACGGCGACGCTATACATCAACGGGGAAGCAGTCGGTTCTACCAAGGTCGCGCAAACCGAGTTTGCCGTATTCTCAGCCGATGAAACTGCAGGTGTCGGCATCGACACCGAAACTGCGGTGTCCGATGAGTACGATCGCGCAAGCAGCAAGTACACGGGTAAAATCAACAAGGTGACGATCAACTTGAAGTGATCGTTGTGACCCTGATTGGTGGCTGTGGACAGCGTCTAGAGAACAACTAGCGAGTTGCAACCACAGCCACTTTAACGAATCGGTTCATCGTCAATTTTAGTGGCGTTCATATGGTTTTAGAAAGAGTTTGCGACAGCAAAAGAATATTCTTGTTCTGTCGTTTTCAAAGCATCTGAATTTAGGCGAGACTGATTTGACGGATTGAATTTTTCAATCGGTTCTGCATTGAATGCGTTAGTGACGCGATAACGAAAGTACTCATTGCTTCCGGCAAAAGACACTAAAGCATCTTGGCGACTTTGATCATCGGTTTGATCCCGCTTTTAAAGCCCCAGTTGTACCAATTGCTGAAAAGCCTTCCGCTGATGCCGCCACATCCGTGCTGCTGCCCAAAGTTGGTTCATTCGAAAGCGATTGAACCCTAGTGACGCTTGAAGGCCGGCAGCAAACTTCCGTTGAAATCCAGCATTCACTCGATGTGTGAGGTTTGACAAATGCAGTCGTTCCCATTCGAATAAAGATTAGGACAAGAACCCAATCGCTCGTGCCGTCTTGAATAGTTCCGTCTCGCAAGACACTTAGTACGTGTTTTCTCAAGAAAATCAGACGAATGATATTCAACTTGAAAACAAATTTTATTTGCATGTTTTTACTATGCGGACTAACTCTGCAGGCTCAGGATGTGTTGCCCTTTCCGCCAACGCCGATGGACAGTGTCGCCAAGCCTCGACTACAAGACTCGACCATGAAATGGCCGGTTGAGCCCCAGCGTTTGCCAATAGACGCGCCCAACATCTTGATCGTCCTGATCGACGATATCGGATTCGGAGTTGCCGATACTTTCGGAGGTGAAATTCACACTCCGACGCTGACGAAACTGGCCAACGAGGGTATCCGATACAACGCGTTTCACACGACTTCGATTTGTTCGCCAACACGAGCAGCATTGTTGACTGGACGCAATCATACGCGAGTCGGTTCCGGCACGATCGCCGAACGGGCCGTTGCCTTTGACGGTTACACAGGAATCATTCCGAAGACTGCGGCCACGTTTGCAGAAGTGTTGAAAGGGTATGGCTACCATACATCCGCCTTTGGAAAATGGCACAACACCCCGGCAACAGAAACGACGGATATGGGCCCCAAGGACCGTTGGCCAAACGGATACGGGTTTGAATACTTTTATGGATTCCTGGCCGGCGAGACGTCACAGTGGGAACCACGTCTCTATGAAAACTACAACTCCGTTGAGCCACCTCATGACGATCCAACCTACCATTTAACCGTTGACATGAAGGACAAGGCTTTGGCCTGGATCGATAGACACCAGGCGTTTTCACCTGACAAGCCGTTTCTTATGTATTGGGCCCCCGGTGCCGTCCATGGCCCCCATCACGTATTCAAAGAGTGGGCAGACAAATACAAAGGAAAATTTGACGATGGCTGGGATGCCTATCGAGAGCGAGTGTTCAAACGCCAACTGGAGATGGGAGTCATTCCCAAAGGCACCAAACTTACGGAGCGAGATCCAACGATGCCTTCGTGGGAAAGTATCCCGCCAGAGCAGCGAGCCTTCCAAACGAGATTGATGGAAGTTTTTGCGGGATTCATGGAACACACCGATCATCAAATCGGAGAAATGATCGAGGGTCTTGAGCAGCGTGGACTGAAAGATAACACCATCGTTTTTTATGTCGTCGGAGACAATGGCTCTAGTGCTGAGGGGCAAGAAGGATCCATTAGTGAACTACTTGCTCAAAACGGGATTCCCAACACGATTGACCAACAAATGCAAGCCATGGAATCTTTGGGCGGCATCGATGAACTTGGCGGTCCTTCCATGGACAATATGTATCACGCAGGCTGGGCGTGGGCAGGCTGCACACCACTCAAGAGCACCAAGTTGGTCGCGGCTCACTTCGGCGGCACTCGCAATCCGATGGTCGTATCATGGCCAAAGGGAATCACGCCAGACAAGACAATGCGCACTCAATTCCACCACGTAATCGACATCGCTCCGACGCTCTATGAAATTTTGGGCATCACCCCTCCCAAGGTCGTTTACGGCCAGAAACAGATGAATATCGATGGAGTGAGCCTTGCGTATACATTTGCAGATGGGAATGCAAAGGGCCGTAAAGACATTCAATTCTTCGACAACAATGGAAGTCGAGGCGTCTATCACGACGGCTGGTTTGCAAGTGCTTTTGGACCATTCATACCTTGGAATGCGGCGAAAGGCGGATTTGACAAGCAATGGGATTCCAAGACGGATGCTTGGCAGCTTTACGATTTACGAAGTGATTTTTCTCAAGCAAATGATCTCTCCAAACAATATCCGGAAAAGCTTAATGAGATGAAGCAACTGTTTCAAGCTGAAGCCAAGGACAACAAAGACTTTCCTATTGGAGCTGGCAACTGGCTGAGACTTCACCCAGAAGATATTCACTCATCACCTTATGATCAGTGGACTTTCAGCAATACCACGCGAAGGATGCCAGAATTCTCGGCACCCGGTTTAGGGAAGAAAAGTAACACCGTCTCGATAAATCTTGACGTCGGAGAGAACGCAACCGGCACACTGTACGCGCTTGGTGGGGCAAGCGGTGGCCTTACATGCTACATGGACAACGGCTACCTGGTCTTCGAATATAACTTGATGATCATCGAACGATATATTGCTAGGACGAAAGAAAAAATCGCGGCGGGTGAACATGTCATCGTTGTGGATACTACCTTGGCCAAACCGGGGGCTGCGGCCGAAATTGTGATGATCGTTGACGGTAACGAAGTCGCCCGAATGACCACCAAACGAACCGTACCACTAGCATTTACGGCCAGTGAGACATTCGATGTTGGCATCGACCTTGGCTCGCCTGTCTCACGCGACTACGAAGAACGGCGGCCATTCGAGTTCACCGGCACGATTGGCAAAGTGACGGTGGAGTTGAAATAAATTTCTCATCGGAACTCCATTGGGCGCTGCAAACGACCCAAGCATCCGCGCAATGGATACGAAATCACGAACCACGAAGCGATTGGCAACAAGGCACCCATCCATATCCAAGTTTTTTTCATAAGTGTTACCCATGTCTGCAGAATCTGATTTCCCAAACGCCAAGTCGATCGCAACTGAACTAGCCCGACTTTGGTGGTTGCCGTTGGTCCGCGGCCTCATGTTATTATTGCTTGGTGTTTATGCACTCATACAACCCGCCATGACGCTGGCAGCTTTCGCCCAAGTCGCAGGATTCTTCCTCGTTTTTGATGGCATCCTGGCGATCATTGCTGGAATAATTGGAAAAGTTCCGTCGCGATTATGGACAATCGTCCGCGGCATCGTCGCGGTACTGGCAGGTGTTTTTGTGTTTGCCAATCCTGTGCTTGTGGCTGGGCTGACAGCGTCGTTTGTCGTGACCCTCATCGGTGTGTTGGCCATTGTCGCCGGCGTGATGGAAATTTTTGCTGCGATTCAAGACCGCAAGCAAATCGAGGGCGAAGGTTGGCTGATTCTGAGTGGTGTCTTGCTCGTTCTGGTGGGTCTTGCGCTATTGGCGACGCCATTGTTTTTCGGACTCAACATGGTTCGTCTACTGGGTCTGCTTGCCATCGTTGCGAGTATCGCGATGGTCGTCTTTGCATTCCGGCTGCGACGGTTGAAGTCTGAATTGACAAAACAGGAGACTGCCAGCTGAGGCGGAAGCCATGTAGACCGAGGTCGTGTTCGGAGTAAGCCAGATCGCCTTGGAGTCCATCAACTCCTCGAACAACACGGGAGTCGTGTTCGGCGGTCCGTGCTTTCGCAGGCCCTCTTCGAGAGCATGCATCGAGGCAATCGGACAGCCATTCAAGAAAGCTTCCGTTGCGCGATTCAGGTCAAGATGATCGTATAAACTTTCTGCGTTGTCTTCAAATCCGGGACCCGTCGATGGAAGTCAAGGTACCAATCGAGGTTTCCAGTTTGTCGGGAGTCGCGACCCCTTTCGGAACTTGAGTGGACATTTTCGCCTTGGTCTGTTGGGCCAAAGCGGATGTCGCAAGCAGGCCGACCAGTCCAATACAGAGGAGTTGCGCGGGTTTCGTCATTCTCATTATGGTGTTCACTTTCGTTTGATATTTCTGGGGAAACGGGTTCGCAGGTATCGTTTAATTTTTTCAACATCGCCCAAGGTCCACGTCTTCTCAAAGAGAGGCTTGTCCGGACCGTGAAGCCTGAAGAGCAGAGAGAAATCCTCTCCGGTGGGAATCCAATTCGATTCGAGTCCCTCCGGTGCTTCAGTGGCAAAGTACAAATCGACGCTGCCGTCGTCATTCATTTTGAGCGTGTCCCTGGCCGCGAATGGTTACGGTTAGGCGTTAACCAACCTGTTTAACTCATTTTCCCAAGCACTTCGTCGACGATTTCGCCGAGCTGGCCATCACCTGTTTCAGCTTCGATTTGATTCATGGTTTATTTACGACGTTGTTGAACGCTAACCCTGCTTCACTGCATTACTTTTCTCATCCAGCGCTACAAGGATTTGGGATTGGTCTCTTGCTTCTCACTCGCTTTATTGTCGGCTTCGATTGTTTCCGGCTCGGACAGATTCTCCAGGGTTTGCTGCCACTTGCTGGCTTGCTCGGCGTTTCCCTGGTCCTCGTACAGGTCGATCAGCGACTGGCGAAGACTCTGTTGGCGGACAAATCCCTGGAGGTAGACGATATTTGCGAAACGCTGAAAATCTCGCGGTCCACGTTATATCGCTACGCGAATCTGTAAAACCGGGGGCCAGTCTCAAAATCCGGTCGATTTTTGCTCGCTTGCGATCGACACGCTCAACCTCATCGCCAGATCCTCTGCTGACGCCCGACAAAGCGGTGGACGAACGGGAGCGATTGGCTTCTTGACAGTCCAACACATTCACTGCGAGAGAGCCAGGGACACCGCTGACACTTGCAGCAGTACGTTTTAGCCGAGAGGCTTTGGTAGCACCATCAGAACCAACGTCGTCGACACGCGCGACCGAGCGATCAGCCCTTCGAAAGACTGTCTAGCTTTTGCTTCCAGTGTTTGGCTTGCTCGGTGTCCTCTTTTTCTCGGTACAATTCGATGAGCAACTGGCAGGTTTCGGCGAGTTTTTCACGAGCATGTACCCGATGTTCGGGACTTAAACGTTTTAACAGCTGCAGAGACTCTCGAACCAGTTCTTCCGCTTTCGCAGCTTGCTTCATCTGCAATCTGGTCTTCGCGGCGCCGGATAGAATGCTCGCGTACTCGCTATCAATCACATCCCGGTCCAATTGTACTTCATCGGGTGGGTTCTTCAAGAATTCAATCGCCTCGTCGAACAGTTGACTGGCCTCCACATACCGACCGGCCGCGTGATAGGCACGGGCTCGGCTATTGCACGCGATAAGCGTTGTGCGGTTCCATGGTCCCAACACTTCGCGCGATTTTTTAACCGCCTCTTCTTGCAGCTCGATCGCTTCGTTGAACCGACCGAGGCCCAGGTAGTCGAAAGCCAAGTTCCGCATTCCGGAGATTGTGTTTGGGTGCCGTTCACCGAATTGCTCGCGAGCATATTGCAAAGTGTATTCGTGCAATTTGGCGGCATCTTCATATCGGCCAATTTCAGCATACGCAAGGGCCAACCCGTTTTTTACAACCGGCACCCAAGGATCGTTCTCGATTGCAAGCTCACCGTACAGGGACAATGATTGTTCGAACTGCTCGATTGCCTCTTCGTTCCTGCCTGCACGGTAATAGCAAGTGGCCAATTGCCTTGTCAGGCCAATCGATTGAGGGTGCAGCTTTCCTAAAACTTCACGCGATAGTTTCAAAGTTGATTCAATAAGTTTGATCGCCTCGGAATATTGAGCTGTTCGCTCGTACCAATGCGCGAGATTGCTCATCGCGATCAGAGTGCTCGGGTGTCGCTCGCCTAGTTTCTCTCGCCTTTGCTCCAAAGTCTGCTCGCTCAATTCGATCGCATTTGAGTAGCGACCGATCCCCGCGTAAGCAGAGGCCAAGTTACCCATCGATTGGAGCGTATCGGGATGCTCCCCCCCAAGTTCCTCCCGTCGAAGTTTCAGCGTCTGTTCGCCCAGTTCGATGGCCTCGGAAAAACGGCTCAAATGCATATTGACGTTCATCAGCGTGTTCGTTGCATGAAGTGTTTTTGGATGCCGTTCACCAAAGACTTTGTGACACATTGTCAGCGTCTGCTTGCCAAGCTTCAACGCCTCTTCGTGGCGGTGCAACTTGATGTAAGTCCCAGTCAGGTTGAGCATCGATGCAACCGTTTCGGGATGGCGTTCACCATGCATTTCGCGCCTAAGCTTGAGAACTTTTTCATGAATCGCTAATGCATCCTCGTAGCGACCGAGTGATTTGTAAACCTCGGCCAGGTTACTTTCTTCGGTGAGTGTTACCGAATGCTGTTCGCCCAAAACTTCACGCGTGAGTTTTAATGCTTGTTCATTTATTTCGGCCGCTTTCATCGGCTGGCCGACTGACCGGTAAACCATGCCGAGCATACCCATTGAGTTAATCGTGTCTAGATCGCGTTCGCCCAGGACCTCACGGCTTATCTCATAGGTTTCTTTCAGCAGCTTGAGCGCCTCGGTCGATCTCCCCGCACGATGGTAGGCAACCGCCAGGTTGTGCATGGAAATAAGAGTATCAGGATCCCGCTCGCCCAGTACCTCACGCTTGATCTTCAGCGTTTTCTCGTGCAGTTTGATCGCGTCAGCGAACCGACCCAAGTCTACATAGTCACCCGCCAGATTGTTCATTGAATTGAGCGTGTCAGGATGCCGTTCGCCCAGCAAATCACGCTTGATTTCTAATGAGCGTTTTCCCATTTCGAAGGCATCCTCTATCCGCCCGGCCATGCTATAGGCCGCGGCCAAATTATGCATTGCTTTGATCGTATCAGCATGTCGCTCACCGAGCTTTTCCTGTCGAAGCCTATGGCTCTGCTCAAACAATGGGACAGCTTCGCGGCCGAGTCCGAGGCCCAAGTACGTCTCGCCTAGCGTACTGAGCAAACTCGCGTGGCGTTCCGGGCCTATCTTTTCTCGCGACTTCAGCTCTTCGGCGGCTTGATCGAGGACTTCCACGACGGTGACCGTATGCCCGTCCCGGTCGGGATCAGGGCTGCGGAAAGCGTCGGTCAGAAAGTTCACAACATCCTCGGCCTGTTCGCGCGCCTGCTCCGCCGCATCACGTTCGTGCTCGGCGTTTTGCCGTTGGACGCGTTCACTAGCGGCTGCTTCCACCGCCAGTTTTTTCTGCCCGGCAATCATAATGTTGCTGACCACCAGCAGAACGAGACAGATTCCGGCAGCCACCGCCCCGGCGGCGACCAAGCCGCGGTTGCGTTGTGACCACTTGCCCAAACGTTGCAGGGATGTCGGCGGGCGGGCCGTGATCGGACGGTGATCGATGAACGCTTGAAGATCGGAGGCGAATTCTTCTGCCGTGGTGTAACGCTCGTCGGGATTCTTGGCCAGTGATTTGTGGATGACCGTTTCCAGGTCCGCTGGAATGGCACGATCGATCTTCCGCAGCTTGACCGGATCTTCGAGGGCGATCTGCTTGAGCAACGCCTGCCGATCAGAGCCTTCGAAAACTGGACGCAGTGCCAACAATTCGTAAAGCGTCGCGCCCAGCGAGTAGATATCGCTGCGCTGATCGATCACGACTCGTTTGGCGAGGGCTTGCTCGGGACTCATGTAGCGCAATGTTCCGATCAGGTCGCCGGTCATGGTCATCGCGGCATCGGACTCGATGCGAGCCAGTCCGAAGTCGGTGATATACAGTTGAGACTGAGCGTCCAGCATCAGGTTGCCCGGTTTGATATCCCGGTGCAGAACGCCATTGTCATGCGCGTGCTGGAGAGCGCCGGCCGCTTGGACGCCGAGGATCGCAACGGATCGGTAGAAGTGTGGGTCCGAACCACTGCTGGAGGCGACGATCGTTTGCTGCTGATGCTGCTCGATAGGAATGGTTTCCTCGGCGGGCAACCATTTTGCAGGCTGGGCTAGCGCTACGCTCGGCTCGGTACCGCTGGGGGCAGGGCTATCGGATGATACAGAGAGAATCTGGCTGATTGAATCGCCGGACAGCGCGACGTCGCCATTCTTGATCTGTGACAGTTGGTGGATTACCTCGGCCAGGGTCTGCCCCCGGACAAACTGCATGGCGTAATAGTGCACGCCCCGCTGTTCACCGGCCGAATGCACCGAGACGATGTTGGGATGATCCAACCCGGCCGCCGCCCTGACTTCATTGCGAAATCGTTGCAGAGCTCTCTCATCGACGATCCCGGCAAAGGGGAGGATTTTCAATGCGACTCTACGACCAAGAGATAATTCGTCGGCCTCGTAGACAACGCCCATTCCTCCGCGTCCAAGTTCCCGGATGATCCGGAAGTCACCGATCGTCCGGTTGGCTTCCAGCGGCTCCCCGCCGTGGTTGGGTTGCGAACCATGGGTGGTTGTATTCGCTGTTCCGCCAAAACTCGATTGAGAGACGGCGCGCAGGGCCGGCAGTGCATGGCGAAGCACTTCGGCAACGTCGGGATGCTCACGAGCGTACTGCTCGACGTCGATCGCTTCACCACGACTCATCTTGGCAAGCACTTGATCGACGATTTCACCAAGCTCGGCATCATCAATCTTCTGGTCCACTTGGTTCATCGTTGGTCCCCATCGTTGGAAGAAGCCAATCCCGCAGCGATCATGGCAGCGAGCAAGCGTTTGAGTCCGCGGCCGTGTCGTTTGCGGGCCGCTGCCGGTTCGATCGAAAGTAGCTTGGCCGCCTCGGCATTGCTGAGCTGCTCGACGTAGCGTAGCAGCAAAATCTCACGGTCATTTTCCGGCAAGTCATCTACCAACTCGCGGACTCGATGAGCGATTTCTTTTTCCGCGACCACGCGACTGGGTGTACCCGCCAAAAGTCCCTTGGCGAGCAGAATTCCGGACGCGTCCGAGATGGAGCATTCACGCTGGACGCTACGACGGTCCGCTGTGACGTGGCGACGATAATGCGCAGCGACCTGCTGCATCGCTTCGCCCCTCAGCCAAAGCTTGAATGACGTGGGACGACGCTGAATGTAATCTTTGATCCGTCTGTTGGCCACCATTTGTGTTTCCTGCACGATGTCGGATGGATCGACACGTCCACGCAACGCCTGGTCCATTCGCAAATCAATCACACGACGCAGGTAAGCTCGATGCATATCGACCAGTCGACTGAGGGCCGCCCGATCCCCCTGTTCCGCCGCACGCAACAGTGATTCGGTCTCTGTGGTGTCGTCACCGGATGCCATTAAAAATTCCCGTCAAACCAATACCTGCTCAATCTCCATGGCGAGAGACCCATATTTTTGCATTTTTTGGCAGAGTCTGCTGGTTTTAAGCAGATACCAAAAAAGGGCAGATTAGTCGCGCTTTTTATTTTGGTCAAGTTTTTTGCCGGGTGTTTCATTTTCTGTCCCCAGCGCCGATTTCGCATGCCTGAGCTCGCGCAAAAAAATCCACTACGCCGAAATGAGTTGTCTCGGGAAGCCTTCCTGGTCAAACCGATACCTGCCAAATCTCTCGGATTCGAGACCAACTTTTTTGAATTTTTTGCGATCGCTTCCGCTCACTTCGGTTTTTAGTGTTTTTTGCAAATTTGATTGATTTAGTTTGTCTCACTTGCAACGTTGTCTGCAGGTCCCGATGCAGGGCGGTGATATCGTCCGTTTAGCAATCCATTCGATACCAATATTGAGGCCGACCAATGGCGAATCGACCCAAGAAAAGTCCTATTGCTTCCTGCAAAACAAGCTCCCGACGCGGGCAGAAACGCCAAGATCACCATTACGAGGCGCTGGAAGACCGTCGACTACTGGCCGTCATTGCAACTGATGGATTTGAATCGGCAAATTTTCAGGGGGGCAGCGGGGACTGGACCTCGAATTGGCAGACCAACGGTAGCCCCTACGTGACCAGCAGCAGTTCACCACAGAGCGGTTCCTTGCATGCCCTCGTTCAGGGCTCGGAAGATATTTCCAGAACGGTCGATATTAGCGGGATGACCGACTTGCAATTGAGCTTCGGTGCCAAACTCCGTTCATTCGAGAACTCCGATCGTGCGCAGGTCGAATTCCGGATCGATGGCGGCAGCTGGACCACGTTGAAGCAGTTCATCAACGGCGAGGACGACAATCAGTATCGGACTTACGAATTCGCCGTGCCGGGTGACGGAGACACACTCGACGTTCACTTCCATGGTCAGATGAGCAGCTCGCGGTGGGATTACTGGTATGTTGACAACGTGCAGATCAGCGGCGCAGAAGCGAGCAATCAAGCGCCTGATGCCGATGCGGGCGAAGATCAAACGTTAAACGACGCGGGCGCAAACGGCGACGAATTTGTAATGCTGACAGGCAGCGGCAGCGACTCCGATGGCGAAGTTGTCTCGTATGAGTGGCGGCAAGGTTCGACGATTCTAGGGACAACGGCAGACATCACGCCCACGCTTCCGATTGGAACCCACGAACTGACGTTGACGGTGATGGATAACGATGGAGCATCTTCCACCGATACCGTGGTTGTGACGGTCAATGAAGTCGATATTAGGCCGGTGAAAATTTTCATTTTGGCCGGACAATCGAACACCACGGGAACCGCCTCTGCAGAAAACCTCGAACCGGATTGGAATGTGCCACAAGACGACGTCTGGATTTGGCTCGATCACGACATGAATGGCGGCCAATGGACGACGGTAGAACCGGGACATGGTTGGGGAACCCACGCCCCGCGGCCGGATGAGCCCGAGGGTCTGGACGCCCGCAACGGACTTGGCCCGGAGCTCAGCCTCGCCAGACAACTCGCCGACGCCTACCCGGATGATCGCATCGCGTTGATCAAACACGGAGACGGTGGACGGGACCTGGCCGAACACTTCAATCCCGATAACGTCGGTTCTCCTACATCTTCGGAGCACATGTGGAACGGCCTGCTTAAGAAAACAGACGATGCCATTGCCGTACTCGATGCAACCGGGCAGTCGTATGATGTCGAAGGCTTCTTTCTTAGTCTCGGTGGTGGCGACTCCAGAAATAGGAACAGTAATTCGAGTGATCCGGCTGAATTCGAAGCTGGCAGGCAGGCCGCGATCGCACGTTCGGAGCAGTTCGGCGCAAATCTGGAAAATTTCATCGGCGCTGTGCGTGATCAATACGGACCCAATTTGCCATTTGTCATGCCTCTCGCGCCGGAAATCACGGAAGATATCCCTCCCGAGCTTCTGGATGCATACCCCGGAGCGGAACTCATCCGGCAAGGTCAGCTGGAAGTCGCCGCAACCGTTCCTCAAACGAAATTCTTTTCGAACCTCGGAATCACACTACGCGATGCGGTTCACTTTGATGCCATGGGGCAAATCGAGTATGGAACGCGATTAGCGAACGTGTATCTGGATTCGTTCGCAAACATGAACCTGTCGCCCGTGGCCGATGACGATGCGTATCAGACCGCCGAAGACTCCGTTCTGAACGTCGCAGCACCCGGCGTGCTGGACGGCGACACCGATCCCGAGGGCGACCCTTTGACCGCCACACTTGTCGCCGATGCGACCCACGGCGTGGTGACGCTCAATGCGAATGGGTCGTTCACTTATACACCGGTCGCGGACTACCATGGCCCCGATAGCTTTACCTACCGCGCGAACGATGGCACGAGCGATTCGAATCTGGCCACCGTGAACCTGACCGTGTCTCCCGTCAATGACGCACCGGTCGCGATGGGCGACACTGATTCCACCAATGAAGACTCGGCCCTGCTGATCGCGGCGGCCAGCCTGCTGGGCAACGACTTCGACGTCGATGGTGACGACATCAGTATCACCAGTTTTACTCAAGCCGGACATGGCTCGCTGGTTGACAATGGGAACGGAACGTTTACCTACACGCCGGTTGCCAACTACCACGGTACCGATAGTTTCACCTACACGGTCAGTGACGGAAACGGTGGCAGCGATTCGGCCGTGGTCAACCTGACGATCGCATCGGTGAATGACATTCCGATCGCAATCGGCGATAGCGACTCAACCACCGAGGATACGGGACTGGTAATCGACATCGCGGCACTGCTGTCCAACGACAGTGACGCAGACGGCGACAGCCTGGTCATCACCGGCTTAACGCAACCATCTGACGGAACCGTCGTCAACAATGGCGATGGATCACTGACCTATACGCCGAATTCGAACTATCACGGCCCCGATTCATTCACGTACACCGTCAGTGATGGGAATGGGGGAACGGATACGGCCACGGTCAGCTTGAACGTGGCATCGGTCAACGATAATCCTGTGGCGGTTGACGACAACAACAGCACCGATCAGGAGACGCCGCTGGTGATCGCGGCGGCAAGTCTGCTGGGTAACGATTCGGATGCCGATGGCGACACGCTGAGCATTGTTAGCTTCACCCAAGGCACCGACGGCTCGGTCGCGGACAACGGCGACGGGACCTACACCTACACGCCCGATGCAGGTTTTACTGGTAGCGATTCGTTCACTTACACCGTCGATGACGGTCAGGGTGGCAGCGACACGGCGACCGTCGACATCATGGTCAATGCGGTCGTCAGCGGTCCCAATCTCGCCTTCGGAGATGTGGTCAGCAATGGTGGTTGGCAAACGGTGACGCTGCCCAGCAGTTATACCTCGATGGTGGTTGTCGCGTCGCCGAATTATGACAAATCCGATGTTCCGGCGGTGGTTCGGATTCGCAATGCCAATGGAAACGCTTTCGAGTTCGCCGTTCAACAAGCGACCAATTCATCCAGTCCGACCTTTGTCAGCGGCGTTGCAGTTCATTACACGGTGATGGAGGAAGGGACTTACAACAACCCGACCGACGGCTACAAGCTGGAGGTTGTCAAGTACAACAGTTCGGTCACCGACGAGAACAACTCGTGGGTTGGTCAGTCGCGTGCTTACCAGCAGGCTTACGCCAACCCGGTCGTTGTCGGCCAGGTGATGAGCTTCAACGATTCGGACTGGTCGGTTTTCTGGGCCGCCGGTGGCAGTCGCACTTCCGCTCCATCCTCCGGTGCCCTGACCGTCGGTAAACATGTGGGCGAGGATTTCGATGTCACGCGGTCCAACGAAACCATCGGCTACTTTGTGATTGAGGCAACCACTTCCGCCACGATCAACGGTTTGCCGATTGCTGCTGGCGTGACCAATGATTTCGTGCGTGGCACCGATAACGTCAGCAATGCCAACGGCTATCAGTACGACTACGACATTTCGTTTAATTCCAAAGCGGCTGTCGTTTCCAACGCCGGGATGGACGGCGGGGATGGTGGCTGGGCGGTGTTGTACGGCAACGATCCGGTTAGTCCGTTTTCCAGCCTGATCAACGTGGCCATTGACGAAGACCAAATCGCCAATAATGAAAGAAAACACACGACCGAACAAGTCGCCTACTTCGTGGTTGATCCACCCGTCGTTGACGATGGGGCGGAAGTTTCGGAGATCGTTGCGAGTTCCTCGTTGAACGAAATCCCTGCCGACCTTCGTTTCTTCGCGGTTGCAGGCGATGATCGCTCGGAGGCCGCCAATGATCCAGCACAGATCACCTTGCGACGGACCTCTTCGGACGCGAAATCCAAGTTGAGCTTGGCGGGTGTTAATACTGCACGGCAGACGCTGCCAGACGCCGAGCCCATCTGGTCAGCGGATTCGATCCGGTCAATGGCCCAAGTGAAAAGGGACTCGGCGTTTGAGGGCTGGTCCGAATTCGATTTGGATGCATTGCGTGCATCAGAATGGAAAAATGAAATTGATTCGATTAAACTTGGACTGGATGATTCGTTCCCCTTCGCAAAGTACAACTGAATTCAAGTCGGCGGTAATTCGCAATTGGTGTTGCTGTTGACGAACAAAATCTGTCACTACATGATTTACACTGAAGGAAAAACACCATGAAATTCGTATTTCAAATTTGCTTGACCGTAGCAAGTAGCTTACTTTTGTCTCTGTTCTGTTGCCGAGCTGAGGCCGACTTGACCGTTTCGATGACAGGAACCATCGCTGAAGGTCAGCTTAATGGAAACAACATCGACGGCGAATCCTTTGAGGTCGCTTTTGACCTCGTCGATGGTGTCGACAACAACGGGAATGATAAGCTCGGCTGGTTCGCATTGAATTCTGCTCGCCTGACCCTTGGGAACGGCGATATTTTTGACTTTGACCCAGACACGACACTCTATGCTCAGGCTTACCAACTTGTGGATAACCAATTTGCCGCCGGTCTTTGGGTGCCGTCTGACGGAATAAATCCACGCAAAGGCTTTGGCTACGTCGACGATCAACCAAACCCCCCGAATGATTTTGACGCGGATGTGTTTCAGGCATTTACGTATAGTACATTTGCTGGCGATTTTGGCGATTTTAATCCTGAATTTCAATCAGGACAGATTTTTGAAAACGGCAACAACATCCTGCGGATTGATTCGTTGGGTTTGGCAGGGGCTTCGGTAACAGCTGTACCTGAACCAAACGTGTTGTCATTTCTCGGACTATCAGCTTTGATGCTTGTTTCTTCGCGAAGAAATCGCTGCGACCGAAGGATGTTGCAACAGTAGCGTCGCTGTATCAATTCGCTTTGGGGAGCACAGGACCAATCAACAGTGTCGTATCAACATCCGAAAACCTGCGTTTTGCCAGGTTGGCAAGGACTATTAAACTGCTTCGCCGTGAAACTCCGAAGTCGCTGAGCGAGTCAGGTATCGTCGGGAAACAGGTGGGCGAGGACTCCGACGTCACTCAGTCCAACGAGACGATCGGCTACTTCGTGATCGAGGCAACCACTTCCGCCACGATCACGGACTGCCGATTGCTGTTGGCGTGAAATGATTTCGTCCGGGGCACCGATAACGTCAGGAATCCGGTTCATTTCGATGCATCCGGTCAGCTGGAATTTGGAAATCGGTTTGTCGACAGCTACTTCAGCGTGACGGCGGTGCCAGAGCCGTCCAGCGTTACGGTCTTGGGAGTCATTGGGTTGGCGGGGCTACTTCGACGACGTCGAAGCGTGCCAGTGATGTAGAACACTTCGAAAGAAGTCAATTCAACAAATGGACTGCACGGCTGTTTTAAGATTCGCTGGAGAAGTTCAAAATAAACTGCGTTCGGCTTTATCTGCCCTACAAGGGTTGGCCAAGCCTTAATGATTCGAGCCAGATCTGCGTCTACCTTGGATCTATGCGTCGGATTTTGCGTCACGTTTTGACAGACCGACTGATTTCCAGGGGTTTCAAAGCTGTTTTCGAGTCCATCAACTCCTCGAACAACACGGGAGTCGTGTTCGGCGGTCCGTGCTTTCGCAGGCCCTCTTCGAGAGCATGCATCGAGGCAATCGGACAGCCATTCAAGAAAGCTTCCGTTGCGCGATTCAGGTCAAGATGATCGTATAAACTTTCTGCGTTGTCTTCAAATCCGGGACCCGTCGATGGAAGTCAAGGTACCAATCGAGGTTTCCAGTTTGTCGGGAGTCGCGACCCCTTTCGGAACTTGAGTGGACATTTTCGCCTTGGTCTGTTGGGCCAAAGCGGATGTCGCAAGCAGGCCGACCAGTCCAATACAGAGGAGTTGCGCGGGTTTCGTCATTCTCATTATGGTGTTCACTTTCGTTTGATATTTCTGGGGAAACGGGTTCGCAGGTATCGTTTAATTTTTTCAACATCGCCCAAGGTCCACGTCTTCTCAAAGAGAGGCTTGTCCGGACCGTGAAGCCTGAAGAGCAGAGAGAAATCCTCTCCGGTGGGAATCCAATTCGATTCGAGTCCCTCCGGTGCTTCAGTGGCAAAGTACAAATCGACGCTGCCGTCGTCATTCATTTTGAGCGTGTCCCTGGCCGCGAATGGTTACGGTTAGGCGTTAACCAACCTGTTTAACTCATCTTGCGAAGTAACGCCCGGCGATGCAATGCTCACCGTTCATTCATGACGATAACGTCCATTGGCCCCTGTTCATCATCGGTCTTCCAAAAACTATGCCGAAATGGAAGCGAGAATTGGATTCCGTGTTCCTCAAAAGCGCGCATGATTTCCAAATTGATCTTCTCAGAAACGTTTCGGAATTCCGACATTTTGCGAGTCTCGTAACAAAATGTGACGCGGATGTTGAATGAGTCGGCGTTGAACTCCGTGAAGTTCACACGGGGCGGTCGTTGCTCAGCCATTCCCTCAGTGTTGTCCAAAACGGCGCGAATGCAGGCGACGGCTTTTTCGACTTGCTCACGCGGAGTGTCGAGCGGGATGCGCAGATTAGTTTCCTTTCGGATGAAATCGAGGTTGCCCACGTTTTGGATTTCTGCCTCGGCTATCAAGTCGTTCGGAATCGCGATTAACCGCTTGTCAAAGGCACGAATCTTGGTCGATCGCAGCCCAATCTCTTCGACGAATCCCTCATGGCCTTTCACGATAATCCGGTCACCCACGCGAAACGGTTTGTCCAGTAGTATCGTAACCGTGCCGAACAGTCCTTTGATCAAACCCTGCGCTGACAAGGCGATGGCCAAACCTCCAATCCCTGCACTGGCAATAAGCGTGGTGATCGGAAAACCAAGGTATCGGCCACCTTCGAGTAGCACGATCACCGCTGCGACGATCCCCAAGACACGACAGAATATTCGTATCAGGTTCGCATCGAGTCCTTCGGGAGCGATACGTGGCAAAGCGACCAATGACTCTGCAATTCGACTGCTGACCCGAACAATCAAAACCATCAAAGCCAACAAAAAGACGACATTGGCGAAAAAACTGACGATGTATATTGCGGTTCCGCGAAGTGACAGGAAGTCAAAGGCTACATATTTGAAGCCAGGCGGAATAAGGATTGCGATGATGGGAAATATCAGCCCCAACCAGTGCCAAGCGAGTTTCCTGCTCTGTATCGGTTCACCCTGACCGCGTGCAAACCGAAATGCGAACAACATCAGGGCCATGCCGAGCGGAGTCATGATCAAAAGACCGACCCACTGCCAGATGGCCATGCCAAAACATCGATTCTGAAACCAATCCGGCAATCGATCGATCCAGCTGGCCACCGTTGGGTTGCCGGGGCGAGATAGCCACCAGTCATAGAAACCTTCAGAGACTGGCCGGCCATCCTTTCGGTAAGGTTCCGAGGCCATCTTGCGATACATCTCCGGTGCCCGCGAAACGGTATCCGCCGAAAACAGGAACTCGCCACGGCGTGGCCCCTCGATGATTTTTGAAATAACAATTTGGGTTCGTGGCACCTGCCAACGGGTGAGCGATTCGGCGCCATCAACCGTTTCCACCGACTCGATGCCGGGAATCTCTTCGGCGTTGGGCAACTGGGTGCGATCCAAAATCTCTTTTAGACTCACGGCAGCCTCCGCGTCAAAGTATTCACGAGCGGCTTGAGGCAGCTGACTGGAATCCAGGCAGGAGATAATCCGTGTGCCCAGCTGCTGAAACTGTGGGCTACTTCGATCTAGGTATTGGTCATTTCCAATTTCTTCATTCAACTCGTTGCAGGAATCAATAAACAGAGTAAGCGTTCCGCGAGGACTTGAAGTATCAGCCGTCAGCGAAGGTTTTTTTTTCGTTGCCGCTTCGTATCTTTCGTAGAGACCTGCTGATACGACTGGACCATCGGTGCGATACGGCAGTTCATTGACGATCCGGTAAAACTGGGCGGCTCGACGAACCGTATCTGGCGTGAACAGGAAGGCATTTTGACGGGGTCCTTCGGTAACGCGGCCAATCGAGATCCGAGTAAGTGGAATCAGCCACTGAACCAGTGGCTGATTTTCATCCGATGATTCGAAATCTGAGTTTGGGGGGATGTCCTCCACCGCTGGAAGTTCGACTCGGTCCAACACTTCTTTCAGAAACAGGGCCGACTCGATGCCCGCAGTCAGACGTAACTCCTTAGGCAGTTCACTCAGGTCCAGGCAATCGAGGATCCGTTCCACCGTGGGCAGGACTTCATCTTCTCGCTCTTCACTCATCGCACCCGCGTCGATCAAACGACTGAGTTCGTTGCAGGAATCGACCAGGCTGTTGAGCGTGGCCGTGGGGTTGGACGTATCCGATGGTTCGAGTGGACCGAGACCAGCGGTCTCTTGCGAGTGCAACGGAATCTGCAACAGCAAGGACCACAGTAAAGCGACTGCTGCTATCCGGCATGGAAAGGTTAACGACATCGTTTTCACTTTATCAACAAATATGTTCACGTTTGACGCAGGCGATGCCAATCAAGTCGTCCGCGCTGTTGATTTTACGAAAATATCCTTGAAGAATCGAGCAAAAAAAGACCGGTCCGTTGCGACGATTCTTGCTCCCTTCATCAATTTCCTAGAGCTAGTTACAAATCCGAATGCCGATCGTAGCTCGGTCTCTCCGAGACTGTGAATGGCGCTATCGCGAGTCAGGGACTGACTTGCCTACATAGCTTTGAAACTGCCTCTAGGATTAATGGTTGGCTTGCCACAGGATTCCTCCACCAGTTCGCCGGTCATGTTGATCTATGCTTGAGCCAACCCGGTTTCTTCCGGAGTCGCTGATCCGCCATCGAATTCAATGGCGAATTCATGCCATTTCCCAGATACAACGCAACGGTTCTTCCCCTATGCTGAATTCGCAAAGCGAAACTATATTCCTTCTGTATTGTTTCGAGTCCTTTCCGCAATTGGGGACTCAGCGCCCTAAATCGAGACCTCGGCAGGTTGCAAGTCGGCTTTGAAACTCGTCAACGACACGCTTGGTCCTTTCTCCGCCCAGCCCGCCATATTCATTTTGAAAGTCGTCCCGGGAGATTCCTTCCGGTAGTCCTTCGATTGGCGGAAAGTAATCGGAGCCGGGATTCAAACGCTCGGACATCGGCGAAAAACTCTCGATCAAGATCAACAAAATGGTTGGCGTCGGCAAGAACGTGGCCGATGCGATTTGAGGTCTCACGGTCGTCAAATACTACGACCTGATCCTGATGGCGACCGGTGAGCATCTGAAACATCCGTTTTGGGGTAGTGGGCATACTCATATCTCGTTGCCGGTTGGACAAAACACGCGCCTGCCGATTCTGTTCGTTCCTGAAAACGTGCGCGGTGGCGTACCGATGGAAAATGGCTCGGCATCGCTGGATCGCGTCGTGGTGGCGGTCGATCACCAACCCGATGCACATGCGGCGTTAGAGCGGATCACTTGGGCACTCGAAAAATTCGGAGGCGACAATTCGGAAGTGACTTTGCTATATGTAGGTGCTGATGACCATTCTCCGAAAGTGGACCCACCGTCGTTTGGAAATTACAAGTGGACCCGAACCACGCGTCAGGGAAACGCCGTCAAACAAATCGTAGCAATTGCGGAAGAGGTCGACGCCAATCTGATCGTTATGGTTACCGACTGGAAGAAAGGCATTTGGGACGTGCTGAAAGCAAGCACGGTCGATCAGGTCGTAAAGAAATCACCCTGCCTCGTGTTCGCGATGCCGGCAGAGGAGTAAACCAGTTCGTCGTTCCAATTGCGGGGCCGCCGACCGCAAGGTGGGTGACCACGAGATAGGTGTTTTGGGTACCGTCCTTCCGTGACAGTCAACAGGTACCCCAAACGTAGGCTTGAGTACCAAATACAAAAGCCTGCCGATCGCGAACTAGCTCCGGCCTGTGTTTGGGGGGACGCAGTGGTCGTTTCCCTGTTGAGTTTGATTCCGCACGATGAGTCGCCACTCAGTTCCGGACACGATTCAAACTTCGTGTCCGGCTACTCGCCTGAATGGCTGACTCAACGTTGCAGGAGCGCAGAACGGGCTACTATTTGTCGCCCGCGCCCTTGGTGATACTTTCCATTACCCGGTCGAGGCTGAAGCTGCCAGGCTTCTGTCGCGGTGGAAAGTCCTTAAAGCTCTGGAGCCACTCACCGACAATTCCAGCTGCGGGCGCGATCATGAACATGTGATCCGCCCACCATTTGCCGTAGCCGATACTCTCGTGTTCAGCACGCTCAAACGGATCCATCCGCAAGTTGGTGATCATGGGTGCACGCAGAGCTGTGAATGGCTTCGTCCAGACATCTATCCCTTCATGCTCTTGCTTCAAAAACGTGGCTTTCCAGTTGTTATAGCGAATCGCCGCGACGTTACCGTCGTCGGTCCAGTAGAGGAATTCTTTTCGCGGACTCTTCGCTTCTTCGCCCTTGAGAAACGGCATCAGGTTGTAACCGTCGAGATGAACTTTGTAATTCATGTTCATCGCATTCGCTTGCCTGCCCTGCAACAGATCTTCCTTAACGTTCTTGTCGCCTGCAGCGGCCAACAACGTCGGCAGCATGTCTTCGTGGGCGCAGATATCGTTGATCACAGTCCCTGGCTTGATGACGCCAGGCCAACGAATCGCAGTCGGCACGCGGAAGCCACCTTCCCACTGAGTGGCCTTCTCGCCGCGGAACATGGTCGAGCCGCCATCAGGCCAGGTGAAAACTTCTGCACCGTTGTCGGTGGAGTACATCACGATGGTATTGTCAGCGATTCCCAACTCGTCGAGTTTGTCGAGCAACTGGCCGACCATCCCGTCATGTTCGACCATGCCATCTGCGTAAACGCCAAGTCCGGTCTTGCCCACGGATTCCTCCTTGAGATGCGTCCAAATATGCATGCGGGTACTGTTCCACCAGACGAAAAACGGCTTGTCCGCCTTGTGGGCGCGATCCATGAAATCCATGGCAGCGTTCGTGACTTCCACGTCAACGGTTTCCATGCGTTTCTTGTTGAGCGGGCCAGTGTCTTCGATCTTTCCATCGGCGGAGGATTTAATAACGCCCCGTGGTCCAAAACGCTTCCTGAAGTTCGGGTCCTTTGGGTAGTCAGGATGTTCCGGCTCCTGCTCTGCGTTCAGGTGGTAGAGGTTGCCGAGGAACTCGTCGAATCCGTGGTTGGTCGGCAACATCTCGTCGCGGTCGCCGAGGTGATTCTTTCCAAACTGCCCCGTCATGTAGCCTTGGTCTTTCAGCAACCCGGCGATGGTCGGGTCTTCTTTCTGCATACCCTCTGCAGCACCCGGCAGACCGACCTTGGTCAGGCCGGTACGCATGGGCGACTGGCCCATGATGAAGGCGGCGCGGCCCGCTGTACAACTCTGCTGTCCGTACCAATCGGTGAAGACCGCTCCTTCCCTGGCAACGCGGTCGATGTTAGGCGTCTTGTAACCCATCATGCCCATGTTGTAGGCGCTAACATTGAACTGGCCAATATCGTCACCCCAGATGACCAGGATGTTAGGTTTCTTTTCTTGACCGAGTGTTTGTGTGTTTGGACTGAACGTCAATCCAAAAACCACGATCGCTGCCAACAGTGCGGCACCGTGGCGGTGAAACAAATCAAGTTTCATAGCTTTCTCCAGATGAACAAAAAACAAGTCTTATCAAGACCATAGGACTCGATGAGCTATTCAGAATGAGCAATTTTCACGTTGCTCGTTGATGAATTCTGAGTAATTCAAAATCACTACTTCGGTGATTCTTTTTTTGCGAGTCCGGCGTAGCAAACCATTGCTCCAACGTTTTATGTGGTAGCAGCCATTGAGACAATTGCCGTTACCACTCTTTTGTCGTTTCGGTTGTTTTTCAGCAAATTCGATGCCGGGCAGACCCTAACTATTGGTCATCGTCTGGAATTCGGACCGGGCCAATTTCTCGGTCAGGTAGATGTGGTCCTCGTCCAGCGGCAGGAAAAACCCGCCTGCCGTGTTCAAGGTCGAGCTTGAGCCCCGGTCGACCTTGCCTGCCTGATTGCTCGAACCCTTATCGACGTCTCCTGTTGCTGCAGAGCCCAAGAGCCAAACAAATGCGGTGAGACTACAGGGAAAAGATGAAATTAATGGAGCCTCCAGTAATGTCGGGCAAGTCGCGACCACCGAATGCCAATTTGTTCGAAGGTATCGTGGATTCTGCTGATTCCCGTGGTTGCATTGCGCTTATTCTTAAAGAAAATACTCTGCTGACGGGCGAAGATAGCACCCGTTTATGATCAATGTTGACTTACCCGGAATTATTCACGACGACGGGCGTCCTGTTGGCGATTTTGAACGATTCAACGACCGCGGTGACATATTTGCGAATTAATAAATTCATCTTGCAGGTGAATTGTCAAAACAGCAACCTTTGAACGTATCCTCCGCAATGAACAAGTGTCTCCCGTTTGACGCCCACGCCTCGTGAATAATCCGGGCTTACAAATCATAACGTTTTCTAGAGCCGGTTAAAGAACCGAAATTCCGATCGTAGCTCGGTCTCATCGAGACCGTGAATGACGCTATCGCGAGTCAGGGACTGACTCGCCTACATGGTTTTGTAGCTGCCTCTAGGCTATACAGACACCGAAGCAAAAATATTAAAACCCAAGATTTCGTTTTTTAGACAAAGGACAACATGAGTATTTCATTTTTCAAATCCGTGTGTGGTGTCGCTACCCTTGTGGTTGCAGCACTGCTGTCAAACGCCGCGAGCGCTCAAGAGGCAAAGCGACCAAACATCGTCGTCATCTGGGGTGACGATGTAGGTCGTTCAAACATTAGTGCTTACACGCACGGTGTGATGGGCTACCAGACACCGAATATCGATCGTGTCGCCCGCGAAGGAATGATGTTTACCGATTACTATGCTGAGCAAAGCTGCACGGCAGGTCGCGCTTCATTCATTATGGGGCAGCACGGCATGCGTACCGGACTGACAAAAGTTGGTTTGCCAGGCGCCGCGCTCGGAATGCAAGTCGAGGACCCGACGATTGCGGGGCTGCTGAAACCTCTCGGTTACGCGACAGGCCATTTCGGAAAGAATCACCTTGGTGATCGCGACGAAATGTTGCCGACCAACCACGGTATGGATGAGTTTTACGGCAACCTATACCATCTCAATGCCGAGGAAGAGCCAGAACATCGTGACTATCCAAAGGACCCGGAGTTTCGAAAGAAATACGGCCCACGCGGTGTCTTGCATTCTTTCGCTGACGGCAAAATCGAAGATACCGGACCGCTAACGAAAAAGCGTATGGAGACCGTCGACGATGATGTCGCTGCCAGAGCAGCTGACTTTATGGAACGACAAACAAAAGCCGATAAGCCATTTTTCGTATGGGTCAATTTCACCCACATGCACTTTCGCACACATGTAAAGCCCGAGAGCGTTGGTCAATCTGGCCGCTGGATGAGCGAATATGCCGATGCAATGATCGATCATGACAAAAACGTCGGGACGGTTTTGGACAAGATTGATTCGTTGGGAATTGGTGACAACACATTCGTGATGTACAGCACGGACAACGGCCCCCATATGAACAGTTGGCCTGATGCAGCGATGACGCCATTCCGAAGCGAAAAGAACTCGAACTGGGAAGGGGCTTACCGAGTTCCTGCAATGGTTCGATTTCCTGGCAAGATCAAGGCCGGTTCGATCTCAAACGAAATCATGTCTCACCTGGACTGGCTGCCGACGATCCTTGCAATGGCTGGCGAACCAAATATCAAAGAGAAGCTCCTCAAAGGCCACAAAGCCATTGGACGAAACTACAAAGTCCATCTGGATGGGTATAACTTCTTGCCGTACTTGACAGGCCAAGAGGAAAAGGGGCCGCGTGAGTCATTCATTTATTGCAATGACGATCAGCAGATTACCGGCCTTCGATTCGACAACTGGAAGCTCGTCTTTCTGGAGCAGCGAGCAGCAGGAACATTGCAAATCTGGTCTGAGCCCTTCATTTCGTTAAGGCTGCCCAAGATGTTTAATCTTCGTACTGACCCCTATGAGCGAGCGGACGTCACGTCTAACACCTACTATGACTGGGTTTTGGACCACGCGTTTCTGCTAGTTCCCGCCCAAGACTACGTAGGCAAATTCTTGGCGACCTTTAGGGAATATCCGGCACGCCAGAAAGCTGCCAGTTTTAACTTGGACGAAATCATGAAGAAGCTGCAGGAAAGCGGCGGAAGCAAATAACGTCTATGGTCTAACCAAAATCGGAATGCAGGCGCTTTCGAAGGGATGAGCGCTGAAGATCCGACAATCGCCGGCCTAGCTTCAACCTTGACCCTGCGATGGAAGCTGTCTTGAGCCAACAAGGCTCTGGCAAATAGCGATTGGCACCTGTTGAATTGTTTTGACATTTGGACCGCACCTTGCAGACGAAGGTGCGGTCTTTACTCCCGACAGTTGGGAGTCCCGATTTGGGAGTCCCGATTGATTATTGATCCGGAGTTATTCACGACGACGGGCATCGCGGCTACCATTTTGAACGATTCAAGGATAACGTGCATAATACTTCGATTTGAGAAATTCATTCAAGCGGTGAATTGCCAAAACCGCAAACATGGAATTCGTGTGCCAATAAAATAGGTGTTCTCTGGTTCGACGCCCACGCCTCGTGAATAATCCGGGTTGATTTGAAGACCTTGCCCTTTTCGCATGGTCGACACCGGTTCGAAGCAGTTTGGCGGTGGTGGAAAATCATTGTCTGTACGTCACAAGAGCACTCAAGATAGTAGGAGACTGAAATAATGCCTTTGAAGATTCATGTTTTTGTGTTAACCAGTCTCGCGTTAAGCGTCTGCCTCATGACACACGCAACGGGCCAGGACATTCTGCCTTTCCCGCCAACGCCTTCGGCGTCACAAGCCGGCGTGACCATTGAAAGCTCCAAATACAAAAAACGCGTCGAACCAAAACGCCTCAAGGGCGAAGCCCCCAATATCTTGATCGTCTTGATCGATGACGTGGGCGCTGGGACACCTTCGACCTACGGTGGAGAGATAAACACCCCGACACTCGACCGTGTGGCCAAAAATGGCATTTCGTATAATCGCTTCCATTCCACTGCTATGTGTTCACCGACGCGCGCCTCTTTGTTGACCGGACGAAACCATACCCGTGTGGGCAATGGGCAAATTGCGGCAATAGCAAATGACTTTGACGGGTTCAGTGGAATCATTCCCAAGTCATCGGCGACGATGGCGGAAGTTTTGAAATCCTACGGTTACAACACCAGCGCGTTTGGAAAGTGGCATAACACGCCGGAAGAACAGATCACGTCCAAGGGTCCGTTCGAATACTGGCCAACGGGTTACGGATTCGAATATTTCTACGGGTTCCTCGCAGGCGAAGCTTCGCAATATGAACCCACAATGGTCCGCAATACGAATTATGTTCATCGACCGGAAACTTCAGGTGGCAACGAGCACTATCACTTGTCCGAAGACATCGCCGATGATGCGATTCACTGGCTGCGTGAGCAAAAAGCTTACGCGCCGGACAAGCCGTTTTTCATGTACTGGGCTCCAGGCGCATCGCATGGTCCGCACCAGGTGATGAAAGAATGGGCCGACAAGTACCAAGGTAAATTCGATGATGGTTGGGACGCCTACCGCGAACGTGTTTTTGAGAACCAGAAAAAGCTCGGCTGGATTCCTCCCAACACGAAGCTCACGCCGCGGGCTGACTCGATGGCATCGTGGGATTCAATCCCGGAAGCGGAAAGACCCTTCCAACGACGTCTGATGGAAATTTTCGCGGGCTTTACCGAGCACGCGGATTACAACGTAGGACGCGTGATCGACGAAATTGAGCAGCAAGGAAAATTGGACAATACGTTGATATTGTATATTTGGGGCGACAATGGATCTTCGTCGGAAGGGCTATATGGAACCATCAGTGAACAACTTGCGCAGAACGGAATCCCCACCAAGATTTCCCAACACCTGACTGCTCTGGAAGAGCTCGGCGGGCTTGATGCTCTCGGCGGCCCCAAGACAGACAACATGTATCACGCCGGTTGGGCGTGGGCAGGCAGTACTCCCTACAAGGGCACGAAACTCCAGGGCGCCTATTTTGGTGGCACTCGTCAGCCGATGGCTGTTTCTTGGCCCAAGCAAATCAAACCGAACTCGACACCGCGGACGCAGTTTCACCATGTCAACGACATTGTTCCAACCATCTATGAAGTGCTTGGCATTGAGCCACCTCAGGTCGTCAACGGCGTATCCCAAGACGAATTCGACGGCGTGAGCATGGTGTATACCTTTGCCGACGCGGACGCCCAAGGGCAAAAGTCGACGCAGTTTTTCGACATTATGGCGAGTCGCGGTGTCTATCAGAATGGCTGGTTCGCCAGCTCCCGGGGGCCGCGTGAACCCTGGGTCGGCGGTATCCCTCCAGGCATTCGAGAGTGGTCACCTCTAACCGACACTTGGGAGCTTTACCACATCGACGAAGACTGGAGCCAAGCCAACGATTTGGCTACCGGCGAACCGGCGAAGCTCGAAGAAATGAAAGCTTTGTTCCTGACCGAGTCAGCGAAAAACAAAAATTTGCCAATTGGTGGCGGCCTATGGTCGACTGCGCTTTACCATCCGGAGGACGCTCCCGCCTCATCGCTAACCGAGTGGTCCTTTGATCACCCGATCACCGGCATGCCGGAATCGGCAGCACCAAAGCTTGGCAAGGTCAGCAGCCTAGTCACGATGGCGGTGGACGTTCCCGACAACGCAAACGGTGTACTGTATGCACTTGCTGGCTTCTCGGGTGGTCTGACCTGCTACTTCAAGGATGGCGTGCTGTGCTATGAGTTCAACCTGTTCGAAATCCAGCGCACGAAGATCCGTTCGCAGAACAAGCTCGAAACAGGTAAATGCAAAATCGAGATCGAAACCAAACTGGTCGACAAGATCGGCGGCCCCATGAATATCATCCTGCGTGTCGATGGGCAGGTGGTCGGGAAGGGAAAAGTTCCTGCCGCGATGTCGCTGCACTTCACCTCCAACGCAACGTTTGACATTGGCACCGATCAAGATTCGCCGGTGTCGCTCGATTACTACGACCAGGCACCGTTCACGTTCAACGGTGTCATTGGCAAAACAAACATCGAGTATTTAAAAAACTAGAACCAGCATTACATTAAGATTTAGGCCCGATAGGCTCAATTCTTTGTCGTGATTGGAATGGAGAACGCTTTATGGAATATCAATTTGAGTCACTCGGGCCCACACTACGCATCGTCGTGCTGGTTTTCCTGATTGCATTCGCGTTGATTGTGCTCGGTGTCGTCGTGATCATGGCCGCGTTGCCAGGACGAATTGCGAAATCTCGCCAGCACCCTCAAGTAGATGCGATTAACGTTTGTGGTTGGCTTGGACTACCGACGGGAATCCTGTGGGTCGTCGCCATGGTCTGGGCATTTTGGCGCAGCAAGCCACACGGAGCAACGCAAGCTTTGGCATCCGCGGATTTTCCGTTGATTGGTGAACAAGTCGCCGCACTCGAGAAGGCCATTTCGGCTCTTGAATCGAACTTGAAGGAGGCCAGTTGATGATCCCTGCCGTACTAAGTGTTGTTTTTGTAGTCTACTTGTATCAAAAACTCAATCAACAATCGGAACCCCTACAGGCCGAAACGACTGACAGCCGGTCCGGTGATCAAGCCGAGGAGTTAATGAATCGAATCCGCGCGATTCAATTGAGAATTGAACAGCTTGTCAAACCCGAGGAAACCGGAGGAACGAACCAATGAGCTGGATTCTTGCCTTGATCTATTGTGGCCTATTGTGGCTGGTCTTTGACAAACTAAAGTTGCTACGACTGTCGCTGCCTCTGGCCATCCTCGCCGCGTCGGTAGGTCCCGCTTTAATTATTTGTTTGTTGTTCTGCGCTCAATACCTTCACCCATTCACTTCGACTGCGCGAGTGTTCCAGGAAGTAATCCCCGTGATCCCGCAGCTCCGTCAAGCGGGTCGCGTGACGGAGATCGCGATTGAGCCGAACACGCCAATCAAGCAGGGAGACCTATTGTTTCGGGTGGATAAAATTCCGTACCAGAACAGCGTGGCCCGACTTGCTGCGGCGCTAGAGCAGGCGAAGCAGAGCGAGAAAGTTGCCGTTGCATCGGTCGAACTATCGCAGACGACGGTAACTCGATCCAAAACGGAACTGAAGTTTGCCACGGCCGACCGTGACCGGAACGCAAAGCTGATTGAGTCGCAAGCTGTAAGCCAAGCCGAGTATGATCTCTCGCTGAATCGTTACGCTGAAGCTACGGCTGCAGTGGCTCAAGCCGAGGTGAGTCTGACCCAGGCGGCACTTTCGATTGAATTGGCGAAAGGTCAAATACAAGAAGCTGAAGTCAATTTGGCAGATGCCAAATACGACTTGGAGCAAACGAGCGTTTATGCCCCAGCTGACGGCTACGTGACCAACTTGCAGTTGAGAGCGGAGATGCTTGTCGGAGGCGCCGGGAGCGGCGCGGTGATGAGTTTTGTGCTGGACCAGAACGAGGCTACGCAGGGGATCGTTGTGGCTGCGTTTGACCAGAAGAATTTCCTGCGCATCAAAGAGGGGCAATACGCAGAAGTGGCTCTATTTGGATATCCCGGAGAGATTTTTACTGGGCGTGTGCAGAGCACGATTGACATGTCTGGGGCGGGACAGCTAACGGCCTCGGGAACATTGCCGTCAGACTTGGGTAGTGCCGCTCCCGCGACGTTCGCCGTGAAAATCAAACTTGATCTCGATGATGAATTGAGAATTCCCGGCGGCTCTCAAGCACAGGTTGCAGTCTACACCGACGATGTCCAAATCGCCGGCATTCCAGTCATGTTCCTGATCCGCGCGCAGAGTTGGATTCGTTATATTATGTAGTTACTGCAAAAGATAGCAGTTGGGGGTGGCGAACTCGTAATAACGATACGCAATTAGGAAATTGAAAATGACAGAAGAACAAGAAAAACTGCGTCAAGTTGTTTCCGGAGCTAAGGCTCGCGTCAGTGACAAACTCAGTGACATATGGTGGTGGTTTTTGATTCGTGGCGTGCTGTTATTGGCCTTGGCGGTGGCGGCCGTTTTTTGGCCTCAGAAAACCATTGCCGTGTTTGTAAATCTGCTGGGAGGCTACCTGCTGATTGATGGTGTGCTTGGCGCAGTTGGTGCATTTCGGTCCGGCGGCAAAGGAGACGTACCGGTATTTGCGATCGCTGGTTTGCTCGTGGGAGTCGTCCTGCTGTTCTGGACGGGTGTTAGCATCCGGATCTTCCTTGTCCTCGTTGGCATCTGGGCATTGATCCAAGGCGTGGGGATGTTTTTGTCGAGTCGAAAGAAGGGAACCGATCCGGAGGCCGGCAATCTTGTTGGAAAGGCAGGCGGCGTGTTGGCTTTGGCCGGTTTGATCTTGGCCCTCTGGCCGGCCACCGGCGTCGTCACCGTTTCCTGGCTACTATCCGCTATCGCGTTTGGTGTTGGGGCCGTCATGGTTTACGTCGCCATTCGACTAAAGCGAGTGGCACGTCGCGTGGGCCAAGTGAAGCAAGATGCGTAATGCAGAATTTGCATTGTTCAACAAAAGTCTGAAGAACGAAACCAGCTGTTACAAACTGTGCCCACCGGCAAAGTTTGCTTTGGCGCCGTGAACGACAATGAGTACAGGATATGAGAAAGTTTCCAATTCAGTGGGCTCGTGGCATTTCAAGTAGCTTAGCCGACTCTTGGCGTACCTTGGTCGTGGCGGACTTGCTGTACAAGCTCGTTGCATTCGTATTGCTGACCCCATTGTTTGGTCTAATGTTTCGTAGCCTGCTAGCCTTCTCTGGTCATAGCGTGTTGTCGGATGTCGATATTGCCATGTTCTTTGCGGGCCCGTTGGGTTGGTTTTGTGCGATCGTACTGGGAGCGGTATGGCTGGCAATTGTGGCTTTGGAACAAGCTTCTCTGCTGGCGATTTTGGCGGCCCACGAAACAGGGCAGAAGATTGGGGTGATTGGGTCGCTGCGCGTCGCCGCCAGCTACGCCCCAAGTATTCTGTACGTTACGGGCAAAATGATTGGCTGGAGTTTACTAGTCGTTGCGCCATTCTTGTTGATTGCAGGCTGTGTTTACGCCTTGCTGCTGGGCGAGTACGACATCAATTACTATCTCAACGAACGGCCGACAGAATTCAAACTAGCAGTCGGGCTGGGAGTTACGCTTGCTTTGGTTCTGGTTGGTGTTCTGTTGCGACTTTATTCCGCTTGGTTTCTTGCGCTTCCACTGATCCTGTTTGACCACGTGCCACCCAAAAACGGGCTGCAGGCAAGCCATGATCTGGTTTCCGGCCAACGTCTCAAAGTCTTGACTTGGCTGGTTGTCTGGCTCGTGATTGTCTTGGCCGCCAATGTTTTATTAACCACGGCCGTTGGTTTTGCCGGACATTGGTTGGTTCCCTCAAATTTAGGCTCAGTCGTGATTCTGGCGACGCGTGTTGGCCTGATGCTATTAGTGTTGGTGGCTGCAGGTTTGGTACTGAACTTACTCGCTACAATTGGTCTCGCGGGCATTCTGTTTCATGGCTACCAACAGCTAAATCCAAGTTCGGTCACTGCAATCGACGCATCATACGTAGATGACCTCAAAAGCGATAATCCAGTTTTCACTCGCCCCAGACTGTTGGTAGCAGGTATCGTCGGCGTTCTTGGGGCTGCCCTTATGGGATACTGGTCGCTCTCAACGCTGCAGTTCCAAGACGATACGCAGATCATGGCGCACCGAGGAGCTTCCAAGGTAGCTCCCGAAAACACGATGGCCGCCTTTCGCCAAGCGATCGCAGATGGAGCGGATTGGATCGAGCTCGATGTGCAAGAGACTGCCGATGGTGAAGTTGTTGTCCTACACGACAGCGACTTCATGAAGTTGTCGGGCAACCCGCTTAAGATCTGGAATGCACAACTGGAGGAACTAGCCAGCATCGATATCGGCAGCTGGTTCGATCCGCAGTTTGCCGAGGAACGTGTGCCCACTCTCGCCGAGGTCCTCGAGTTGTGTAAGAACAAAGTTTGCGTCAACATAGAGCTCAAGTATTACGGACACGACCAGCAGCTCGAACAACGCGTGGTTGACATTGTTGAATCAGCGGGGATGGCAGAGCAAATCATGGTCATGTCGCTCAAGCCAGCGGGTGTCGCCAAGATCAAAGCTCTGAGGCCGGACTGGAAATGCGGATTATTGCTTTCGGTTTACGTTGGCAATCTGCAGAAAATCACTGCTGATTTTCTCGCCGTGAATGCGAAGTTCGCAAGTCGAACCTTTGTCAAACGCGCGCACGAAGCCAATAAACAGGTCTTTGTTTGGACGGTCAACGATGCTGGCACGATGTGTCAAATGATGAACCGCCACGTTGACGGTATTTTGACGGATCGTCCTGAACTCGCAAAGCAGGTTCTTCGACAACGATCCGAGATGAGCACGGCGGAACGCCTGCTTGCTGAATTATCAATTCTGTTTAACCAACCTCAAGCTGAGGTAGAACCATGAGCTCCAACATAAGAGGTCCGGGGACAATGGGCATGATCCCTTCTCGTGCGAGAGAGCAATGTCAGAGTCAAATCGATTCTGAACGTTTTTTGGGTGGCAGCCTTCGAGCGATTTCAGTGGAAAAAGATTTTTCCTACCGTCGACCTGCCGTCTTTTCTGCTTCATCGGTTGTTACAACTGGAGTTCGAGTCATGACTGACGTATTGAGAATATCTTCATGCACGGTGATCCTTTTTTGGGCGATGTTTTGCACTGGCGTTCTTGCCGCTCAGGACGAAGCGTCCGTGGAGAAGACAGAGGCAGAGATGTCTTCCGATGAGCAGGCGGAAGATGACAACTCGACCTATGAGCCGGCAACGACGAAGGATCCTCAGATCCCGTTGGACCAACTGAAGATTGCGGTCAAGCCTCTTACCAAAGACGAGTTGCAGATCGAGGCCGATGCCTGGTTGGATTTATTACGAGAGACAGCAAAGCAAATTGCAGTGGTCCAGCTGGGGGTCAAGAAGACCAACGAAGCAATGGCAGGCGCGGATGCTGGCAATGCTGAGTCAGACAATTCAGCAGAATTACAGCAAGATACGCAGACGCACGTTAATGCTGCCGCTCGTGAGCAAAAAGAAGACCTATTGGCGACAGGAAATGAACTGAAAGAAGCTCGAATCGCAATTGCCGATCGATTGGAAGTCGTATTGGTTTCGCTCGAGGCAAAAGGAGGGGAACCGAAAATGTTCCGCGACTATTCCTCAGCCGTCTCGGGAATTGACCTGGATGCCAGGGACGCCAGCGCGACGTGGGCCGCCATCACCGGATGGCTGGCGTCCAAAGAGGGAGGGCAGCGGTGGACGTGGAATATTGCGATCTTTTTCACGATTCTGATCTTTACTTGGATTGCCTCGCGAGTAGTGGCTTTCCTTGTGAACTGGTTGCTGGACCGCAAGGTGGCCCTCTCAGCATTGGCAGAGAAATTGATTTCGCGAACGATCAAACATGTCATCATGCTGATTGGGTTCGCGATCGCTTTGACGGCTCTCGAAATCGATATCACACCTATCCTGGCCGCCATCGGTGCCGCTGGCTTCATTATCGGATTTGCACTTCAGGGCACGCTCAGTAATTTCGCGAGCGGGTTGATGATCTTGCTGAACCGACCGTTCGACGAGGGCGATGTCGTCAATGCCGGAAGTGTGACCGGTACTGTCAAGCAGATGAATTTGGTGTCAACCACATTTCGGACCTTCGACAATCAGACGATTTATGTGCCAAATAATGAAATATGGGGGAGTGTCATCACAAATATCACGGCCAACGATGAACGTCGCGTGGACATGGAATTTGGAATTGGATACGAAGATGATTTCGAGGATGCCGAGCGGATTATCCGGGAGGTTGTCTCCGAACACGAACTGATCCTTGCCGACCCAGAGCCGCAGGTCGTGATGCACGAACTCGCTGACTCATGCGTCAACATTGTGTGTCGCCCGTGGGCAAAGACCAGCGACTGGTGGACGGTGAAAACAGAGGTTACACGCCGTGTTAAACAACGGTTTGACGCCGCTGGGATCTCGATCCCGTACCCACAGCGAGACGTTCATGTCTATCAGCACGCGGTCCAAACAGCTGGCAAAGTTCCGACCGTTGAGCAATAACGTCTGCAACCAATCCGGGGCCGATGGATGGTTTGAGTAACTGTAAGCGTCAACGCCCGGACTCTTTCAATCTCGACGAAGTCATGCGAGCCATGACCGCAGGTCAACAAGGAAATCAGCCAACCCGGTTACCTCCGCCGTATCCTTCGAGGTACTGTCGTTTTCCTATTGGACCCGATTCCATCAAGGACTCAGACCGCTTTAGAAGATTGCCGCGATCCGTCGCCGTCGCCGTCAGCGTCGAAGCTTGACGCAGTGATTCCTGTAAGCCAATGTCACCTCGGAACTATTCCTTGGATCGAAACGTGGCGACACGAATCCCCTTGCTCAACAATTTCAATTCGTCGTCGTGGGCGTGAAATCCATCTACAGAAGAGAAAGCATGAGCAAACTTGCGTTCCAGATCCATCAATTCTGGTGGGCCCGCCATTCTCGTGCTGACTAGCGTTCCCATCGTGACGCTATTGTCCACCAGCCCATAAGAGCCGGAAAGCTGGTTAACTCCGCCGAAAATGGAAAGCTTGCCCCGTGCGAATAACATCGTTGGCGGCTTCGCCAGTTCGATCTTCTCACCTCGGAGCGTCTGCAGCGTCCATTCCCGGTTCGCGGCATTGTTAATGCCGGAGAGGTCACAAATATGGGCACGCCAAGTATAAGTTTTTCCAACATCTTGCGCGGCCACCGTCAGCGGCTTCTTCATCGCGGCAGATGCCGGATAAATCGTGGCGCCTTCCTTAATCGTTTCGAGGATCTTGATGTCCTTGATCGACATCGGATCCACTTTAATCGGGTCCTTGTCAAGGACAACAAGGTCGGCCAGTTTGCCAACTTCCAGGGTGCCCTTGGTGTCCAACTCGTCATACTGCTCAGCCGCCCACTCGGTCATGCACTTTAATCCTTCAAAAGGTGACACGCGCTGATCGGGGCCAACCTTGGCACCCCCTCGGGAAACGCGATTCACTGCAGACCAGAGCATTGTCATCTGGTCGAGCGGGGCGACTACAAAATCGGTGTGGTTGCTGGGCCGCAGTCCCGCATCGATGGCATCCCGCATCGGGCTGATGTAGGCTGTCTGCTCCGGACCACGGTTCTTGATGTGGGCTTCAGCAAAGTAAAAAGTGTGCAACGTGTAGAATGACGGTCGAACCTTGTACCTCACAAATTTGGGAATCTGATCTTTGCGCATAAACTGCGTGTGGATGGTGGTCACATTCCAAGGGCGGCGGTAGTCTCCGGCTCGCGCGAGTTCGTAGGCCGTGAGGAAGGCGTGGTTCCTGCATCCGGCGACGTGTTGTAGGGAGGTCCATTGTCCGCAACCAGAGGAGCATGCCAACAACAGGCTCACATGCTTCCTTTTTACCACTGGCGTTGAGAACAAAACAAAAAACAATAATTGCCAAGGTTGTTGGACAGCCACCACAACCCCTACGCAAAGATTTAACAACTCGATGAAGGCGCTGCGTTGTCGAGAACGACTGTCTAATGGGACATGCGATTCCTTGGCGTGTATCGCGCCAGCAATCGGCGGAGGCCCCTTCCACGCGTGTTCCAGAAAGCCAAACGTCGGCCAACACGCTAATTTGACAGCGCTTCAAAGCCGGAGATGACGTCAAATAATTCCTCGTCGATGCCACTCTGACGCAAACGGTGATAGGTCGTGTTAAGGTCCTCCAGCAATTCGCCGATGTTTTTATCGGCGCGCTGCATGGCTGCGAGGCGACTGGCATTCTCGCTTGCCAATGACTCAGCAGATGCGCGGAAGAGCGAGACAAAAAGATACTCACGGATCAGCGCCTGCAAGGTTACGGTACCGCCACCTATGACCTCGGGCAGGTTTTGTGTCGGCCAGTGAAGTCGGTTCAGCCCGCGGCGCCAATCATCGTCCAGGGGCAGCAGTCGTTGGCTAACAGGCGCATAGACGGCACCGCAGGTCGGATGATTGTGGAAGAGGTAAAGCTCCGGGATTGCACTCTGGCTGCGAAGCGTTTCGCTTTCGATCAGTAAGTGTCCTACCAGTGGCGTGATTGCCTTGACGGAGTTCGGCACGGCGTAGAGTCCCGCCAGCGGCAGACCGGCGTCGGCCAATCGTGCGTGGACGCGCTCGCCGACAGCCCAGATCTGGGGCTTGCCGGGCAAAGCCGCCAGCGTCTTGATCGCATAGTCCGCAACGACATCATTGAATTGGCCCACGAGCCCCTGATCGGAACCAAACACGACCGCACCGATTGGCCTCGTCGCGGTTCGTCTTTTCCTCTCTGGAATCAAGGATACCGGTCCGGCTTTTCGCAAACACGCAACCAAGCCCAACTCCACGGTCCGATAGTAGTCGGACAAAGCATGAACCGAATTTTCGTATTGCACAATGTTGGAGGCTGCCATCGCTTTCATGGTGCGGACGACGGACTGAAGGTCGCCGGCTCCAGCAATCTTGCGGCGTAGACTTGCTGTCGACTCGCTCATGGAGATTCCTCCGTTGCTTCTTTGTGTTGAAAGTGAACGAGCGATTGGCAGGCGAGTTGGATGATCGTTTCGCGATCTTCTTCACACAGATTGTCGGCCCTGTCCAAACGCTGCAACACGCCGGTCGGAATTTCCTTGGCTGCTTCGCATACCGCGTGCTCGGCAGCTTTCATTTGCACAAGCGGCACCGTGTCGAACAGACCGGCGATCAGCGCAAGCAGCACGGCGATTTGCGAAGAAACCGGCAGGGGTGAGAACTCCGGTTGCTTCAGGCAGGCGCGAATACGGCGTCCATGCTCGATGATCCCGACGGTGCTATCGTCCAGGCGGGCACCAAATCGGGAAAAGGTTTCGAGCTCCTCAAATTGTGCGTAGGCCAGCTTCAAATCACCCGCCACGGCTCGATAGGCGGCACGCTGTGCTTTTCCGCCGACGCGCGAAACGGATTTCCCGACATCGACCGCGGGGAGCACACCCAATTCGAACAGCGACGGCGAGAGGTAGATCTGGCCATCGGTAATGGAAATCAAGTTGGTCGGAATGTACGCCGAGATATCTTGAGCTTCTGTTTCGATGATAGGCAGCGCCGTGAGGGAACCGCCACCAAGTTCATCGCACAGGTGCGTCGCCCGTTCGAGCAGCCGCGAGTGTATATAAAAGATGTCGCCGGGAAACGCTTCACGGCCAGGCGGTCGGCGCAGCAACAGCGACAGCTCGCGGTAGGCGCGGGCGTGATGGGTGAGATCGTCGTACACGATCAACACGTCGCGACCGGCTTCCATGAACGACTCAGCGATGCTAGTCGCGGCGTAGGGCGCAATGTAAGTCAGGCCCGGCGGATCGTTGCCTTCGGTCACGACAACGACGGTGTACTCCATTGCGTCCTGTTCGCGCAATTTGGCCACCACCTTCGCGACGGCTGACGCACGCTGGCCAATGGCACAGTAGACGCATACGACATTCTGTCCGCGCTGATTGAGTATCGTATCGACCGCGATGGTCGTCTTGCCGGTTTGTCGGTCGCCCAGAATCAGTTCGCGCTGGCCGCGACCAATCGGAATGAGTGCATCAATGACTTTCAGGCCAGTCTGCAGCGGAATGCTGACTTGTGCGCGGTCCATGATCGGCGCAGCGGGACGTTCAATTGGCAAACGCTTGCTCACGTGAACCGGCCCGCCGTCATCGAGCGGTCGGCAAAGGGGATCCACGACTCGCCCAAGCAAGCCTTCGCCGACGCCTACATCCATGACGCGGCCCGTACGATGAACTTCATCTCCTGCGTGCAGATGCCAGTATTCGCCGAGCAGCATGACGCCGATTTCCTCCTCATCAATATTGAACGCGATCCCAAACACACCGCCGGGAAACTCGACCAATTCCTCAAACCCTACACCCGGCAACCCGGACACCTTCGCGATTCCGGTGGCGACGCTGACAATCGTGCCGACTTCGCGCGAGGCCAACTGATGCGCGAACGATTCACGCACCTGGCTAATTGCCGACATCGCGCCGTCAAATATTACATCTAGGGCCTCGGGGACGTTGTTCATTCGTTCTTCATTTCGGTTTTCATTTCGGTTTTGTCGGCTGATGTGGCTTTGAAGCAGGCCGCTGGTACTGACAGCAGTTCGTCGACACTCCGCTCCATCGACATCAGGTACTCCGCAATGCTCCAGCCGATTTTGTATCCGTTCGCCGTGAGTTCGATGCCACTGATGACCGTTGGCGCGGTGTCGAAACGGACCTTGGTATCCGTTGCCAACGTTTCGTTGATCGCAAGTTGGATCGCGGCGCGTTGCTCCGCTGATAAATCAAACGCGCTGCGAACGACTGTAAGCTCGGACGATGCCTTTAAGGCGCTGGCGAAACGATCCCTTGCTACGCCGTTCAGTTCTCGCACGCGGCGAGTGAAGACGGCGCTCATCTGCTCTTCGAGGCTGGCTCCGGCAAGATCTGTTAGTGTCTTCCGCGCGATGGCGAACACTTCCTCGCGGGTCCGGCGCGTGAGTTCGCTGGTCAAACTCTGTTTCTCGCGTCTCAGAGTTTCCTGTTGTTTGGTTCGCAGGTCGTTGGCAGCGGAACGGGCTTCGGCGAACAGTCGCTGGCGTTCGATTCTCGCTTCGTCGGTCGCCCGACTCAAAAGTGCGTCGCGTTGCTGATCGAACTCTTCGTTCTTGTGCTGGAATTCGTCGCTTTGCTTTTGAGCCGCGACTCGTTGCGCGTTGGCGTCAGCGAGTTCGCCGGCGATCCGACTCTCGCGCGCGTCAATGGCGTCAAGGATCGGCTTATAGAGGAATCGCTTCATCAGCCAAACAAGGATCAGAAAATTGATCGCCTGTGCGCCGACAGTGAACCAGTCGATAAGCATGGATCAGTTTCCTGTCGCTGTGGCGATGGCATGATTCCAAAACGGATTGGCGAATATGAAAATCATCGAAACCACGAAGCAGTAAATTGCCGTGGATTCGATCATCGCCAAACCGACGAACAGAGTCCGTGTAATCGTAGCCGAGGCGTCGGGTTGTTGTGCAAGCGAAGTTAACGCGGTTGCCACCGCCTTCCCTTCCGCCAATGCAGGTGCCATCGTGCCAAAGCCGGTGGTGAGTCCGGCCATTACAATCGAAGCGATCGCAATCATTGTCATGCTATCCATAAAATCTCCCTTGAAAGTTGTGGTTCATTCTGCAATTGCGGGTTCGGATTGAGTCGTGGGTCGCACACGCGTGGCGGCAGCGATATAAACGGCGGCGAGAATGCTGAAAATGTATGCCTGCACCAAGCCCGTGAGCAGTCCGAGCATCGTCATGACCACTGGGAAGAGAAACGGTGTGATGGTCAGCAGAATGGCGATGATCATGGCTCCGCTCATCATGTTGCCGAACAGGCGGACGGCCAAAGCAAGTGTGCGGGAGACTTCACTGATGATGTTAAAGGGCAGCATGATGAACGTTGGCTCAATGTACGACGCGAAGTATTTCCCCACGCCTAGCTGCGCGATGCCGAACATCGGGACTGCCACGAATACGCAGAGTGCGAGTGCCGTGGTGGTCGATAGCGAGCCTGTCGGTGGCTCGTATCCGGGAATGATGGTCCCGAGGCTGGCAACAGCAACAAACAGGAACAGTGTACCGAGAAAGCCGAGATACTTTTGTGGCTGGCTGAGGCCAACTTCCTTGATCTGTTTCACGATTCCGGTGACGATGATCTCCAACAGGTTTTGCCAACGGGATCGTCGATGCCCAGTGGAGAGCCGGCGCGTGATGAGCATGGAACCAACGACCAGCAGCAGCATCAAGACCCATGTAAAAACGATGGTTGCATTGAGTTTGAAAAAACCGTATTGCCAGAAAATGATTTCATCGGGACTAAGACGCATCGCTGGCCTCCTTTACCAAGTGCGTTTGATTGTCGCTCGACGATTGTGTCAGCCTTGCAACCACAAAGCGGGCAGTCATGAATCCGACAAGGCAGGCCAATAGTCGCTCCCAGTCACCGGCCGCGACTACGTAAAACCCAGCCATGGCGATGCTCAGTCGCAGCAACTGACTGACGAGGAACCACAATGCCGGGTGCTTGGACGACAGTCCTTTTCGAACCGTCCACCACAGGCCTCCAAAGAACATGCCGCCGAGCAACACACCTGCCGCCCACGACAGAATCAAACTCTGTAGATCATTCATCGTCATCCTTCTCTTCCTCTTGCATTGCCTTTTCTTCTTTAGCGACCCACTGCCACGCATTCAGACAACCAACAGCCAAACCGGCGAGCAGCAACATCAGCGTCCACGAATAACGTCCGGGAAAACGGTTATCCACCCAACTTCCAATCGCCGTTCCAAGCAGCGTTGGAACCACCACTGACCAGCCAATCAGTCCCATCATGCCCAGTCCGGACCAAACGCCCGGCGCCGGGTTACGCCTCGCGTTGAGCTTGCGATCCGCTTTCGCGCGAACCTCACGGCCAAACGCCGTCCGCTCTTTCTCGTCGTCCAATTCCCGATTTTCACTCACGATGAAACTCCACAAGCCCGTGGATAAAACCGCTCTCCATTTTTGCCATCACCGAGCGGACGGTGCGTTCGTGTTCGTTCAAAATAAGAAACTCCCGCTTCACCGCCGCATGCAGTTGGCCCAGATCCGTTCCGCGAATTGCGTTGCGCACGGAAATAGACACGTCCAAGCCGGTCTTCACCAACACACCCTCATCAACAGCGACGTATTCCTCGCCGTCGGTAGCCGTCTCATAGATCAGAATTCCTGGCAAGAGTTCCGCCACGCAATCAAGCCGCTGCGGCAAGAATCCTACAGAGCCTTGGTTTGTGTCCGCCACTACACGTAACACGTCACGCTCTTCGGCGAAGACTTGGAACGGCAAAAGGATCTTAAGATTCATTAGTAACCCCAAAAGCCATTTGTGACTGCGGTTCAGCCGCCGCGTTGTCTTCCGGTTTGGATTCCTTCTTCGCCTCGTCAATCGCACCAATCATGTAGAGTGCGCTCTCCGAAAAGTCTTTGAAATCATCGTTCAATATTCGCTCGCAGCCATCCAACGTGTCCTGAAGACTAACGAGCTTGCCAGAGTGACCCGTGAATTGCTCAGTCGTGAAAAAGGGCTGCGTGAGAAAACGCTCCAGTCGCCGTGCGCGGGCGACGATGTTTCGATCTTCTGGTGAAAGCTGCTCGAGACCAAGCATGGCGATGATGTCTTTGAGTTCCTCGTATTGCGCTAGGGTTCGTCGAATCTCTTGTGCGACATCATAATGCCGCTGGCCGACGATACCTGGGGTGGCCATTTTGGAATTGGACTGCAGCGGGTCGATGGCGGGGAATAGACCTTCGCTGGCGCGTTTGCGAGAAAGTACGATCGAAGCCGAGAGATGCGAGAAGGTATGTACCGCCGCCGGATCGGTGAAGTCGTCGGCTGGTACGTACACTGCCTGAATCGAAGTGATGGCGCCGGTGTCCGTGTTGGCAATACGTTCTTCAAATTGCGAGAGTTCAGTACCCATCGTCGGCTGATAACCCAATCGTGACGGCATCTGACCCATTAAGCCGGACACCTCCATGCCTGCCTGAATAAAGCGGAAGATATTGTCGACCAACAGCAGCACATCACGATGCTCATCGTCCCGGAAATACTCGGCCATCGTCAGCGCGGCATGCCCAACTCGGAATCGGCTGCCAGGCGGCTCGTTCATCTGACCAAAGATCATCACCATGTTCGGCAGGACACCAGCGGCCTTCATTTCGCGATGCAGCTCTTCACCTTCGCGACAACGTTCGCCGATGCCACAAAAAATGCTAACTCCCTCTTCGTGCCCGACCATGTTGTGGATCAGTTCGGTCAGCAGCACCGTCTTGCCGACTCCCGCACCACCGAACAACCCCGCTTTGCCCCCGCGTTCCAGTGGCACGAGTACGTCGATCACCTTGATGCCGGTTTCAAAGATTTCGGACTTGGTGGAACACTGTGCCAACGGTGGCGGATCGCGATGCACGCTGCGCCATTGGACACCCTCGAGCGGCGGTTCTCGGTCGATCGTGTTGCCGAACACATCAAACATCCGAGACAAAATCGATTTGCCAATCGGCGCCTTTAATGGGCCGCCAGTGTCCTGCACCGCCATGCCGCGTGAGAGACCCTGCGTCGGCGTCAACGCGATGCAGCGCACATGGGACGCGTCGAGATGCCCCAAAACTTCGATGATAATGCATCCTTCGTTTCCGGAATGCAGTACCGAATGGATCGCGGGTAAATGATATTCAAACCGAATGTCCACGACGCTGCCACGCACCGCAACGACGACACCTTGGTTTGCTGGATGAGGATTCTGAGCTGTCATGTTGTCGCTCCCGCTGGCTCTGGGACGACTTGCAGCACCGTGTTTGGAGCATTAACTGTCGGCAATGTCGTATCAGCCCGACCGCCATATCGCCCTGATAGCGACCACTCGGTTTCACCTTGCCTCATGAAGAACAACCGGAGTGTCATCGCTCGCCTCGGACTGGTTCCACGCTTTTTGATTTTGTTCCCGCGGAGTCGGCGCTAAGCTTAAGCCAATTCAGCGCGTCTTCATATTCGGATTCCACGAAGTGTTTAACGTCCGGATGCACGAGGTGAGCGGCAAATTTTGGCAACGCGGATAGCAGGCCGTTGTCGCTAACGATTGCGAGTCGTTTGATCTTTTGGTGATAACTTTCAATCAACTGCAAATGGCTGATCGCGGCCTCTAGATTTAACCAACCGGGAAAAGCCTTAGCGAAAACCATCAGTCCGGCCAGTGAATCATGATTCGCTAGATACGGATCCATGTCGTGGATGACCGCTTCAAAGTCGGCGGCTTCCAGCGCGCCCGAAGGTTCAAGAATGAGAATCCCATCGTCGGATAGTAAAGTGTGTTTGAGCATGACGTGCTTCCTTTTTAAAAGCGATTGTCGGCGAATTTAGCTATCTGCGTTGTTTCAAAGCGCCTTCCATTTCCAGTTTGTAATTTCCGGCATATCTCGCCCGTGTTGGTTGATGTATTGACGATGTTCGATGAGTTTTTGTGATAGTTTCTGTTTCAAACGAACGCCTGCGCCTCCGCTCTTTGGTACTCGGTCGATGGTGTCCATCACCAGATGAAACCGATCCAGATCGTTCAGCACCATCATGTCGAACGGCGTTGTGATGGTGCCCTCTTCCTTGTAGCCACGGACATGGATGTTATCGTGGTTGGTTCGGCGGTAGGTCATCTGGTGAATCAGCGACGGATACGCGTGGTAGGCGAAGATAACGGGCTTGTCTTTCGTGAACAGCGCGTCAAATGCGTCATCGCTTAAGCCGTGTGGATGTTCGCTTTCAGGCTGCAGTTTCATCAAGTCGACGACATTCACCACGCGGATTTTTAAACTTGGAAGGTGCTCGCGCATGATGCTGACGGCGGCGAGTGTTTCCAGCGTGGGAACATCACCGCAACAGGCCATCACGACATCTGGTTCATCACGGGGATCGTTGCTGGCCCAATGCCAAGTTCCGATTCCAGCCGTGCAATGCTCGATTGCTTCGTCCATCGTCAGCCACTGCGGGGCTTGGTACTTGCCTGCAATCACGACGTTGGCATAGTCGCGACTGCGCAGACAGTGATCCCATACGGAAAGCAGGCAGTTCGCATCCGGCGGCAAATAGACGCGAACGATCGAAGCCTTTTTGTTCACCACGTGGTCGATGAATCCGGGGTCTTGATGTGTAAAGCCATTGTGCATTTGCTGCCACACATGCGAGGCAAGCAAGTAATTCAACGAAGCGATGGGACGCCGCCAAGGAAGACCTGCGGTGACCTTCAGCCACTTGGCGTGTTGGTTAAACATCGAGTCGACGATATGGATGAACGCTTCGTAACTGTTGAACAATCCATGACGACCGGTCAGCAGGTAGCCTTCAAGCCAGCCCTGACATTGATGTTCGCTCAGCATCTCCATCACGCGACCATCGGATGCAAGGAATTCATCGTTCACCTGAGTTCGAGCTTCCCATTGCCGATCGGTGACCTCGAAAACCGAACCAAGACGATTGGACAATGTTTCGTCAGGGCCGAAGATGCGGAAGTTGCGTTGCTCGTGATTGAGTTTGGCAACGTCGCGGAGAAAAACACCGAGTGCGTGTGCATCGGCAGCGGTCACCGAGCCGGGTGAAGGTACGTCCACGGCACAGTCGCGAAAGTCAGGCATAACCAGGTCCCGCAGTAGCATCCCACCATTGGCTTGCGGATTTGCCCCCATCCGCCGATCGCCAATCGGAGCCAGTTCCGCCAGTTGCAGTTTGAGTCGACCTTGTTCATCAAAGAGTTCTTCAGGGCGATAACTTCGCAACCAGTCTTCCAACAGCTTAAGATGTTCAGGGTGATCAGCGTTAACCGCCAAGGGTACTTGATGAGCGTGGAAGGTCCCTTCATTTGGGACTCCATCGACAATCTTCGGTCCCGTCCAACCCTTGGGGGATTTGAGCACGATCATCGGCCAGCGCGGACGAGTTGTATTGCCGTTCACGCGTGCGTCATGTTGGATGTGTTGAATCTGTTCGATCACTACATCCAGCGTTTCAGCCATCGCTTGATGCATCAACTCCGGATCATCGCCTTCAACATAATGCGGCGCCCAACCATAACCACGTAGCAATTGATCGAGCTCCTCAGGTTCAATGCGAGCGAGCACCGCTGGATTGGCGATCTTGAAGCCGTTCAAATGAAGGATCGGTAGCACAGCGCCATCGGTCGCCGGATTGAGAAATTTATTCGAGTGCCAAGCCGTTGCGAGGGGACCAGTTTCCGCTTCGCCATCACCCACGACACAAGCCACAACCAATTCTGGATTGTCGAACACGGCACCGAACGAATGGCTGAGCGAATAACCCAGCTCGCCGCCTTCGTGAATCGAACCAGGACATTCTGGAGAAGCGTGGCTGGGTATCCCGCCGGGAAACGAGAACTGCTTAAAAAGCTTTTGCAGGCCGGCTTCGTCCTGACTGATGTCGGGATAGACCTCGCTGTAAGTACCTTCAAGGTACGTGTTCGCAACGACCGCCGGGCCACCGTGGCCCGGTCCAGAAACGTAAATCATGTCGAGGTCGTACTTCTTGATCACCCGATTCAAATGGGCATAGATAAAATTCTGTCCAGGCGTGGTCCCCCAATGGCCAAGCAGCATGTGCTTGATGTCCGTCAACTCCAATGGCCGCTTCAGCAGTGGGTTGTCCAGCAGGTAAATCTGCGCAACGGAGAGATAATTCGCCGCGCGCCAGTAAGCGTCGACGTTCTGCAGTAGTTTCCGAGAAAGCGTGGTTGAATCAGTGAACGCCGGCATTGCGAATTTCTCCTTGTGATCTATTGATTCCAAGCACACGGCAAACCGTTTCGCCGATCATCAGTTCTTCATTCGTGCGAATCACACGCACGGTAACCTGTCCCACGTCGGACGAGATCAGTGTCGAATTCTCAGCGTTGCGATGAAACTCCAGTTCGATTCCAAGAAACTGCAACCCTTCGCAAATTCGGGCGCGAACTTGCGGGGAGTTCTCTCCGATGCCACCTGCGAACACCAAAGCATCCAATCCACCCAAAGCCACGGCCAAGGCTCCGATCTTTTTCTTGATCTCGTAGCAAAAGAGAGCGATTGCTTCCGCCGCTCGCAGATCCTCTGATTGAATGTCGAGCAAGTCGCGCATGTCGGAACTGGTCTCAGAAACACCAAGCAGTCCAGATTGGGAATTGACCATCTCGTGAAACTGACCGGCGGTCATGTTTTCAGAGCGAGCAAAGTATCCAACCAAGCCGGGATCGAGATCGCCAGACCGCGTACTCATCGGCACACCTGCTGTGGGAGTGAATCCCATCGTCGTGTCAATGCACTTACCGCCATGAACCGCAGCAAGGCTTGCGCCATTGCCGAGATGTGCGAGGATGACGCGGCCTTGTGCTGCTTCCGTTCCTGCCAACCGATCGAGTTCCTGCATCAAGAATTCGTATGACAGACCATGAAACCCGTACCGCCGAACACCTTGCGCGTCGAAGCGTCGTGGAATTGGCAATAGCCGGGCGACACGCGGCAGATCGTGATGAAAAGCCGTATCGAAGCAGGCGATTTGCGGCAAATCGGGAAATTGTTTTTGGAAGGCTTCGATCAACAATAGTTCCACCGGCAAATGCTCAGGATCGAACGGGCTGAATCGCTGCAAATCCTCAATCATGCCGGTGGTGACTCTTTGGGGTTGGTGAAATTTCGGCCCGCCATGAACAATGCGATGTCCAACAGCGGTCAAGGAATTCAGCTCGGAGCGTTTCGCAATCCAGTCCATCAGCACGCTTACCGCCGCTGAATGGTTCGGTACCGCCACTGGCCGTGAGAAGTTGTCAGCTGGACTCAAACCTTTTACTCGAAAGGTTGCGTCTGGCAGACCGATTCGCTCAATGCCGCCAGCCAGTTTCCGTCGCAGCGATTGGCCACACTCAAACAACGCAAACTTAATGCTCGACGAACCACCGTTGATCGAAAGGACGCAAGGGCGGGTCGACTTTGTCGTGGGTTGCAGTCCGTTCATACTGCCTCAGCCAATCTTGGCTGGCGCATTTGATCAATGACTTGAGAAGCTCTTGGAAAGGATGTAGTTAATGAAATTGGTGTTCGGACTAGTAGAGATCGGTTCCCTTTTGATCCTTCGATTTGAGATAGATGGCTAGTCCTCGTTGACAAAGCCAGAGAGCGGAATCGCACATAATGTTGCCGACCTTGGAAGTGCGGATGTTGCCACAGCAACTCTGAGACAAGCAAATTCACGCTTGGAGCGACGGCAGGATTCTCAATCGAAATAGTCGCGCCATATGCAGTTCGTTCTGCGATGGACGGACTGGCGGTTAACATCGACACGTTTCTTTTTCCGTATTGAATTTGCCCGATGAGATCCGAGCGTCATATATGAATGTTTTGATTCTGATTTGCTAGTTTGTTCAGCCGAGCTTCGCCGGCAGGCACCGCTCATTCACGTTTCAATGCCAATTCGCGGAAGAACCCCAAGTTGTAATGCACACCAAGCTCCTACGATTCGGGGCATCACCAGAAACTCGTTCATGTTCCCGTTCGATTTCGCTTTCTAGACAATGCATTTGGCGTGCCATTTAGGAGATTCTAGCGGTGGGCCGCGATATCTTCTTGGCGTATTCGAACCATCGGGCGAAAACGCACAGAGAGCACGCGTATCATCAAAAGAGGATGCCCGAATTGTGATGAAAGAAACCTTGGAATCCAAATTGCATTCAATAGAAATCACACAATTGGGCGACCACTGACAGATTTCAGGTCTTGCGATTCAACTTAAGGCCTTTTAAATCGGCATGAACGTACTTCCAACAGCGTGAATCGCGATCCAGCGTCTCGAGAACTCAGCGCCCTTTGCAGCGCAGACTGCACGACGTCTTCGACCAACCCCCGATGGCTCACGCCAAACTTCCGCGTCAACGTGGCAACCAGTTTGGCATACTCATGTCGGAAGAAATGACAACCAGATCCCGTGATTCGGACGATACATTCTGTGCACCGGCATGATGGGAATTTTCTTTTTGATCTGATGACGCTGACATGAACGGACTTCGAAACGTTATTGCATAATACTATCGCAATAGCCAGCCATTTCTCGGACTTCCACATTATGTCCTTCTGTAATCACCGGACACGTTTTCGCATATTCGATCGCTTTTTCATAACTGTCCGCTGAACTATTGAAAAACCGCCAACGAGTTCCTTGGCGTCGATGAGTGAGCCGTCGGTAACCGCAGCGCCTGATCCAACAAACCTGCCAGTCGGCAACAAACATCACCTCCGTCGACCATTCTTAGGTGTCGCATAAGAAACAAGGTTGAACTTCGAGATTGTCGACTGTGACGCATCCTACAAACAGCTGCGTGATCCAATTCGGAACCGTGTCCCTGATCCATCCGACGGGACTAACAAGGTTTTGAAACTGAAAATGAGCTCACAGGATCCGATGAGCGATGCTGAGTTGTCGTTCGCAAAATAGCGATTTACATGATCTAGTGCGGCCCAATTTCTCAACATCGACAAGTTGAACCACGGAAACCTAATTGATGGCAGCGTTGAGTAGGTCATTGAGTCAGTGTTTATTCACCAGCAGGCGCGCCATTTCGCACGAGTATCGCGATTGATCGTCTCGTTTGCCGCCGGCGCCCCACGCGTGCCGCGGTGGACAAAGTCATGGCTGTCTCCCTAAACCGGCATGTGGTTTGCAAGAGATCGAACTGAACCGGGAGAAAACAAAATGACATTAGAGCACCATGACCCCAACAAGATGCTGGACGAATTCCGCCGGCAAGCGAACGCGACGCTGGATGATCTATTGTCCGAGTTGTCTTCGACTTGTGACAACGTGGAACCAATCGCGTTTCAGCCAGAAGTTGATTTGGTGGAGACGATCAGCGAGTTTCGTTTCTACTTATCCGTTCCCGGCATGATCGAAGACGACCTATTGATCGACATCAATGAACGTGGGCTGACAATTCAAGGGCAACGGACGCCGCCCTATGATCCGGGAGTTCGTGGTGTGTCCTTGATGGAATGGCGATATGGATTTTTCGAAAGGCATTTTGAACTAGAGACTCAGGTCGAAGTCACCAGTGTCCGCGCCGCCTATGAAGCGGGCGTGTTAACGATCATTGCTTCAAAACTGAGTCCAACTCATGACTTGGATCAAAGTGGTTCCGTTGAGGAACAGGCATGAGTTCCACGGTGCCAACCAATGAGGACTTCTATGAAGTTCTCGATGTAGCGAAAGATGCGTCAGCGTCGGAGATCCAGCGTGCCTACAGAAAGCTTGCGTTAAAGTATCATCCGGATCGCAATCAGGATGATGAATCCGCTGGGGAACATCTTCTGATCAAAGTCTACGCATACGTGGGCAAGGCGTCGAAGCAAAAGGCGAAATGGGAGATCACATGGCCCGCGCGGTTGTTGATGTGCCCAACCGAGGTTTTGACGAAAAAGAAAAAGAAGCACTCGAGAAAATATTGGGCACGGATGTGCCGGTGTGAATCCGTCGACGTTACTTGAATAAGGCAAATGAAATGCAGAAATCAAAACTCAAAGATCCGATCTTGCTCGCAGCGTGGCCCGGAATGGGGCACGTTGCTTTAACGGCATGTTATTATTTGATCGCGAAACTAAAAATGGAATTTCGCACTGAATACGCGACAAGCGACTTGTTCGATGTTGATCACGTCGCGGTTGAAGCGGGTTTGGTGCAGCCGTTTCAATATCCTAAAAACCAATTTTTTGCGTGGCGAAACCCCGCTGTCGACGGACATGATTTGATCATCTTTATTGGAGAGGCCCAACCACCCCACGGTCGCTACAACTTCTGCCGCAAGCTAGTTGACTATGCGCAAACGGAAGGCGTATCGAAGATTTTCACGTTTGCAGCCATAGCGACCAGCATCGAACTCGACGATGATTCGCAGGTGATTGGTGTTGCGACCGATACGGCAACGATGCACAAGCTGATCGAGAATGAAATTGGTTTGTTGCAATCAGGAAGAATCTCAGGAATGAACGGAATTCTGCTGGGTGTCGCTGCTGAGCGAAAGATCCATGGCGGATGTTTGCTTGGTGAAATGCCGGCGATGTTCGTGAATGTACCCTATCCCAAGGCCTCACAAACTGTGCTCGAGTCATTTACTCAAGTCGCAGGAATCGAAGTCGACATGGTAGATTTGTATTATGAAGTTCGAAAAATGGAAGTCCATCTGAAGGATGCACTCGACAATATACGACGTCTTGAACATTCCAGTCCTGAGGGATTCGAAGAGGACAAAACATTTCTGCCAGATCCAATGGGAAATGGAAAACTGTCAGTGGAAGACAAGCAATTGATCGAGCGATTGTTTGGGGAGGCTGCGGACGATCGAGGGAAAGCGTTCGTACTAAAAAGTGAACTCGATCGACTTGATGTGTTCCGCGAGTACGAAGACCGTTTTCTCGATCTATTCAAAGAGGAAAGCGGCAATGAGTGACCAGCAGTTATCAACCGGAAACTCGATTGATGCCTTTCTTCCTGATGAGATGGCACACAGAGCCGAAGACGTTGGTGTTAGAAAGGCGAACTTGCCGGCTGCGAAAATGTTTGTGCTGGCGGTATTGGCAGGAGCCTTCATTGCCCTTGGAGCGATCTTCGCGACCATCGTGACGGCGGGAGCAAGCGAAGTATTGCCTTTCGGCGTAACGAAGTTGCTTGGCGGAATTGCATTTAGCCTTGGACTAATTCTTGTCGTGGTAGCGGGTGCCGAATTGTTCACGGGCAACAATCTCGTCGTAATGGCGGTGGCGAGCGGGAGAGTTTCGATTTGGCAAATGCTCAAAGGTTGGATGATTGTTTACGTGGGCAACTTCGTGGGGTCTCTGGCAACTGCGGCGTTCGTCCTACTTGCTCGGCAGTATGAACAGGGCAGTGGCAGCGTCGGACTCAACGCCTTGGTCATTGCCAACGCCAAGTGCGATCTCGATTTTGCCCAAGCGCTTGCCCTAGGCGCTCTTTGCAATGCCTTGGTGTGTTTGGCGATTTGGTTGTGCTTAAGTGCGAGAAGCGTAACGGACAAAGTTTTGGCGATCATATTTCCGATCACCGCTTTTGTTGCTTCAGGGTTTGAGCACAGCGTAGCCAATATGTATTTCGTGCCCTATGGCTTGTTCGTCAAAGCCACTGCGTCAAACGGATTTTGGAGTTCAATCGAATCTAACGCAAACCAATTTGAGGCACTTACATGGGAGAATTTCTTCTTAGCGAACCTTTTTCCAGTGACGATTGGAAACATCTTTGGCGGAGCACTGATGGTTGGACTGGTTTACTGGTTCATCCACCGCGATAAGAAATAAACTCATCTTCGGTTCTTAGTCGCAGTTTCTCGAGCAGAATGCCCCAATTCAAATCCAGAACCAAAGCAATAATCCGCCGCAGCTAATCGGAATTAGAAAAAGTAATGCAACGCGTGTAAACAGTTGGCGACCGCCAACGATGGCGATAATCCCCGATTTGAAGACAAGATTGGAAATAGCAGCGGTCAAGAGCAACCGCCAACCAATGTGGGGGCTCAGGCTTTCCGCACCGACTGTCGATTGCTCAACCATTCGTCCAGTGGAGAGCGTAATGGCGTCCATGTCTGTCAATCCCGAAAGTATTGCGACGAAGTAGAGTGCATCGCTGTGGAAATATTGCTTGGTCGCGGCAAGCGCCCAAAGCACCAACGCGTAGAGTCCACCAAACAAAAGTGCCGATTTCAGTTCGCTTGGATTGGTTGGCTCTTCAGGTACTTCATTTTGGCCTCGGAACATCCACCACGCAATCAGCGAAGAGAGTAGACAAGCCCCAAGCATGATCGCGATAGGCATCGACAACTCGCGGAAATTCGTTGGTGAAACAACGGCAAGTTCGATCAACACTCGAATGAAGACCACAGACGAAGCAATCACAATCACTGCGGTTGACAATCCTGCCATTGACGAATTCGACTTGGCCTTTTTTGAGTATCCAATTGAGGTTGCTGTGCTGGAGATCGCTCCACCAAGCAGTCCGCCCACAATCACACCTGCCGACTTGCCAAAAAACTTGTAAGCAATGTAACCGACCAAACTAATTCCCACGATCAAGACCACCATCAACCAGATATTGAACGGGTTAAAAACATTCAATGGTCCCATTTGCCGGTTGGGCAATACCGGCAGTACAACGCAGCTGAAAACCGCAAATTGCAGAATCGCTCGCATGTCATGGTCGCCCAAACGCTTCGCGATCGCGTGCAACTGCGGTTTCATTTGTAATATGGCGGCGACCGTTACGCTCACGGCTGCCGCAATGACGAGGCTCCCTTTCAGCAAGTAAATCCCATCGCAATACACGATCAAGATCGCCACGGCCGTTGTCATTCCAACTCCGTCACCGAGTTCCGGGCGGAGGCGAAATTCGCTCGCGACTACAATCGAACCGATCGCCAAAATTCCGGCTGCGATGATCCAACCGCCGCCGGAAATGTGCTGTTCCAAAATCGCAGTCATGGTGCCTGCTAATCCAATGAGCGCAAACGTTCGCACTCCAGCAAGTGATGGGTCGGACTTTTCACGTTGAAGACCAACCAACATTCCGATTGCCAGCCCAATGCCAAGTCGCGCGAATGTTGCAATCGTCATTTCATCCATTACGATTTTTGCTCTGCTTTCATTGTAAGACTGGGTACTGATTCCACGAACATCGTCAGGATCTTTGATTGCGTACTGACATTGACGATAGTTTCCCTCAACGATTTCTGGGTCTTGTGTCCAATGCAAAATTTGGCTTGGACCTTGTGGCCAGTTATGGTTCAAGCGAAGTGCACCTGTCGTACATTTCACGAGCAAGCTGTGCCATCACGTCGAACACAGAAACGATCCCAACCTGCCGATCATCTTGATCTACAACAGGCAACCGTTTGAAATCAATTGTGCGAAAGAATCGAGACACGTCGAATAGTGACATGAACTTCTGAACCGTTGCGACTTCGCGGCACATCGCTCCGGAGACAAATGAGTCGGGAGTCCCCGCTCCTAGCGCCAGCGTCATTGCGATTTCACGATCGGGGACAATGCCAACCACGGTTTTGGTTTCATCGACGATGACGACAGAACCAACCCGCTTGTCTTGCATTAAGGCAGCTGCCTGTGAGAGTCTGGCGGTTTCGGTCAACGAGAATACCTCGAATCTTTCTCGAATTAGTTCTTTCAGAATCATGTTTTCATCTAGATACATAAAAATTCATTTGGCACCAAGTTTGCGTTTGTTTCTCTCGAATTCAGGTGCACATACCGAACTCTTGTCGCAGACCTACAGCCTAGCAAATGCTGAATTTCACCTGCCGAGCGGTACGGCGATACGCTGATCGTTCATAATCGTGTGAACGACCGAGGGCGCCTGCCGTAATGTGTCGTCTGTTTTCGATGGCAGCCAGGGAAGACACTTTGCTGCCAACGGCAAGATCAACTCGTCTGCCGTATCTTTTGTAATGTGGCAAGCCCACATTCTTCGGGAGGTTAGGTAGACAAAAACAGTGGGCGAATCCCATCCTCCCCTTGTGAAGCATTGAGTGTTTCAACCAAAAACCACAGCAGCCATAAGCATGGCCACAAAGCTGGACATTCCATCAGCTTCGACGAAAACCATACGGCTATTGAGCTGAGTAAGAAAGCATCGCAAATCTCGCGCCAAACACCTTGCAGACGACTAGCGAGACTAAACCGCGTGCGAATCGCATCAATGCCCCAATGACGTGAGCGAAACAGCACGGGTGTGCCAATCGAGTTTCACATCCAATAGACGGCACGCATGAAGTGGGGGGCACACGTTTTGGAATCACGATTCATCGAATCGTCGCACCCTACCCGCTAACTTTGAAAAGGATCACGAACGATGCAAACCACTAATTACAAATCCGTTGACATTCAAGTTGAAGGCATTCCAGAATAATGGGCTGGGTGCAGTTCAATCGTGCTCTGATTTCTTGAACCCTAGAAGTCGAATCGCATTCAATACAACCACCAACGTTGAACCTTCGTGCAGTACGACGGCGGGGCCCATGCGGAGGCCAAAGATTGTGGCGGGCACAAGTACGGCGACCATGCCGAGGCTGATCCATAAGTTTTGTTTGATGATTCGGTTTGTCGCGCGGCTTAGTCCAATTGCGAATGGAAGACTGCTCAGATTATCTGCCATCAAGGCGACATCGGCGGTTTCCAGTGCCACGTCCGAACCGGCCGCTCCCATTGCGATGCCGACGGTTGCGTAAGCCATCGCTGGTGCGTCGTTAACACCATCGCCGATCATGGCGACGTCAATCTCGCTGCCAAGTCGTTTGATGAATTCGACCTTGTCTTCCGGCATCAAATCGCCCCAAGCCTCGTCGATACCGACTTCGTGAGCCACGGCCTCTGCCACGTTCTGGTTGTCACCCGAGATCATGGTCATGCGTTTGATGCCATACTCTCGCAGTCGTCGAATTGTTTCTTTCGCGGCTTCACGTGGCGTATCCATGACGCCAAGAACGCCAAGATACTCGTCGCCCTGTCGAACAATCATCGTCGTTCGACCCTCGTGCTCAAGCCGATCAATCGTTTCAACAACAAACTGCGGAAGCGCTATGCCTGCGACTTCTGAAAACAGATGACGTTTGCCGATGTGGATTTTCCGCCCATCGATGTCCGCTGAAACCCCACGACCAGTAATACTCTGCAGGTTTTCAGCCGTCGGAATCTCTTTATCAACCCCCAATGCCTCTTTTCCATCCCGAACAATCGCGGCTGCCAAGGGGTGATCACTGAGAATTTCCACAGCGATCGCGGTTTCCAAAAGCTGAGTTTTGGTGGACTCGTTGGTAGGAACGATGTCAGTTAATCGCGGACGTCCTTCCGTTAATGTTCCTGTTTTGTCGAACGCGATCGCCCCAATATTGCCGAGCGCCTCTAACGGGGCGCCACCTTTGAAGAGAACTCCGCCACGGGCGGCTCTTGCCACTCCACTAAGAACGGCGCTTGGTGTTGAAATCGCGAGGGCGCATGGACTAGCAGCAACCAGAACTGCCATAGCTCGATAAAAAGACGCTGAAAATGGTTCGCTAACGATCACCCATGCGAATAGCAGCAGAACGACACTTGCTAATACTACTGGAACAAATACTCGCTCAAACCTTTCCGCGAACCGTTGGGTCTTAGACTGTTGTGTTTCCGCTTCGTTGACCATTGTGACGACGCGTGCCAACGTCGACTCGGTTGCCAGACGAGTCGCATGAACCTCCATTGCACCGCTCTGGTTAATCGTCCCGGCGAAAATGCGATGATCAGCGGAAAGTTTGTGCTCGTTTTCAACTGCTTCCTCGATATTGTCGACAGGACGTTTCCCGACGGGCAAGCTCTCTCCAGTGATTGGGGCCTGATCGACGCTGCTTTCCCCTTTGACGACAAATCCATCCACCGCAATTCGTTCGTTCGGTTTGACGATCACAATGTCACCGACAACCAAATCGTCTACGTGGATTTCTTGAGTCACTCCGTTTCGTCTGATGACAGCCGTGTCCGGTGCTAATTCGGAAAGCGCTTCAATGGCTCTTCGTGCGCGTCCCATCGCGAAGTGTTCAAGGGAATGGCTAATACTGAACAAGAACAGCAACAACGAACCCTCAGCCCAGTTGCCAAGTGCCGCCGCTCCGATTGCAGCGACCAGCATCAGAAAATCAATCTCCAGCTGTTTAATGCGAAGCTTTTGAATCGACTCGATAAGCGTGTAGTAGCCGCCAAAGAAATAGGAGGCGAGAAAGATCGGTAGCACGACCCAAAACGAAAGCCCAAGCGTCATGCTGAGTAGCCACCCGGCAAGCAAAAAGGCTCCACAAAGAATTGCAAATATCAGCTCTGTATTCGCACCAAAAATCCCAGCATGCCGGTGCTCCTGATGTTCAACGGTTTTCTCAAGTTCCTGTTCATTCTTCGAAGGCAACGTCAGATCTTTGTGCGGCATTTGCTCGAATGAGATTCCAAGGCTCGATATTGCAGACGCGATGGTCTGTTTATCTGCAACGTGCTTGTCAAATTCGACACGGATAGCACCATCGACACCGACCCCGGCTTCAATGACACCCTTGATTCCGGAAATGCGGTCGCGAATCGTACGTGCGTGACGGGCGTACATTGGCGACGCCTTCAGCAGCAGATGGCCATATCGCGAATCCAACTCTGCCCCGGCTCTCACAACCAGCGAACGAACGTCGCTCAGCGAAATCTTTTGAGGATCAAAGTGGACGCAGAACTCAGTGGGCTGTAGGCCATTGCCGTTGAGAATGTGGGTTCGTTCTATTCCTTTTTTCGCGACGATCAGTTCGCTCAACCGATTTGCGCATGCATCATGCTCATCCGGAATTTCTGGAAGTAACAATTGGATATTAAAACGGGTCTTGTCGCTCATAATTGCGAACTCTGTTTCGCTATTCCTGACGCACACGATATCGTCAATTTTCTTCCTCTATTTCTATGAAACTAAGAACATCGCGAACCGTCAATTCTGACGACCGCCAAACCACCGTACGCGATAGATTACTTGCCTCGTATTTTTGGCACCAATGCTCAATCGGAATCGCTTTGGTAGGCACCTGCAGAGTACGTAAGTTCATAGCTGTGCGAATAGATCTCAATTAAATTTCCAAATGGGTCTTCACAGTAGACCATCCGGTAAGGTTTTTCTCCGGGATAATACTCGCGAACGGGCATTCTTTGTTTGCCTCCATTCTGCACGATTTTCTTTGCGAGCCCCTCTACGTCCGGGTCTTGGACGCAGAAGTGAAATACTCCTGTTTTCCAGTATTCGAAATTATTCTCTGGCTTCTGGGCATTCTCGAATTCGAACAGCTCGACGCCGACCCTATCACCGGTGGCTAAGTGAGCAATTCGAAATCGGCCCCAGCCTTGCCCAAATACGTCATTGCACATGACACCAATAGCGGAATCATCCGACACAACGTCTGTCGGGGGCATGATGACATACCACCCTAACGTTTTCGTATAGAAGTCTACGGCTTGGTCTAAGTCCGTCACGGAAATGCCGATGTGAGAAAATGTTCGCGGATAGGTCATGTGCCTGTTTTCTGGAGTTTGATAGATTCATTGAATGCTTCCGGAGCATTCTCAAAGCCTTCTGGGTTGTCATCGTAAATTTGATTTTACCATCTTTGAACAAACCGATCGTGGTGGTCAGAATCGAATTGAAACGTGTCCCGTCGTCATCGAAAATGGTAGGACCTTGGATTGGGGAAAGGATATAGAAAGGCGCGTTCACGAACAGTTCTGCATTGTGCTATCCGACTCCTATTTCGCCTGGACTTCAAGGCTGCTGGGGGTTCAAGAACCCAACTGGTTTCACGGTTAGCAATGCACAAGGAAGAAGTCCGATCATTCTTTCAATAGTACTGCCTAATTTTCGCCCCAAAGGATGATTGAGAGAAGCACTACACATGACGGCAACGTCAATGCTTCTCTCTTTGCAAAATTGAGGGATTGCAGTAGTCGGATGGTCGTCGATCAATTGAACCCGATCGCCGAGCTCATGGAGATTGTGCACCGATCGAAACCGTTCGAACAGTCGCGAATACATCTTGGCCGATTCAACCCTTGTCTGCTCTTGCATTCCTGAGTCCATGTAGTCAAAGAAAAAATCACGTCCTGAGAACTCCCAACAAGCCACGATGAATAAATCATCCAGCGAGTTGACTAGTCGGCGAGCACCTTCAAGGATCGATTGATTCTCTTTCGGACCGTGTTCTAGATTGATGCAAGCGACGACTTTCGGATCCAAAATCTCTTTTTCGGTGAGTAGTACTGGAACGGGACAAGCTCGCATAAGGTTCTCCGCCGTTTCTCCATACCGGCCAGCGGCGCGGCTTGACCGTCCTTTCATGTATCGAATCACCAGTCCAGCCTCTTCCTTCATTGCTGTGTTAATTAGCTCAGTCGATGTGCGAGGGCTAACGAGTACTTTGCACGTTGTTTCAATCTTCGCATCAGAAAATTTGGCCTTTACCTTTTCAAGGTAGGCCTTCTTTGCACCCAATGCACTCTCGTACATAAGTTCAGTCGATAAACTCGGGAATCGAGGTGCGTGGAAGGGAGTCTTAATCGAGTCAACCAGTAGGACCTTTGCGTTGTTGGCTTTCGCGAGGTTGATTGCCGTTTGTTCGGCTCCAGCGGTACACGAGGGCTCGTTCGTTACTAGCATGATTTTCCCGAATGGCTTCTTCATCTTTGAGTCTCCGGTCGTCGCAAGGTGAACAGCAACTGACGAAGCAGATGGCGTGCCAACGGCGAAAATTCATGTAATTTCGAACTTCTCAAGCAGTCGGTATAACGATCGACGATTGATGCCAAGCGACTGTGCCGCTTTGGTTTTATTCTTTCCACATCGTTCATAGGTTTGCAAGACGTGCAACCTATTGAGCGTGTCCAAATCGATAGCGCCGTTGCCAATTGCTGACGCAACGGGAGCCTCCACGGCTTCGACAATCGCGGCTGGAAGATTTTTCAATTCGATCCGATCTGACTCGGCCAGAACTTTCGCACGTTCAATCGCGTTCTGCAACTGCCGAACATTCCCGGGCCAACTGTAGCTGTTCATGCGATCCATTACATTCTGATCGATAGACCAGTCTTCCCCCGCAAACATCCTGGCAAGCAATTCAATGTCGCCTGTTCGATGCCGAAGCGGTGGAATTTCGATGCCCAGCACGTTAATGCGATAGTACAAGTCTTCGCGGAAGTTTTTGTCTTTGACCTCCTGTTCAAGATTGCGGTTCGTCGCAGCGATAACACGTACTTTGACTTTGCGTTCTTTAACCGATCCGACTCGCCGCATTGATCCGTCTTCGAGAACACGGAGCAACTTGGCCTGTAAATCGCCACTCATTTCTCCAAATTCATCGATAAAAAGCGTTCCTCCATCGGCAATCTCGAACAAGCCTGGTTTGGCAGCCACCGCGCCGGTGAATGATCCCTTTTCATGACCAAAGAGTTCGCTCTCAAGAAGCTGGTCCGGCAATGCGGCACAGTTTACGACCACAAGCGGCATGTCTGCGAGCGGACTTGATTTGTGAATCGCCCGTGAGACAAGTTCCTTTCCAGTTCCGGTTTCACCTTGAATCAGAACGGGCTTGTCGGATGCGGCCGTTCGTTGGATTAGACGCGATACTTCCAGCATTTCTCGTGAATCGCCAATCATTTCCGTCGCTGGCGATTGACGTTTTATCACTTCCTTCAGTTGACGGTTTTCTTTTTCCAGACCATGTGTTTCACAGGCGCGTCTCACCAATCGGGCTAGGTCATCCAGCTTTGTGGGTTTGGTTAGAAAATCGTAAGCGCCAAGTTGGATGGACTCGACCGCGTTTTCGATCGTTCCGCCGCCGGTAAGCATGATAACCTTGGGAGGCGAATCGCGTTGCATCAAATTCTTAAGGACTTCTATTCCTGACATGCCAGGCATATGAATATCAAGAACAACGACATCGAATTTCTTGTTGACCGTGATGTTGACGGCCTCTTCACCATCTTCGGCTTCGTCAACTCGAAAGCCAATTCGCCTCAAGTAGCGACACGCAGATTCGCGAAAGTCTGTTTCGTCATCCACCAATAACAGGTCGATGTCGATCTGCTCAATATCTAAAGTGTTGGATTCTGACATTTGGTTCGACCGATCTTTATACGTATTCATGGGAGCAGGGCGTCTGTTCAATTCTTTTAAACAGGTTAGGAGGCGCGAGATGCCGATTCGGCTTGCGAAACAGACGTTGTCTCAGCATGGCTTTCGTTGTTCTGACGTTGTCGAAGAACCATAACCGGACAACTGGCTTTCCGAAGTATCTCGCTGGCGACACTTCCAAAGATCCTTGCCAGCCCATGTCGACCATGAGTTCCTAAAATCAGCAGTCGTGGTTGATATTGTTCCGCAAAATTCAAGACTTCCTCTGACGGGATACCTGAAAGGTGATGAAAGTTTAACGAAACCCCTTCAGTGTTCGTTGTGATCGCTTTCAGCAAACGGTGTTCTTTGCCATAGACACTCGATTCTCCAATGTAAGCGTAAACACTCTTGTTCGCTGTATTCGGAACCAAAGTAATATGAATGAGGTCTAGATTCACGCCAAACTGTTTGGCCATGTCGGCAGCTAAGTCGATCACGTCTTGATCGTAAGCGTTGACATCTACCGCACAAATAACCCCGTGTTTGTTCATCGCAAACCCTCTTTCATCTCAGATTTCAGTACCGCTTCAACAGAATGTTTGGAAATTCCTTCCTCCTCGAAGAATCGACTTTCGGGCCGAACGATCGCTACGGCACAGCTGGCGTTTCGAAGCACCGTCTGGGAGACGCTACCAACAAACATTCCAGACAGCCTACTGTCCCGGTGCGTTGGAATTACGATCAAACCCACATCGTAATCGTTGGCATACTCAAGAATGGTGTCTGCGGTCATGTCGGAGACTTTCACATCGTGACTAAAGCCAATGCCACTGATTGTCGGTTCAATCGAGACCAACCGAGAAAGAGCCTGCTCTGCGGCTCGCTCCGAATCGTAGCCGTAGTCACTGTTCAAGTCACCTTGGGCTGCGACATGTAGATAGATGATCTCTGCTCCAGATGCGTTGGCAAACATAGATGCAAGCTCACTCGAAATATCGCTCATGCAAGAGAAGTCGATTGGACAAAGTATTTTCTTATTTTTCATTCGACTGTCTTTGATTGAGATGGACTGTTTTCTGGCGTCACCGCCTAACCCTCTTGCAATATGCTGGCTGCGGTCTTGATCGCAAGCACTGGGCATTCAGCTTGACGGACAACCGTTTCAGCAACGCTACCCATTAGCACACGTCTCAATCCGGTTCGCCCGTGTGTGCCAATCACAACCATATCGATGTCGTACTCATTTGCGTAGTTGACGATACAATCCGCTGGAGTTCCAAATTCAACAACGTACGAGGCTTCAATCCCTCTAGCCGTTGGCGAATAAGCGACTTCCATTTCTTCCAGTTGCTGTTTCTCTTTCTGCTTTGCATCAACCAGTTCCGGGTTTCCCGACAGAACATCGGGAAGACATGCGTGAAAGTAGATAATTCGTGCGCCGGCCGATCTGGCTAACATCGTTGCGTACTCGTTGGCACTCTCGTTGAACTCAGAAAAGTCAACTGGGCAAAGAATGCGTTTGATCTTCATAGGTGGCTCCCGGACAGGCTCGTTGGGAGCATCTCACGCAACCGCTGTGCCATTCAGGGAAGTTGAAAGATACTTCGAATCGGGAGCCATAACCTGCAAAAGAAATTGCTAGTCATCACAGTCCATCAATGAAAACGCCCGAGCGGATTCGCGCGCGTGAGCGGAATCGCTCAGTCGGAGAAATCGCTAATAATTATTGGCGTTTTCTTTTCTTTACGACCGCCATTGGGATCCTCAGAACAAATTTAGCTCCACCAGAATCTGATTCGGTCACGGACAGACTTCCATGGTGCGATTCAACAATTCGCCGACTGATCGCTAACCCAAGTCCCGTCCCCTTGGTTTTCGTGGTGAAAAAAGGCGCGAAGATTTCTTCGCGGTTTTCCGCAGGAACTCCGTCGCCACTGTCGGACACGCAGATTATGAAGTTGGTCGGCCCCGAGTTCGGATCTGATTTCGGTTCTGATTTCAAGTCGACTTGGATCTCACCAGAGCCACCGCACGCGAAAATTGCATTCTCCAGCAAATTTCGAATCACTTGCCTCAAGCGATGACAATCCGCAAAGACCAGCTCGGGCGCGCGGTTGTCTAAGCTGAATTGCATGTTTGGAATCACGTCCCATCGCTTTGCATCGAGAATTTCCTGCCACGTTTCACGGACCAAGGATTCCAAATTACATTCACGTCTTTCGAGAACGATTGGCGCCGAATAAACACGAACTTCCTCTAGCAAAAAGTTAAGGTCATCAAGTGCTTTCTGCACGCGGTGAACAAGCTGGAGACTGTCAGGCATGTTTTTCAGATCAAGCGTAAGTTCCGCCAAACAGGCGTGGCTTCGCTGGAAAGCGTTTCGGCTTTCGTGGGCGAGGCCGGAAACCATTTCACCAATTGCGGCCAGTCTTTCATTGGCAACCAGTTTCGATTGTGCCAATTCTATTTCCGCCAAATGCATTTTTCGTTCTACCAAACGACTGAGTAAGCTTCGCAATGCGTCCGGGTTGATGGGTTTTGTCAGAAAGTCATAGGCACCTTCCCTTAGCGCTTTAACGGCAGTGTCGAACTCGCGCAAGCCAGTCACAACAATGATCATTACGTTTGGAAGTTCCCGCTTAATGACAGGAATTAGGTCGGCGCCGCTGCCGTCGGGAAGTCGCCAATCAACGATCACTGTATCAAAATGCGTTGACTCGACTGCATCAATCGCTGGCAGACAATGAGATGCCGATGCAATCCTGTAGCCGTCTAGTGACAGAACGTCTTCCATGTTGGTGCGAGCGTCATCGTCATCTTCAACGATCAAAATCGAAAAGTTTTCAGGCATGGGTGATCTGCTTGTTGCTGATTGAACTTGGCAGCCGTATTTGCGATAGTCGGGCATGCGAGGAAAATGGCTTCGCTTCCTGCACAAGTTGCTGATTTCAAGTCATTGACGAGTTTGGTCAGATGCATCCACTATAAACAATTCCTGCCAGCCTTGGTTGTTGGCCGGCAGGATCGAAAACGCGCAATGTCCGCCTTGCGAAATTGGCAGTTCAATCAAAGCTGCCTAATTGGAAATCTTGATCTTTCTCGGTTTGGCTTCTTCCGACTTCGGAATCACGATTTTTAATACGCCGTCTCTGAACTCAGCGGCGGCCTCGTCCTCGTTGATCGAATTGGGAAGTACAACGCTGCGAGAAAAACTCCCCCGATATCGCTCAACGCGATGGAACTGTTTTTCTTCGTTCTGCTGTTCGGTTTCTTCGCTTCTCTGCCCACGAATCGTAAGCGTGTTGTTGTCAATCAAAATATCGACGTCATCTGGACTGAGGCCTGGCAGGTCGACTTGAACTTCAAAAGCCTGTTCGGTTTCAGCCACGTCCATTGAGACATTCATCATCTGCGACAGTTCACCATCGGAATCTTTCACGTACTGATCGAACAAATCATCGAACAGTCCACGTGACAGAAAGCCGCGAAATGGCGAACGAGCAAGGTTGCTCGAGTGACGTTTGGCAACGGTATTGTTCATCTCTGATTCTCCGGGGAGTAAGGCAATTTTTGAAAACTGTATTTAGGAAGCCACATGAGAATTAGCGTGGTTTTCTACGGTTCGACAAATCCAAGTCACCGAGATCGCTGTTGAAACTTTGGACATCGATTTCATTAACGATTTTAAGGTCACTGGAACCAGCGAGTCGCCGAACTGCTTCCTGAGCCACCTGTTTCAGGTAGTAGGACGGCAGGCAGCCGCGAAGCAGCAAATAATCGCCATCGCATCGAAACTCGACGGATCGGCAATGGCCGTGCAAATGGGGATCATCGTTTGCAATCGCGGCGGCCCGTATCTCAACTTCGCGATTGCGTCCAATCACTTCATGGACAACATCCATTGACGTTGCCGCACCGCGATGGAGTGAGCGAATCCGAGCTGGGTCTGCCGAGAGATTGGTAGTGATTGTGTGCACGTTCGACCTAGGTGGCTGCGTAACTTCATTTCAAAGCGATGGTGCTTTGACGGTTGTTGTTGTCGGCAATCGATGTGCCAAACCAAAGCCGCGCAAATTCACGCGGATTCTGGATGAGTTTTCCGTGATGCGAAATCTCAATCGTGCGATTGATCGCAGTGACGAGCAAATTCGCTCGAATTGTGTGCCTATGGCAAGCTTTTGAAGTCGCGATCTTGTACTTGAGATCAAGCCATTACAGTGCCGACATCGCTTCGCCAATCACGCCTAGCAGCTGTTGAATGTCGACAGGTTTCCGAAGGACTTTCCATGTCCCGGCGTCCACGGCTCGCTGCACACCATCATCACCGGCGTAAGCCGTGATCATGATCGCTCGCAACTTGGGATTGTATTCCAGAATTTTCTCATAGAGTTCTACGCCATCCATGCCAGGCATCTTGAAGTCAAGCAGACACAAATCGTACTGGCAATGTTCTGAGTTTGGACAAAGCTGTTCAACTTTCACAATCGCGGCCTCGCCATCGGCAGCGGTATCGGTTTGGTAGCCGAGATCGTTGAGGATGTCAGAAAGATTGGCGCGAATATCCTGATCATCATCAACAATCAGGATTCGATGCACTTGTTCAGACACGATTGCCCCGACAAGACTTTGTAATTGCGTTTATCAAACTGGATATCAGTATAACGCTTTGCAATGTCGGAAGACAACAGAATCGATTGTTTTGCGACGATTCGTTTCCACGTGCATAGAAGTGTCGCTTTAATTGAACGCAAAATACTTCAGTAAAAATCAGCAGCCAAATCGGGAGCCCTATACTGACGCCGTCTTTTGATTGAAGCCGCAACGGCGCGCATTGGCGATACAGACGCTTCGGCTGCTATAGCCCTGCGTCGAGGCGTCGACGATTCGTCCGTTCACGGCAATGCGACGCCAACGCCACTTGAATTTTGCATCGCGGTAAAAATCCCACCGGTCGTTCGTGTTTGACATATTGCCCTCCCGTAGATTGATCGTCGTAGAACGTTATGACTTTAGGCCGCAGAATGAGCATCGTTCTTGCCTAAGGATGACCGGCGAGGAACCGCATCTGATTGTGTTCGTCGATCAATTTGCTCAGCCTTGCGACGCTTCGCAGTGAAAGCATCCCAAGTCGGAAGAATCAAAGTGTAGAGGCTGCAAAATGCCATCGAGGCAGCACAAGCAATCAGGACCGTACTCATCGTTTCTCCTTGCATGAAATGTTGATGAAAATTGGAAAAGCAAAACCGATGCCGAAATGATTGGATGTCAATTGGCTCGACAATCTTCGGAAATGCAACAATACGTTTTCTGCATTAAGCCCGATTCCGCACGGTTCGCTCTGTGCACGCACAGCTGCGCCTCATGAGGTTCGGTGTTCAAGAGCCAGCGTCAGTTGAACTTCGGATCAATGATTTGCTTTGGTACCCAAATTGCAGTCTATCACTGTCTCTACCAATTTCACTTTAACGAAACCAACGATTCGCCGGCAGGAAAATGAAAAACATCAAAATCAAATCACCCGATGAGCGCTTGGTGACCGTCTACTCCGTTCGCGATTCGGTCAATGCCGAGCTAATCAAGAACATGTTGTCCGATCATGGCATCAGAGCCGAGATTGGCGGCGAACATCAAGCTGGATTCACTGGCGCTTTGGCTGTCGAGGTCATCGTTCGAGAAATCGATTCGGCCAAGGCTCTCGAATTTATCGAAGCCCATTTCCGAACGGCATGACTTTAACTGCCGATCATTCTGAACGGGTGGCTGAGGTCCTCATGTGAGGGGCGATCGGGATGCGTTACAATTGGAGATGAATTCTGGGATTGCGGCTGTCGCACGTCCATTCATTCAGCCAATCAAATTTCGACAGCCATCCATGAGCGACCCAAATGAACACAACCTCCAATCCGCTGCATTGGCGGCGATTGTTGAGAGCGCCGTGGATGCCATCATCACCATCGACGAAATGGGACGAATCGTCGGTGCCAACCCGGCGACCAAATCATTGTTTGGTTATGCGGTTGCAGACTTGATTGGGCAAAACGTAAAAACACTGATGCCCAGTCCGTATCATGAAGAGCACGACGGCTACCTTGAGAATTACAAGGCTTCCGGCGTTCGCAAAATTGTGGGCAGCGGTCGTGAAGTCGTTGGAAAACGTGAAGACGGATCCACGTTTCCAATGCATCTTTCGGTCAGCGAAATTGAAATCGATGGACGAACCCTGTTCGCGGGCATCGTGCGAGACATTTCTGACGTTACGGAACGGGAAGCCCGTCTCGAAGCCATCTTGAACAACGCGGTAGACGCCATCATCACGATCGACGAGAAGGGCTGCATCGACACCGTCAATCCGGCAACGGAGAAAGTTTTCGGCTATTCGGCAAACGAATTGAACGGCAAAAACGTGAAGCTATTGATGCCCGCACCGTACCGGGAAGAACACGATGGCTATTTGAAAAACTACCGAGAGTGTGGCGTTCGCAAGATCATTGGTATCGGCCGGGAAGTCGTTGGACAAAGGAAAGATGGAACAACGTTTCCCATGCACCTCGCAGTAAGTGAGATCATCGTAGGCAATCGACGGATTTTCACTGGCATTGTTCGTGATATTTCTGATCTGAAAGCCGCCGAAAGAGAGCTGGCGGAAATGAATGAGAAGCTGGAAGACCGCGTGAAAGAGCGGACGGAACAACTTCGCGACACACAGGCCGAACTCGTACGCCACGAGAAATTCGCGACGCTTGGAAAAGTCTCAGGCGGAATTGCTCACGAGATTCGAAACCCGCTTAACGCCGTCAAAACATCGGCGTACTATCTTCTGAATGCCAAAAATGCATCCGCTGAGAAGGTTCGCGAGCATCTGCAGAGAATCGACCGCCAGGTCTCAATGATCGACAATGTTGTTACGGCATTGTCGGATGTCGCAAAACTTCCTGAGGCCAATTTAGATGCGGTTGATCTTCGCCCTATAATCAAAAACATACTAAGCGCCGTTGACATACCCACCAGTGTCACGTCCGCGATTGAATTTCCCAATGATTTGCCCAAGGTGTTGGTGGATGAAAGCCAGATTGTGATCGCTTTCAAAAACCTTGTTCGGAATGCACGTGATGCGATGCCCAATGGCGGGCAACTGTCAATCACCGCGGACGTCGGTCCATCATCAGTGACTTTCCACGTCACCGATACCGGAACTGGAATTTCTCCGGAACACCTTCTACAAGTCCTCGAACCATTCTTTACGACAAAAGCCCGCGGAATGGGGCTTGGGTTGTCAATCACTCGAACAATCGTCGAAAAGAACAAGGGCAAGTTGCTCGTCGAAAGCGAGCTTGGTGTAGGTAGTCAATTCACGATTGAGTTGACTCGAAGTTTGGACGACGCACCGTCGGCTTCGCCAAAGGTTCTACCTCCCCCAATCCCCACTGGCTTGGGACGCAGTTGAGGCTGCCCACAGCGTGCGAAGTCGCCCATCCTGACGAACCGAATCTGGCCGAAGGAGCGGTCAAGGAATCGCTGTATCTTTCGGCACGTGCTTTGCTTTAAATGTGAATCCGGAGATCGGCTCTGCTCTCAATCAGGAAACACAACATCCAATGTCTTCAGCCACTGATCAAGATACAGCACAAATCCAGATGTCTTGGCATCAGCTGGATTCTGCTGAAACGGTGGCGCGTCTAGGCAGTTCAAAAGCTGGGCTTTCCAAACAGGAAGCCAAAGCGCGACTTGATACTTGCGGCGCAAACCAGATCGCCGACCAAGAGCAGCGAACTTGGCCACGAATTCTGGTTGCTCAATTACAAAGTTCACTTGTCATACTGCTCGTTCTTGCTGCCGTCGTTTCACTGGCCTTGGGCGAAGCTACCGACGCGATCGCGGTCATCGCAATCATTCTACTCAACACGATGCTGGGATTCTGGCAAGACTTTTCGGCAGAGAAATCGCTGGCTGAGTTGAAAAAGCTCTGTGTTCCCGAAGTCACGGTGAAACGAAGCGGCCAACCAACCGCAATCGCCGCATCGCAAGTCGTTCCCGGAGACGTCGTATTCATCAAAGCAGGATATTTTGTACCAGCCGACTGCCGCTTGCTTGAAGAGAGCAATCTGTTGATCGATGAATCGACACTTACGGGCGAATCACTGCCGATCGAGAAGACGACCGACGCCATGACAGATGATCATCCCGCCATTGGCGATCAAACCAACATGACCTTCGCTGGAACGATGGTCTTGCGAGGCCATGGTACGGCGATCGTGACAGAAACGGGAATGCGAAGGGAGCTGGGCAAAGTCGCCGGTTCATTGCAGTCAGTCAAGCCAGAACCGACTCCATTGCAAACCAAGTTGTCTCGACTAAGCCGATCGCTTGCGCTGATTGCGGTCGGCGTCGTTGGATTGGTTTTTGCAGCGGGCATGATTTCCGGCCAGCCCCTAAAGCTGATGTTGATGACATCGCTCAGTTTGGCAGTGGCCATCGTTCCTGAAGGATTGCCGGCTGTTGCGACGGTGGCATTGGCCCTTGGTGCCAGAAAAATGTTCAATCGCAACGCGTTGATTCGCCAGCTTCCCGCTGTGGAAACGCTTGGATCCGTTTCCGTCATTTGCAGTGACAAAACGGGAACGCTTACTCAGAACAGAATGACGGTAACTTCACTTGACGTCGCCAACCGCCGCTTCGAAGTTGGCAAAGAGCAACAATTATCTGAAGACTTGCGAACCTTGTTGGTTGCCGCGACACTTTGCAACGACGCCGAACTGCAGTCCAACGCGCACGCGGACTCGTCTCCGAAAGCTATCGGCGAACCTACCGAAGTCGCGTTGGTCGAAGTCGCCGCTAAACTTGGCTTCGATCAGACGCAACTCTCTAAACAAATGCCACGCGTCGCAGAAGTCCCCTTCAGCTCCGAGCGGAAAAGGATGACGACCGTTCACCTCATACAGCAGAACAGACTTCAACTGTTCAATGACGATGTTACTCAACTTGCATTCTGCAAAGGCGCGGTCGATCAACTGCTTAAAGTGTCGACACAGGTATTTGTTGATGGTAAGCCGGCTCCTCTGACGGATGAACTCCTGATTAGAATCCGGAATTCGCAGGACAAATTGGCGTCCGCAGGTAACCGTGTGTTGGCCGTTGCACTCAGGCCATTGTGCAACGAATTGCCGGCCAATCTCGAGCAGGTCGAAGCGGAAATGACATTTATCGGGCTGATTGGCATGACCGATCCGCCACGTCCTGAGGCGCGAGCGGCCGTCGAAAAGTGCATCGCCGCCGGCATTCGTCCGATCATGATCACCGGAGACCATCCGCTCACCGCGTTGAACATTGCCGAACAGATTGGCATCGCAAACGCTAGTAAAGTCGCCACTGGAGCAGAACTCGCTCAAATGACAGCTGAACAGCTGAGCCGATCTGTAAAAGAAGTTTCCATATTCGCTCGAGTCGCGCCGGCCGACAAACTTCACATCGTCGAAGCACTCGAAAGACAAAACGAAGTCGTTGCGATGACGGGCGATGGCGTCAATGATGCGCCGGCATTAAAACAGGCCAACGTGGGTGTCGCGATGGGGATCACCGGCACGGACGTATCAAGGCAAGCTGCCAAAATGGTTTTGCTTGACGACAACTTTTCCACAATTGTCGCTGCCGTTGAGCAGGGACGCACGGTCTATGACAACATTCGCAAGTTCGTCAAATACGCGATGTCAGGAAATATCGGCGAAGTGTTAGTCATGGTGATTGGAGTCCTGTTCGGGATGCCGCTACCGTTGATGCCACTTCAAATACTATGGGTCAATCTGGTTACCGACGGGCTCCCTGGTTTGGCGCTCGCGGCAGAACCAACGGAGCGAGACACGATGAAACGCCTGCCATTGCCGCTAGACGAACCGATCTTCAATCGGCGTCTGTTAGTCGATTTGGTTTGGATTGGTGCATTGATCTGTGCTGCTTCACTAGGGACCGCAGCCATCTTTTGGAGTCCTGCAAAAGGAGTCGATCATTGGCGCACCATCATTTTCACAGTTTTGACTATGACGCAAATGGCCAACGCTTTTGCATGTCGCAGTGAAATGACAATCATGTTCTCCCGTCGCCTCTTCGAGAATCGTTGGCTCTGGCTCGCCGTCACTTCAACATTCGTACTGCAGATCTGCGTCATCTACTGGCCACCCATGCAGCAGACGTTTCATACAACCAACTTGGATATCGTCGAATTCGGCAGTTGTTTGTTCGCCAGCTTTATCGTGTTTGCCGCGATTGAATGCCGCAAATTCATGCTGGCTCAGCGATGAGTCTCATTGCAATTCTCCACCGCATGCAAACCTGTCGCGGTGCTGAATACGTTGGTATTCGAACGTCCATGAGCTGCAAATACTATTGGGCATTTCAGCAAACGCACATCTAAGTCCGAGCGAATTCGCGCGCGTTGCAATCCCTGACGTACGGAACTATGCGATTCCTGCAGGTTTCGTTGCCAAAGTTGATTTGGCACAAGCTTTGCAAAAAGTTGAGTTGACAGTCAACGTACTCGGAATCGAAAGGATCTTCCATGATCATCGCGACGATAGCCAGACGGAAAAATGTCGAAAAGAACAAGGAGCCTGCGCGGAGGGCCAAGTCAACGTCGGGCACCGAGCTGAAAGGCGAAACAAAAGGCTCTAAACTCAAACAATCTTGCGGCAGTAGCGCTCGTTGCGACAACTGCAATGCAAAACTGACCGACGCCAAGTCCACCAAAAAGGAAAATAAGCGATTGCGACGAAGCAGCTATTGGAAGGGTGCCTTCACCGACACTTTGGATTTCTAAAAAAGAAAGTACAAAGATGAAGATCGAAATAAAAACTAAACACATCAAAAACGACTCAATGGCCCGAAAGTTCATTCAGCGCAAGGTTCACTTCGCACTCGACCGAATCGATGCCCGCGTCGACGCCGTCACCGTGCGACTGGAAGACGAAAAAGCAAAGACGAACGCAGTCTTTGATGGAGTCTGCCGGATCGAAGTCGACCTGCAACCTCGCGGCCACATTTACGTATCATCGCACGGTGAATCAGCTTTCGATTGCGTGCTGCAGGCGGTTAAAAAAATGGAACACGCGGTAAAGCACGATATCGACAGACATCGAAGATCTTCGCGAATTCGTCATCAGCAGATCAAACGAGCGGTCAACGAATCGTTGACCCAACTCGAAACTATGCCAGCACCGGAACGCATTCATGAGTGAGAGGCTGAGTCGATGACTCGTCGTTGCCAAACATCAGGAGATCGAAATGAAGGCAGATATAAACGACACCAGTGACAGTTTCCAAACACTAGCGCTGCTTGTCGTTGCTGTACTATTGCTTCTTACTTCATTCGGAAATGCAATTGTCTTGTATATGGCCTCGCTTGGGGGAATGCTTGTCCTGTTCATATGGTCTCTAAATGATCGGAATATGTGGCTAGCGGCAGTCTCTGGATTGTTCTTCGCAATTGCCGTTTTTGGGACTGCTTCGCGGGTCTTCTAGATCCCGCTAGCGAATGATCTATTCCTTGGGATCTGATTCAGATTCGTCATACAGCATGCGCCTTGCCGGCGTATCTAGATCATCGTATTGCCCGTTTCGAACCTGGATGATGAAAGCGACAACGGCGATTGAAGCTACAACAAGTGCGACAGGGATGGCGATGTAAAGGACGCTCATGGTTAGCCTTGTGCCTTGTTGAACTTAGGGGCGCGACCCGTGTCGAGCGACAAGGCAACAACCGTGATTGAGCTGAATGGCATCAGGATCGCCGCCGTCAGAGGCGTGATGTAGCCCAGAAAAGCAAGAGCGGCGAATGTTAGATTATAAGTCAAGGAAATGCCCAGATTGACTCGCATGGTATGCATTGTCGATTCGCTAATGGCCATCAGTTTCAAAATCGGATTAAGCCCAGGTTCGCCAAGGTAAACAGGGGCCGCCGCAAGGCTGGCTTCGGCACCGTTTTTGACTGCGATACCAACAGTCGCAGCCGCCAATGCAACACTATCGTTGACGCCATCGCCAACCATAACGACGTTGCCATTTGCCGAAGAACGTTCGATCGTCTGCAACTTCGATTCTGGATCCGCACCACCGATCGCACGATCTGGATCAATACCGAGTCTTCGTGCAACCCGATCGACGACCTGTTGATGATCACCCGACAGGATACCGACCTGCCAACCTCTGTTCTTCAGCTGTTGAATCGCTGAGCTGGCCTCTGGTCTGATTGAGTCACCAATCGCCAACAATCCAACGACTTTTCTATCGACCGCAACCCAGCAAGGCGAAAATCCCTGTTCAACAATATGATCGGAAATTCGAATCTGTACAGGCTTAGGAGCAATTTCGAATTTTGCCATCAGTTTCACATTTCCAACAGCTACCTCGTGACCACCCAAGCTCCCACAGACACCCAGACCTGAATGTTCCTCGAAGTTCAGATCTGACGTCAGCGGGCCAAATACTCGAACATCTGATTGATTTTTGGTTGTTTCCTTAAATCGTACGATCGCACCTGCTACTGGATGCGAAGAGAATTTTTCCAATGCAACGACCATCTCCAATCGACTCGTGTCACCATACCAACGTACGACTTGCAGTTCCCCTTCAGTCAATGTTCCAGTCTTGTCCAGCCAGATCTTCCCAGGCCGTTGAAGTGACTGCAGGACATCTCCTCCCTTGACGATAATCTTTTGTCTGGCAGACCTACCGATTGCCACCGCAATGGCCAACGGTGTTGCGAGCGCCAACGCACACGGGCAAGCAACGATCAACAACGCAATCGTTCGGTCGACTGCAATGTTGGTGTCAACCGTGACCCACCAGCCGAATGTAAAAAGAGCCAAAACGATGACCGTTGCCACGAAGTAGCCACCGATCTTGTTCGCCCACAAAACCATCTCTGGTTTGTCCATCGAAGCTTGCTCGACCAATTCAACAATTTGGCCAAGCCTGGTTTCACGACCAATCGCAGTCGCACGCATCACCACGGTCGAATTGATATTCATCGTTCCCGCGGCAACGCCATCGCCCAGGCTCTTCTCGATTGCATTCGATTCACCCGTCAAGATCGACTCGTCCACACGAGAGCTGCCCTCGACAATTTTTCCGTCCACTGGATACAGATCGCCCGCACGAATTTGGAGGAGGTCGTCGTGTTCCACAAGATCGACCAATGTTTCAACTGGCTGGCCGTCTACCAACTTTCTGGTTTTCTGAGGCGTCAAACGATAAAGCAACTCAACCGAATCAGCGGCGATGGCTTGCTGGCGAAACTGGATCCAACGGCCGATCAACAGCAAGAAAATCAGGACCGAAAGCGAATCGAAATAGATCTCTCCAGCACCGCGAATGACGTTGATCAATCCGGCCAGTGTTCCAACCGAAAGACCCAAAGCAATTGGTAAATCCATATGCGGAGTTCGGGTTCGCAGTGCTCCCCACGCACTTCGCAGGAAAATTCGTCCCGGCCAAAGCATGGCAACGATTCCCACAGTGCAGCTTGCGACCCTCAGCAATTGGGTCATCCCGGCTGTCATATACGAGAACATTCCGAGATAGAGAGCCAACGAGATGATCATGTTGTTGCCCGCGCAAGCAGCGGCAATTCCAATCTGGATCAAGTGCTTTCTATTTTCAAGCTTTCGGCGATCTTGTTCGTTGTTCCGATGCAACGGAGACGGCGAATAGCCAAGATGATTGAGAGTCCTCACGATTGTGGAAAGTTCAACTTCCGACGTTCGCCAGCGGACACGAATCATCCGCTTCGTCCAGTTGACTGTCGCACTCAGAACTCCCGGAAGGATGACCGGAAGTTTTTCGAGGAGCCAAACACATGCGCCGCAATGCATCCCTTCAATCGCCAACTCGATCTCGGACTCCAACGAACTGAGCCGCTGAGCGTACTTTTCCTGAAAGATCGGTTCATCAAACTCGCTAAAACGACCTTTGAGTTCAGTCTTTCGCGACGTAGAAGGATTCGCTGCCCTTGGTTCCACCATGCGGTAGTAAGATTCAAGCCCGCTACCCTGGATCAAATCATAGGCTCCAACACAGCCGCTGCAACAGAATTGTTCATTGCGGTTTGTATTGATCAAGCCTGTTGGCACGGGAAGACCGCAGTGGGTGCACTCGGTTGCCCGGTTTGACCCATCAACGATCACTTAATTCTCCCTGGCAGCAGGGAAGTGTTTCCTGATCTACGTTGTGGATTTGCTCCGTCAATTGCCGCGTGCCGGTGACGACGGTGGTACCTTTGCCAATCGCAACAGGGGCTCGATACGCGATCGTGAAAACACCGATGCCGATCACCAACGCTGCCATCACGACCGGCACATGCTTTTGAATTGATTTCCCGATGCGATCAAATCCCAACATCAACGCGGACATGATCGGGACATTACCCGTCCAGAAGACAATCATTACGACGGAACCCCAGAGAGGACTACCGGTTCCAGCCGCCGTGATTGCGAAAGTGTAGAGCCATCCGCACGGCATCAGGGTGGTCAAGGCACCAATGACAAATGCGCGTCGCAATGGCGGCATTGCTTTGGCCTTTGCGAATCCGTTTTTCAGAATACTCTGGAACGGTGCAAAGGCACCAGGGAGTTGGATTCGAAAGCCCCAGAGTCTTGCCAATGCAACAAGTCCTACGGCGATCATCAATCCGCCGGCCACGTAAGTTGCTGTTTGCTGCCAGTCATTAAAGGATGTTCCAGAATTCAGGGCAAATCCCAATGAACCGAAAATAAATCCGACGATTGTGTACGTAATCAGTCGTCCGCCATTGTAGGCAACGGCTGGCAGGATCGCTGATTTGCGACGTTCCGAATCGGCTCCGGCAAGCAATGCAAATGGACCGCACATGCCAACGCAATGCAAACTGCCGAGCAAGCTGGCAATGAAAACGGTTCCAAGAAGAACACCCATTGTTAAAGGTTCCTGTTGGATTCAATTTTAATTTGTTCTTCAAACAGAAACTGTTTTTCATCAATTGTGGCCGTTCCGGAAAACCGCCACTGACCGCTATTGCGAACTTGCATCGTGGCAGAATAGACGCCTGGCCCAACCGGCTTCATCGAAAGATGCTGTACTTCCGCAGCACGTCCCACATGAAATGCCTCAACCAAAAGGATTGCATTTTCAATTGGCTTGACATCGCGACCCTCCAAACCGATCGTGACTGTTCGATTGCCGTGAATATCACCTGTCGAGTCGATCTCGAAGTCTGCTTTCCAGCCAAGCAACTCGCTGGCGTCGCGTTGTTTTTTGACGATGTCCCAATTCAAGGCCTGCTCGTCGTAACCAGGAACCACGGTATGCGACGGATCTCGCAACGTGAATGAGATGGCGAACGTCCAAAGCATCGCTTGAATAACGAAGAACATCAAAATCAAAGCGGTCCACATTAGCAGCGAGCTTTTCTCATTTCTGTTTTGTTTGGCTGTGTTCATGTAAAACATTGCTTCTTTGGATTGCGATCGTGTGAGCCAGATGCATGGAAGTGATCAGTCATAGGGGCCGATCATTTTTAGGGGAATGGTGCGGCTGACCTTGTCCTGATTGACGACCGTAATGCGCGCGTCTGCACGACCAACTTCAAACGCTTCGCGCGGAGCGAGCAAACTGATGTGAAAAGTCTCTGTCTGACGGGGATCCACCTCCATGACTGCTTCTCTCAGCTCAATGGTTGCCGAGGCTGGAGCATCAACCGTTGCATCAAAGCTCATCACTTCGTCGGTTCGATTCGTGATTTTCAGCTTCATGACATTTCGCACAAGTCCGTTTTCGGAGATCGTGTGCGGGTTGCCGGGCTCTCGCACAACAATCGCGTCGAACGTTTTCGTTAACAGGAAAACGGCGATGAAGGCGGCCGCAATTCCAACTAGCAGCAGCGGATAGATCAAAGTTCGTGCACGCAGCAATTGGGATGTCAGACCTTCGTCTCTTGCTTGAGAGCTGTAGCGAATCAAGTCGGGTTCACGGCCAATCTTATTCATCACGTTATTGCAAGCGTCGATACACTGGGTGCAATTGACGCATTCCATTTGCAAGCCTTCACGGATGTCGATTCCCGTCGGACAAGTCGTCACGCAATTCCCGCAATCAATGCAGTCTCCGAGAACGGGCAAATCACTAATGGCTGGCGATGTCTTGCGAAATTTTCCTCTCTGCTCACCCCGGTTTTTGTCATACGCAACGATCAACGAATTCTGATCTAGCAAGACGGATTGAAATCGGCCGTAGGGACAGGCAATCAAACACATTTGTTCCCGGAAGAAACAAAAATCAACCATCATCGCAAACGTCGCAAATGCCATTACGGCAAACGGAATAGGGTGCTTCAGGGGTGATTGAGTAACCCACTGGCTGAGTCGGTCGACGCCGATAAAGTAGGCCAGAAAAGTATTCGCGAGGTAAACGCAAAGCAAAAAGTAGACGACGTATTTGGCCGCTGTCCTCCACGCGGGAACATTTTTTTTGTGACCGCCGCGACCGACTGTTCCATCAAAGAATCTTTCCACCGGCCGGAACAGAAACTCCATGTACACTGTTTGTGGGCAAGCCCAGCCACACCACACGCGACCAAAGAGAGCCGTAAACAAGACAATGCCCAGAAGAATACCCACCAGGAAAATTGCCAGCAAAGCGGTGTCGGTTGGCAAGAAGGTGAATCCAAAAATCGTGAAACGCCTTGCCGCAATGTCGAGCAAAACGAATGGCTTGCCGCCAATCTTGATAAATGGCAGCAGGGTAAAGATCGCAATCAGAATGTACGATAAAATGCGACGACGTTGCAGCAATTTGCCTTTGCTCAACTTCGGTTTCAGCCAGCGCCGCGAACCGTCTGCCTCGAGTGTGCTGAGCACATGTGCTTCCGACTCAAGGATTGCTGAACCAGCGGTGCTCGGAGTTTTCACATCTGTTTTCCCAGCGTTCATTGCGATTACCTATTCATCCCACGCGGGGATTTTATTGCCCTCAGGCGCTTTGCCGCTAACAGGGTTCTTCCGCAACGAAGCCACATAGGCAGCCGTCAAGACGACCTGATTTGGATGGCTCAAGCGATTCTTCCAAGCTGGCATGGCGCCATTGGCGGCTCCGTTTTCAATCACGCTGGCGATGCTTTCGATACTGCGAACATTCTTCCAATAATCATCCGTCAAGTTTGGGCCAACCACGCCGCCGCCGTTTGCACCGTGGCAACTAACACAGTTCGTTTGATAAACAACTTTGCCAACGGCCAGCCATTTCGGTTCATCGTTCATATACTTAAGAATCGTTTCGCGATCCGCAGTCAGTATCCCAATCTCCGAGAACCGCTTTTCAAAGACACTCGCCATGTGATTGTTGTACCGATCCTGGATCGAACGGCCTTCGACATCGGATTGCATGTAAAAGTAATACGGAGGAGCGATCAGAAAGAAAAACCAAAATAGAAACTTCCACCAACCTGGCAGCGGATTGTCATATTCCTGAATCCCGTCATACGAGTGATCAGTCAGGATCTCTTCATTCGGATCCAACGCCGAGTCGACAGAACTCGATTTGCTTACTGCTTCTGTGCTCATGAAGATTTCTCCTTTAGTTCGTCAAGTACGATTCGCGCTTGGCGGGTCGTGATGTCAGTACGGGTTATCAAAGTCCGGATGACGATCGCAATGAACACGGCGGCAAAGATGGCCACAGCAATCTCAGCGAATATGCCGTAATCCAGGAAACTGGTCAGCTTCTTAATCATGATTACTGCTTTGGTTCGTTTGGAGGGATGGAGGAAGTTGAGTTGTCGGACAACGGTTTGGGAAGTTGCAAATACTTCATTAGATCGCGAATGGCTTGCGGTTCCATTTCATCCAGTTGTCCAGTGGGCATCAACGACAAATCCGACGTCTTTCGCTCTTCGATGTCCTCTTTCAGAATTTCAACGCGCGGCTCATCTGCCGTCTTCAATATGAGCATCTCGTCGTCTTCTTTTGCAATCACGCCAGTGTACATTTGGCCGTCAATGGTCAATACAATCTCGGTTTGATAGGTTTCCAGGACTACCTGACTTGGTGCAACTGAGTTGGTCAATAGAAAATCCAAATCCCACCGTCTGGTTTCGGTAAGGCTTGGACCAACCTCGCCACCCTCGCCGAACAACTGATGGCACGATCCGCAGGTCTTGTTGAATATCTCTCGACCCTTAATCGCATCCGCTGCCATAATGGATTCGTGCGTCAGCATGTCTTTATACTTGTTTAACTGCGCCTGTTCTTTCTCTGAAAGTTCCGGCACCGCTTCATCCGATTCCTCAGTGGCATACAGGTCTGTGCCAATTCGGTCCAGATACGCAATCAAAGCAACAATCTTGGTTTCTTCAACACCGACTTGGTCTCCTGATTTGGATTTCATCGTGGTGGGTCCGCCCTGCTGGGCGAGTTCCCAAGCGATCTGACGAGCCTGTTGTTGTGCCATTTCTACCGAATCGTTTAATTCATCCTCGTAAGGAGCTCCCAGCCAAGCCGCAGCCTGAACCCTCGCGGGTATCAATTTGAAATTGAGTTTGCTATTCATCAGGTGTGGATAAGCGGGCATGACACTGCCTTTAACCATCGCAGACGGCTCCCGAAAATGCTCGTAGTGCCAAAGGTAAGATTGCTTGCCGCCTTCGCGAGCCAAATCTGGACCGATTCGTCGCGAACCCCACTGGAAAGGACGGTCGTAGATGCCTTCGCCCGCTTTGGAATACTCTCCGTACCTTTCGGTCTCCGCAAACAACGGACGAATCTGTTGCGAATGGCAGTTGTAACAACCCTCCGATACGTAGATATCTCTACCCGCCAGTTCCAGCGGCGTGTAGGGCTTGACTGAAGCAATCGTCGGCACGTTGGACCGAATCAAAAATGTTGGAACCAGTTCGAGTGCAGACGCAACAACGACAGCAATCGTCACCCAAACAGTGAACGTCACAGGTAGCCGTTCCCAAATTCGATGCCAGCGAGCTTGTTCCCAAACGTCAAGCTTGTGTGCGAAATCCGTTACACCTTCAAGCCGTGATTCCGGCACAGGCGGGTCACCTTCATATACCTTGGAAAGCGGAGCCGCTTGAATAATTGGCTCTGCGTAAACGTCTGGTCGTAACCGCCACGTCATGAAATAATTAACCGCCATAAAGCAGATGCCGACGAAGTAAAGCACTCCGCCACCTACACGCGTCCACCACATCGGCACGATCGCATTGACGGTCTCAACGAAATCGGGGTATGCCAAGTTACCTTCGGGCGTGAA
>CAYGUE010000001.1:105667-142538 GCA_964352885.1 uncultured Pirellulaceae bacterium
TGAAGTCTGGGTAGAGCAGCTGCCCCGTTTCCTGATCGATGGCTCGCCACATCAAACCTTGCGTCAATCCAGCGACATAAATTGGGACGATGTAAAGCAAGATCCCAAGCGTACCGACCCAGAAGTGCCAAGTCGCAAGCTTCGTGCTCCAAAGTTTCGTTTGAAAGATTCTTGGCAGTAGCCAGTACATCATTCCGAATATCATGAAGCCGTTCCAGCCTAGTGCTCCGGAGTGAACGTGAGCAATCGTCCAGTCCGTGTAGTGCGAAAGCGCGTTGACCGCCTTGATGGACAACAGGGGTCCTTCAAAAGTTGCCATTCCATAGAACGTGATGCCGACAACGAAAAACTTCAGCACTGGATCGGAGGCGACTTTATGCCACGCACCTCGGAGCGTTAGCAGACCATTGATCATCCCTCCCCAACTGGGCATCCAAAGCATCAAGGAGAAAACCATTCCAAGCGACGAAGCCCACGCGGCAATTGAAGTGTAATGCAAGTGGTGCGGTCCGGCCCAAATGTAGATGAAGACCAGTGACCAAAAGTGAATGATGCTAAGTTTGTAACTAAACACGGGCCGCTCAGCAGCCTTGGGCAGGAAGTAATACATCAGCCCCAGAAATGGCGTTGTCAGGAAGAACGCAACCGCGTTATGCCCGTACCACCACTGCATCATCGCGTCTTGTACTCCAGCGTAGATTGGCACGCTTTTGAACAGACTCGACGGGACAACAAGGTTGTTGAAGACATGCAGAATCGCAACCGTCACGATTGTGGCAATGTAGAACCAAAGTGCGACATACATGTGCCTTTCACGGCGTTTGATCAGCGTCATCAAAAAGTTGACCCCAAAGAAACCAACCCAAACAATCGCGATTGCAATGTCGATCGGCCATTCTAGTTCCGCGTATTCTTTACTTTGAGTAATCCCCAGCGGCAACGTGATCGCAGCCGCTACGATAATCAATTGCCAACCCCAAAAGTGAGCCTTGCTTAACCCATCACTCCACATGCGAGCCTTGCAGAGACGCTGCGTCGAGTAGTAGACCGCCGCAAAGATTGCATTGCCAGCAAATGCAAAGATCGCAGCGTTCGTGTGGAGCGGTCGAAGTCGACCAAACGAAATGTATTCAATGAATGTCCATTGCGGCATGACCAAGAGAACCGCAACGATAATCCCCACCAAAGTTGCCACCAAACCCCATACTAATGTTGCCAACGTGAACATTCGCACGATTGCATCGTCGTAAGAGAATGAGTCAAGCTGAAACGGCGTTTCGGACTGGTTCTTCTTGCTGGATGTTGATTCCGCAGAATTGAGTTCATTCATTGGTTGCGCTGTCGTCTTTTAAAGGATGCACGATGGATGATTGTTGTGATCGCGTTGCCAAGCGGTGGCTCTGCAATCCGGATGCCAAACTTTGCTGCGACATTTTTCCCGAGTTTTCCTTCTCAGAACTCGATTGTCGACGAGCTTTATTGTTTGGTTACTGGGTGGTTTTTGAAGGTTTTTCGTGAAGTTCCAATCTGTCAGTGACAACATCCTAGAAAATTGGTTCGAAAAATCCAGCCACGTTTGAGAAACAGTGCATGGGTGTGCGTAACCGCGCGCACGAGAGCGCGCGGTGCCTCCAGACTGTGACAGAATATTCGGCTATGAGATTTGGTACACGTCTTGCAATGGAAGGGCTGAACCTCAATTCCGAGAAAGCATCGTTATGGCAATCGTAAAAAGCATTCTTGTTCCAACCGACTTCAGTTCCAATAGCAGCAGCGCAATCAACTATGCTTGCGAATTGGCGAAATCATCCCGTGCGCGACTTCACGTATTGAATGTCACGAAAGACAAACATGACTCGCGCGAACGTGCGAAGGCATTGGAGCGATTGGGCCACGCTATTGATGCTCGCAGCGAACTAGAGCTTGATACTGTGAAGTCCGTAATCGAAGGCAATGCTGGCATCGAGATTGCGAAATACGCGCGAGACAACCATGTCGACATTATTGTCATGGGAACGCACGGGCGGACGGGGCTGGCACACTTGGCGATGGGAAGTGTCGCTGCAAATGTGCTCAAGAATTCACCTTGCCCAGTGACGGTTCTTGGCCCTCATGATGCCGAAAATATTTCCCATTCGCAAGCGTTCGAAGTGATCGAGACGATCGTCGGTGACGGGTTGCAGATCGCTGAGGAAAAAGGACGCGCCCAGATGCTCAAAGCACTGGTTGCTGAGCTTCGGATTTCCTCGACAACAGCGATTCTAATGCTTGATGAACTGGAGAATCGCCAATGGGTCAATTGGGAAGACGGTGTCTGGTTTGTTGTTGAGGGCGAGGAATTGCTGGATCAACTCGAGCCAATTTCGTTTCAGGCTGAACCAGATACACAGTCTATCGAGTTGATAAAGCGCGCGAAAAAACTTCGCGCCACCGATATCCACATTGACCCTTGTGGCGATTCGCAACATGTCGTCCGGCTACGTATCGACGGTCGTTTGCGGGAGTACTGTAAACTCGATCGTTCGGTCGGAGAACACTTGATCAATCAGTGCAAAACCATTTCAAATATCGATCAGACTGATCCGTTTCATGCGCACGAGGGACGTGTTCAGCTTCCAAATAGCATGAGAGATCTTGAAGTTCGCATGACATCCATTCCGGTACCCGAAGGACAAGCCGTCGCCCTTCGGATACTCGATCCACTACAGATATTTCGTCCCCTCACCGATCTGGGGCTTTCTTCTGCGGCTTTTGAGTCGGTGCAGAACATGTTGCGAAAAGGCGAAGGATTGATTCTTGTCACTGGACCGACAGGTTCTGGAAAAACGACAACTGTATATTCGATGCTGGAGATGGTTGGTGGCCATGATCAAAACATTGTTTCGATCGAGGATCCAGTCGAATTCATGGCTCCGTTTGTACGCCAACTAAGCGTTGATCCGAAACATGGACTGGACATGTCCACGGGGTTACGAACACTGCTACGGATGGATCCAGATGTCCTGTTCATTGGCGAAATTCGCGATCGCGAGGCGGCGGAAATCGCGGTGCGTGCCGCCAGCAGCGGCAAGTATGTCTTCTCGACATTGCACACGCGTGATATCGCTTCATCGATTACGTCGCTTCGTAATCTCGGGCTGGGGGATGGTGCCATTGCTGCAAACCTTGCAGGAATCTTAAACCAACGACTTGTTCGAATTCTATGCAACGGCTGCAAAAATGAGATTGCATTATCATTTGAGCAACAGGCAGCGTACGAAAAGCACTTTTTGCAAATTCCAAATACCGTGTACGGTCCAATTGGATGCGCAGCTTGTTCCGGCACCGGATACAAAGGAAGAGTTGGCGTTTTTGAAATCGCCACCATTGAAGAACCCATTCGCAATGTCATCCAATCGTCAGGCACGCAAGACGAAATCGCCGACTGCCTGCGAGCCAATAAGATTCACGACCTGCATGCCGACGGTCTGGCGAAAGCTGCCCAAGGAATGATTGGTGTCGATGACGCGTTGGCCATTGGTTGGCTAAACTAAGGCAGCAACACTCGATCCGCTTGCGATTTTGTGTCCGCAGATTTCCCTTGTAGACACCAAACTTTAATTTTTGCCGCCTCAATCGCACCGCGCACATGTGCCTGTTCGCTCACGTCAACAAGAAGAACTGCTTGAAAACGGGCTAATCCCATTCCGGCACGTGCTTTGCAATAGCGAGCTTGGTAGTGCAACGCTTTGTTGGCTTGAACAATGTCTGATCGACCTCCGATTGCCTTTACACTCGCTAAAAACCAAAACCAGCGAACTGGCAGAATAATCCGTCCAAACCATATGTCGCTGAAATTGCCTGGGCCTTCGCTCTGTCATACAGCAAGTACTTTATCTCAGTTGCAGCAATATCAAGGAGTACGACCCATGGCTAACAACCAACTATTGATTCGATTGAGAGAACTTCATGAGCAGCTGTCGGGGATCAACGACGACTTGAATTCCGCTGAGCAGATCGACGATCAGACCATTGATGCTTTGGGGCAATTAGTGACCGACACAAGTAGTTTGGTCGATTACGCGAATGCTACGAATACTGGCGAGACGATAACGGAGGGTCATCGTGATTTAACCGATCGCATCGTCCAGTTTGAAAACAGTCATCCACGCGTTACCGAATTCCTGACACAGATGACAGATTTCCTCACGATGATTGGAATCTGACAAGGTTTCCGCATGGACGTGGCACTTAACGCTGGCCACGGATTGAAAGCAATGAATCGTGAGCGACCGGTTATCACCGGTCAATTTCAACTAAATTTACGGAGATGACAATGAATGCTGCAAGATTGGCCAAGTATCAAGACCAACTCAAACAACTCCAGCTTCGATTGAGTGGCGATGTGAAAGACCTTGCCAATGATATCGATAACAATCAATCAATACTCAATAGTCGAGAAGGCTACTTGGCCGACGAAATTGAAACCGATGTTTTGCTTGGCCAAAATGAAGGGAATATGCTCGCCGAAGTCAGCTTGGCATTGTCAAGAATTGACAGTGGTTCGTACGGTGTATGCCAAGGCTGCAAGACGAATATTCTCGCTCCCCGTCTAAATGCTATTCCGTACACTCTATTTTGTGTCGCCTGCGAAGAGCAGCATGAGGCTTCTTGAATCATATCTCATTCAACACGTCGGATGATATTGCCGCCACGAAACGCAATCAAGCACGGAATGCCGACAATACTAAATGGTTGAGACGAACGAGAAGACTCCTGAATGTCGAGTTTTGCCAACACAACAACAGAGGCCAAAATGGTTGCGGCTTTCGTATTATCGACTGCCATTGTGAGACATGACCCACACCACTGGGCCCAAAAATCTACCACGACAAAAATGTCGCTACGTCCAACAAACTTCTCAAAAAAGTCATCACTCCTAAGCTCGACAGGATGATTGATCGAAGTCAGATCTGCTTTGCGACTGGCTCATGACGGTGCCCCTGCAAAGGAAACTGATTGGTTATGGCTTCCTGTTTCGGCTATCCATCGACGTTACTGTCACCAAGCACTTCATTAGCGTAAGTTGAAATCCGTTGGTAGACTAGCTTGGCATCGTCTTCCGGAATGCCAACTTCTTCTAGCGTTTCGACCAGAATTTCAGTGAATCGACTCAAGTGCCTTATTTCAATTCCACGGCCGCGATGTACTTCTGCAAGCGATGGCATTTTTTCCGGTTCGCCCCCGCCCAGCGCAATTGTGAAAAATGTAACTTGCATCTTTTCAAGTTTTTCAACTTTGGATTTCGCGAAGAAGGGAGACAGCAACGGATCGCTCAACACACGTTGGTAAAACGCAGTGACCAGTTTCTCAATGCTCGCTGTCCCGCCAATTTTTTCGAATAGTGTTTCCATAATTACTCTCCGTTGAATTCTCCGACAAATCGCTACATCGCTTCTACTTGATCACGTGTCTGACTTAAAGGCAACGCCGCGCACGATATCCAGAGTCGATACGATTCCGATCGATTTTCCATTGCTGTCGACAACTGGCAAGTGGTGGACATTTTTATTGATTAGTGACTTGGCAGCGTCAACCATGGTTTCGGTCGGACCAATTGTCTCGACAGTTGGCGTCATTGCACCACAGACTTTCGTTTCACAATTGTCATCGGCAAGAACATCTGTAAGTATCTTTCGAATGTGATCTGGTACCGCTGACAGAGTCGAGACATCGCATTGAAGGTTGTATGCCAGTTGCAGAAGATCGGAATTGGAAAGTATTCCGCAGAGTTTTCCTGTTGAGTCGACAACGGGCAAAGCGGACAAGGACTCGACTTCCATCATGCGAATGGCGTCATACAGCATGTCGTTTTCGGCGACAGTCCGGACATTGGCCGTCATCAAGTCGCTTACTCTGAGTTTGGTTTCCGTGTTCATTGTGTCTCGATTGCTTTCGGGGCTTGATCTGTGCGTAACGTCTATTTATGGCTATCAGTCCAAAAGTGTTCTCCGTTCGCCTAACCTAGCGACAACTGAACTCAAAGAATCGAAATGCAAACGCCATGCCACTGCGAGCGCAGGCGATGTTTCGCGGTGATTCTTCGACACTGTGCCAATCCGCGCGCTTAAAGAGCCTTGATTGGTTGGCTCCTATCCTATTTCGCTTTGTTTCAACTGGCACTGAAGTTGCCACTTTTCGTTTATGCCTGCTGTCCAGCAGTTCCCAATACCCCTTCACTTAACAACGAACGACCAAATGACTATCCGTCAAGTGCAAACAGAATCTCTCGGCGACGGCCTTTGTGGTGAATCCCTGCTGGCACCTGAAGTCTACCCACATGCGATTGAGCGTCTTGAGTTGATAGAGACGCACATCTCATGGATCGTGTTGACTGGCAAGTTTGCTTACAAGATCAAGAAACCGGTCGACCTAGGATTCGTCGACTACACCTCGCTTGAGAAACGAAAGAACTTTTGCGAGCTGGAAGTCAAACTGAACCGGCGGTTTGCTCCTGGACTTTATCTGGGCGTTATCCCCATTTCCAAAACGGCTGAAGGCTATCGCATGGGCGATATCGAGCGCGACAGCCCTTCCAATCCGTTGCCGGAAGCAGTTATTGTCGACTACGCGGTCAAGATGAAACAGTTTCCGCAAGACGCGATTGTTGCGACGCGATTGGACAATCCGGTTCTAACAACCGAAGCGGTCGAAACATTTGGAAAGCACCTTGCAGATTTTCACGACTCACTGGATCCTGTTGATCCCACGCTACCTTTCGTGCAGCCAAGGCAAATCACCAACGACGCGATCGACAACTTCGGCGTACTGCTTGATTTGTTATCGGGCGACCCACGATTCGAACGACTCAAGCGACTTGAATCGTGGACGCACACCCACGCGCAGTCATTACAAGCCAAGTTTAAAACTCGATTGCGAACCGGAAAAATCCGCCGTTGCCATGGTGATTTGCATCTAAAGAACATTATCCAGTTGGACGGGCGGATTTTGGCATTCGATGGAATCGAGTTCAACCAAGCATTTCAATGCGTCGACATCTTGAGTGAAATCGCATTTCCCATCATGGACTTTTGGGCACGTGGCCGCGCCGACTTGGCGTGGCGGCTGGCAAACTCATATCTCGAGCAAACCGGCGACTATGTCGATTTGGACGTTTTGCGTTTTTACATTGTTTATCGTGCGATGGTGCGAGCAAAAGTCGCGTGGTTGAATCCGGGCAACCATTCCGAGCAGCGACGCCAAGAATACGCTTCGCCTGAATTTCCTGCGGATCCATTCGCTGGGCCATGGGACAAATTCATCCGGGCAGCGGAGCAATTCGCATTTCAGTTGAAGCCAGAACTATCAATCACGCATGGGTTCTCTGGTAGCGGAAAATCAACCGTCGCGATGAATGTGATCTCGCATGAAGGCGGAATACGGATCCGTTCCGATGTTGAACGCCATCGACTGTTCGGGGGATCCGGAACGGATGCGAAGTATTCCAAAGCGATGAGCGACCGCGTGTATTCAAAGTTGCTTGAACTTTCAACGGCGACAATTGTATCTGGTTTTCCTGTTGTGATCGACGCAACGTTTCTCAAGAAGGGTCGTCGAAAGCCATTTCAGGATTTGGCCGGCAAACTAAACGTTGACTATCGAATCATTGATTGCGATGTGCCATTTGAAGAGCTTTGTAGACGGCTTCGGTTGCGAAGAAACGATCCGTCAGAAGCGGATATCGATGTACTGACAAAGCAGATACAGAATCACGATCCGTTGAGTGACGAGGAGCTTCCGCACGTCTTCCTTGCCTAGTTTGACTTTGGTGAATTGGACAAAAGCGACTTTCCAATGCGGAAGAATCCGTCTTTGATTTCGCTGCCCAACAAGTTCAGCGACTCCCAAACATCCTCGGCAGTTTCTTCGACAGCATCTTTCACCGGATCAAACCGATGGTTCAGTTGAAACAGCTGTTCTTCAAGCTGCGAAAATTCCTCTTTGGCTTCAACGTTTCCCAAATGAATTTTCACTCGCAACTGATCTCGTTGTTGTTTTAGGTCACTGACAAGTTCGCTGAGGAAAGCTTTTCTTTCTTTGGACATCGTGCTTCCTTGAATGAAGTTCGCATTGATAAATTAAAACCTATTCGTCTGCAAATATTGTACCAAAGTCGATCGAAAGCGAAACATGGAGGCCGGAAACAGTCTCTTCTGGTATGCAATGGCAGACGTACGAAATGGCTCGCAGCTAAAAGTTGATAGCGCGTAACTCGCCGCGATGAAATAGAGAGTTTTTATGTACGAACATTGCGACAGGAACACTGTGATTTGACAGTTCTTTTAAGCTTTCGAGTTGCTACACTCTGGGCCGTCGCGTATTTCAGGAAAAGAAATGAAAGACCCGATTCGCGTTACCGCGCTGACAAAGAAATGGCCTCTTGTAAGTAATCCAAAGCATGGCGTGACGGCTTTTCAGAACCATGAAGATCGAGCGCGTCTTCCCGTTGCGAGCGTAGTGCACGACATATAGCTCATTGCGCGATGCGAATGGACGCTGATTCTTCATGTGCTGAGTTGCCGCATCTCTCAATCTGTTTTGCGAACGTTTCGACTTTGTTCCAATTTGTGAATTCATAGTCGCGTGACGTATCCATATCACCGCCCGCTTTGCGCGCGATGCGTTTCATAATCCAACGCGTCAGCCAGTTGTATTTGCTGTAAGGTAGCGCACCGGCAAAGATCTCGGTTGTGCTCGGGCTCCAATTGCATGACTCTAGAAAGCTGTTCATACAATCGAATGCATCTTTGCGTTGAGTCGCGTCGCCGGCCGCCGAAAGGCTAACAGAGAAGAACGCAGTTTGTTTCTTTCGTAGTGATCCCAAATGCCGGCCGACAAACCGCTTTAAGCGTTTGGAATGTCTTTTTAAATAGATCGGGCTGCCCAAAATAACGATATCGTACACGTCAAGCGAATCGATACGATGCGCTTCCGTAACGGAGACTATTTCGACGGACTGGTCGGTTGTATCCATCACAACCGCGATTCGTTTGGCGATGGCTTCTGTTTGGCCATGTTTTGAGAAGTAGACGATCAAGGTCTTCATTGTCGATGCTTTATTCTTGGTGTTGATTGGATTGCGTCCACGGCGCTGGGGCGTCGCGTGTTGCGAAATCGAGTCCGTGGGATCATGTGAACGTCGAGATTTTTTCTCCCGTCGCAAATTATCTTTTTCCATCTGGCGAAGTCAGTTTGAGACCATCGGCCAAGCTCCGTTGGCCAGTCGTATTCTTTGAGTTTCCTGGCTCGAAGGCCTTGCCAAGTGGTCCGGCCAACAGCGCTGGAAGCATTACTAGCTCCGCGACGACGCCAGTAATCAAGATTACCAACATCAACAGTCCAAACTGCCGTGTCGCCGTGAAGTTACTTAATCCGAATACGGCCAGTCCCAACCCACTAATGAGTGCAGCTTGAAGCGTTGGCGTCGCACAAAGTCGATAGGCTGCGAGGCTTGCCTGATGGCGATTGGAGTTGGTCTTCAGCTCTTCACGAAACCAAACCAGATAGTGAATCGTGTCATCGACTGCGACTCCCAATGCAATACTGGCCGACATCATCGAGCCGATCGTGACCGGAATATCCAGCCAACCGAGGCCGCCAAAGACGACCAGCACTGGCAAACAGTTGGGGATCATGGCAATCAGTCCGCGACCGATTCCACGGGAAACCAAAATCAACAATGGTGTGATGGTAATGAACGACCAGAAAGCAGATTGCATCAAGCTCTCTAGCAACGCGCGCTGGGCTTTGTAGATGATCGGAATCACGCCGGTATATACGACAGACAGAGACGAGTTGCCGTTATTCTCTCGAGCCGAAACACTTGCTGGAAACTCTTCAATCTTTTCAATTTCCTTCGCAAAGTGTTCGTTGTGCCGTTGCACCAGCGGCGCAACGACTTCCTTTAGTTGTCCCGTGAACTCGGCATAGTCAACGTTGGCGAAGGCAGCGACGCGAACGCTGATTCGCCACAATTCCGTTCCATCGTCCTCCCTGGCAAGATAGCCTGCGTCCGCCAACTGCGGAAAACTTTCCTTTAGTCGTGAATCAAACAGCTTTATCTGCATTGCCTCAAGGACGTTTTCTCGCGATTTGGGTAACGGAGGCATAAAGGTCACCGCGGACATCGGGCGGCCGATAATGTCTTGGCCTCGTTTGCCGAACTCCTGATCAATAGCGAGCTGGATTTGAGCAATCGTTTTAGCACGTTCGACAAACGAATAACGGGCGAAATTGAGTGCAGAAAATTCTTCCGACCGCTCGCAGTTCTCTTGCATCTGATCGTCAAATCGCACAACAACTTCAATGGGCACTAGGCGACCAAGATTGGCTTCGAGCCATCGATAGTCTTGCCGAACGCGAGCCTGATTGTTGAACAGGTTCATGATGTCGATATTCGTGGTCACTTGCGAGATGCCCGCGCCGAGGACCACGATGAAGAGACCGCAGGCGACTGTTACAGCAACATAATGACTGATGATCCAGCCTCCAAGCGTTTGCCAAACGTGGTCGAGAATTCCTGCTGGGTATCGTTTCGACCAGTCGGGTAGCAAGTGTCTTCGCTTTGATTTTTCACCCTCAGTCTTGGGTGGCCACACTTGAAGAGCGGCTGGCAGAAACAGGAACAGCATCAACAGCATGATGAAAACGCCAGCTGATGAGTATGTTCCGAACTTGCGGATCGGTGCCAAATCGCTTGTGCAAAGTGCCAGCAATCCGATTGCCGTTGTAACTGAACATAGCAATGTTGGCTTCCAACCTTCGATGATCGCGCGCACGGGCGCGCCTGCAACACCGAATTTCGGAACGGCGTCTCGATAATACTTGATTAGGTGAACTGCGCCTGAAACAGACAACACGAACACCAGCGAGGGCATGCTAAGCAAGAACGCGTCAGTTGTTCCACCGCTAACCCAGACGACTGCGAGGCTGGCGATCGCACTCAGGATTCCACATGCGAACACAACCAGTGTTAGCCTGATGCTTCGCAGCGAGATCCATGAAAGTCCAAACCCTACCAAGGCGGCGAGTGTTGCCAGCCGATACAGCGACTTTTCTCCTTCTTCGTCGATTGCGACAGAATCGACTGGCGGCCCTCCCAGATAGGCGTGCTCTGGGTCAATGTCGCAGGCACGCATTGCTTGCTGAAGAGCACCCTCCTGATGCTCGAACTGAAGCCAGCCGCTAATCCCGCGCCCAATTACTTTCCGAAGCTCCACGACGGCGTCGTCCGAAAGCGTAATAATCAGGCAAGTCTGCTTGCCGTCCGGGCCGATCAAAGATCCCTTCAGGCGGCTGAGTGCCCGACTATAAGAAAGGTCTGTCGCATCGGAAGTCAGTTGATTCAAGACGCGTCGCCCCGTCGTTACGGACGTAAAATATTGCTTTCTGTTGTCAGTGGTTTCGACTTTTCCTCGGCCTGCATCATCTGCGAAGGCCTTGTTTGGCGGAACCAGATATTTGGCTAGCCGCTCGATTCGCGGATCGTCCTCTTCTCCACCAACAAGCAACGGGTTGTCACCCAGCTCGCATCCTTTCCAACTGGCAACGATGAACTGATCGCCAACAAAGTGTTTCCGAAACCAGATTAGCTCATCTGTCTCACGATACGTTTCTGGCAACCAGTCTTCAACCTTGTTGTTTCTAACCTTGATCGCACGGTAAGCAGAAAAGAACATGGGGGGAGTAGCCAACGCAAAAATCAGCAAGATGATTTTTGCGATCCGATTCAACCTTGCTTCTTTTTTCTCGTTCATGCTCAACCACATCGCAAACAGTATGCCGACCGCAACTACCGCCTGTTAGCCTGCAATTCCTATTGTTGTCATGTGCGAATTCGCGCGCCACATTTGACGACTGGTCAACTGTGTTATGACTGCGAACCAACATCCCCACCGGTCAGTGAACAATTGTCAACGTGTTTTCAGCCAACCATTCTTTCGATACCACTCAACCGTTTGATTCAACCGATCTTGGAACGAAAACGGACATTCGAATCCCGTTTCTGCCTTGATCTTGTCGTTGCTGCAAACCCAGTTGCCGCCCAATGCTTCCAGCAGTTTGTCGCTGTTCAGAAATCTGGACCGACCCGTCAAGCGGGATATGAGACCGTTAAGTTTGCCGGTCGCTTTCAAAATCAGTTCTGGAACGTGGATAACTCTCACGTCTGTCTCGATCGCCTTGCCAATCGCCTTACCAAGGTTGGCGTATGAGTAGACTTCGTCGGTCGATGCAAAGAAAACTCCTTGATCGGAATTCTTTTCTGAAATCCGTTTGCCATTGGTTGCGACGGCGAGCATCGCGTTGACCAGATCATCCACATAAACTATCGAATAGTCGAAATCTCGACGGCCTGGAACCAGATGGAGTCCCCAGTCCTTGATCATGCGGAAGAGTGCAAGTCCTGCAGGGTCTCCTGGCCCCAGAACGATCGGGGAACGAATGATCGAGGTTGCAAGTTGTCCTGAATTCTTTCGCAAGAGAGTCTCGCAAGCGAGCTTTGACTTGCCATAAAACGATGGCGGCTGGCACGAATCAGATTCCACCATTGGTTTTCCAGGTTGGTTTGGGCCGCAAGCCGCCAGCGAAGAAATGAAGACGAGGGTAGGCGCTGTGTGCGCGGCGAGGCACGCACTGGCTACGTTTTGTGTTGACGCTGTGTTGATAGCAACCAAGTCTGAAGGTCGAGCGGAACGGGTTAGCGCGGCAAGGTGAAAGACAAATTCAGCACCTTCGATGGCGGACTCGAATGTTGATTTGTCTGTCAACAGATCGCATTGAACAAACTGGACATTCTCGATCTCCCTGAGAGCGGAATCTGATTTGTTGACATCGATGCCAATCACGCTGCAATGCTGTTCAACCAGTTCTGCTACGAGCCGTCGACCCACGAATCCAGTCGCTCCCGTAACAACAACTTTCGCCGGTGCTTTGAAGTGTCGAGTTCTTGATTGAAGCATTTCTGACATATGATTCTCGATGCATCAGGCCAAATCCCAGCGAACGAAGAAGTGCTTAGTTTGCACGTTTTATTCTCGATCCATCAATAACCGTATCGCTCGGGTAAAGAACGACTTCGTCTTGCGGATTCAGACCACCAGTGATTTGCGTATTGGCACTATTTTGCGCCCCGATCGTCACGCGTTTCATGACAGATCTGCCTTCCTCAATGGCGAAGACATGCCATTCCAACTGGTTGCGAAAAAGTGCGCTATTGGGAATGAGTAAAACGTTGTTTAGTTGCAGGACCGTAATTTTTGCTTCGACTCGGTAGCCGTCACCAAGTTGATCGATTCGCTCGGGCGTTTCTTCGAAATCAGCGATGACGTTAACACGTTGTTCTTCGACTCCCAGTGAGGACACTTTGGTAAACGCTGCAGGTTCTATCACCCGAACGGTACCCTTGAGCGGCGAGGCTCCTCCCCAGTGGTTGATCGTCAGTTCCGCGCCCGGCTTAATTCTTACAGCATCGGTTGAAAGCACGTCGATTTCCATTTCGAGGTTCTGAGGGTCACCCATTTCAATGAGTGGTGTACCGACGTTCAAGACGGTTGTACTTTCCTGGAACACGCGAAGCACCTTGCCGCAAACCGGCGCGAAGATCTCAAAGGGCTTCGTGTTCGAGTTAGGGTCGTCGGAATACTGAAGCATCGCCGCCTTTGCCGTCTCGAGTTCATACTTGGCGATTTCTTTGTCGAACTTGCTTGTTCGTATTGCTTGTGAATTGACGAGATAGTCGGCTCGTGCCGTGTCAAATTCATCGCGTGAGATCACATTGGAGTCGATCAATCTCTTCGCCCGAGCGTACTTCATCTTGCTCAATTCAAAGTTGACTTGAATCTGTTGAGCTAGTGCAGCAGTCCGGTTTTTGGCTGCTTTTGCCTGCTCGACCCGAGATTTAGCCAACGCTTCTGAACGAGCATCCAAGATCTCAGGATCGGCAGGCAATATGATCGCGATCAGACTACTTTCGTCGCATACCTCGTCACCAGGATTCAGTTCGATTCGCGATAGCCGGCCGGCCACTGGAGCGGACACAATGTACTTCTCCCGGATCCGAGTCCTGCCGTCTTCCTCAACAGTAATGCGTAAATCGCCATTGATTGCGAATGCCGTTTCGACTTCCACTGGCTTTGGTATTAGCGCTAGGACACCGACGATTACCAAGGCGATTAGCACGAAGGACCAGATGACAGTCTGTATTGAAAATTTCATGGCTTCTTCTCTACGTGAAGTCGTATGTTGGGTATCCGTTCGTTACTCTCTCGTTTTGAGCGCCGATACCAAATCAAGATGCTTAAGCCTTCGTTGCACGATTAATCCGGACGCGAAAGTTGCAGCCAACACAATCGAACAGGCAAATGCATAAGTCGAGTTATTAATAATCAATGGGATTCGATAGTTCTCCGTCGCCAGCCCTTGAATTAACGTCCACGCCAAGCCGAAACCAATTGCACAACCGCTTGGAATCGCCAGAACGGTCAGCAGGCCGATCTCCCCAAGCAGGACTGTAGAAATTTCATTTTGCGTGAACCCGATAACTCGCATCGTCGCAAGATCGCGACTTTGCTCGGAAAGGGAAATACGGGCGCTGTTGTAGACAACGCCAATCGCAATTACGATCGCAAACATGATGTTGAATGCTCGCATCGTCAGCATATTGTCCGCGATCGTCTCCATAAAGCTGACAATCGCCGCGTTCTTGATCGAAACGCTTCCGATTCCGGGTCGCGACTTGAGCTCCTGATAAACGTTTTCAAGCTCATTGGCATCAACTTTCAAGAACGCACCTGATGCCACGGCTGATTCATTCAGCATCTCGTGGACTTGCGACTTTTTCATATAGGCATTCATGCCACCAAACTCATCAACGATTGCCGTGACCTCCAATTCAACCGTCGGGCGTTCGTCTTCGAGAATCTGGACATAAACGTGATCTCCTTTTTTGCATCCAAGCACTTCGGCGAGTTTGCTATTGAGCATGATCCCGTGATCAGGAATGTCTACGACCTGTTCCTTCGAATCAAGCAATCGAAACAAATTGGCGTTCGGCTCAAGTCCTGTAATTCCGATGCGTCGATTTCGCTGTTGGAAGTGGATTCGCGACGGAACGGCTCGCATCGTTTCGCTATCCCGCACGCCGCCAAGGCTCGATAGTTCATGGACGACGGAAGCGGTTGCCGGTTCGATAAAGCCAATCGTCAGGTCCTGTCTTTGGGCTTTGCGGAACTGAAAGTCGATTAAATAGTCGAGCGAATCCAGCGAAAATGCTCCGACGATCAACACAGCAACCGACATTGCGATGCCAGTGATGGAAGCCATCGATTTGAATGGTTTTCTCTGAACATTTCGAATCACCATTCGCAAAGCCGCTGGTAAATGATGCGTGGGAAATAATTTTTCTATGATCGTCGGGCGGAACGCTGGCGGAGGCTCGGGACGCATCGCTTCGGCGGGCGGAAGTGAGATGGCTTTTCTTACTGCCAGCCATGTCGACAGCAACGCAACAGCCGACGTCAGAAGCAATGCGTAGAGGATTGCCGTTCGATTGACCTCTGTGGTCAACAGCGGGAACTTATAAAACTCCTGGTACATCCCAGTCAGTCGTGTTGCCATCCAAATTCCAAACAACGTTCCAACGAGCATTCCTGCGATTGCGACAATCATGACAAAGTTGAGATAGTGGAATCCAACTTCGTAATTTGAATAGCCAAACGCCTTGAGAGCTGCGATCTGTTCACGCTGCTTGGTGATGATTCGGGTAACGACAATATTCAACAGGAACGCTGCTACAGAAAGAAAGATGGCAGGCGCGATCGTGGCCATCGTTCGCAACTGAGTCAATTCGTCTTCGACAAACTGATGAGAGACGTTTTCGCTTCGATCATAAGCCCCAACACTGCCATAGGGTTCCAGCAGGTCATCAAGTTGCGCAATCACTTCTTGAGGGTTCGAACCATAGCCCAGCTTGAGCGACAGGCTATTGAAAGCACCAGTCATATCAAATGCTGACTCAAGTTCATTTTCGTTCATCCAGAAAATGCCATATCGCTTCTTGTCCGGCAACATGCTGCCGCCTTGAATCTGAATGACGAACTCGGGCGAAAGTGCGACACCTACAATCTTGAGCGTTTGCAGTTTCCCATTGATGATGGCTTCGACTTGATCGCCAGGTACAAAGCCATGTGCATCCGCAAACATCTCGGAAACGACGACTTCTCCCCTTCGGTTAGGTTCGAGCATACGGCCGCGAGAAATGTAGACCCGATTCAAGCGGTTTTCGCCAGAGTCCGGAAATGAAATCAACCTGGCAGTGCCAGGTTCGACCATGCCCGGCACGTCAAGGAGAACTTCGTACACCAAGCGAGTTTCAACCGTGGAAACCCCCGGCAAGTTCTCGATGCGTGGAATCATCGCGTTGGGGCAGCGGCGAGCGTTGGAAAAAATGTCAGCAAACCGAAACTCGCGATAGAATTCCTCCTGACCATTCTTAAGCGAAGCATAGGCACACATGGCCATCGTGAAGACCGCGATGCCGGCGGCGATTACCATCACTATGGCGAGCACTTGGCCTTTCATATGGCCCAAGTCTCGAATCAGTTTTCGGTCGAGCTTGTTCACTACCACTCCAACTGACTTGCCGTGATCTTGGTTTCGTTGACTTTTACACCAGAAATTTGTCCGTTGGAAAGCGAAACAACTCGATCGGCCATATCCGCAATCGCCGCATTGTGTGTGATGACCGCTGTTGTGGTTCCCAGCTCTTTGTTGATCCGAGCGATCGCTTCGAGAACCACGATGCCAGTTTCAACATCCAGAGCTCCAGTGGGTTCATCGCACAACAGGACTTCCGGTCTTTTTGCAATTGCCCGCGCGATAGCGACTCGTTGTTGCTCGCCACCGGATAGTTGAGCCGGAAAGTGATTTGCCCGATCTTTCAGTTGAACCATGTCGAGAGCATCAAGCGGATCCATCGGATCTTTTGCAATCTCGGTAATCAACTCAACGTTTTCACGAGCCTTCAGGCTGGGAATCAGGTTGTAAAACTGAAAAACGAATCCAACATGATCACGACGGTATCGAGTCAGTTCGGAGGGACTACTGGCCGTGAGTTCACGATCGAGGTAGTGGACCGAACCGGATGTGGGCACGTCGAGCCCACCAAGAATGTTAAGCAACGTTGATTTGCCGCTTCCCGAAGCGCCAAGCAGAACGATGAACTCGTGCTCATACAGGTCTAAGGTTACGCCACGCAAAGCATGAACCTTGATTTCTCCCATTTCGTAGACTTTCGCGATTTCGACCGCGCGGAAAACCGATGTTTGAGGATTAATCGTTGCGGTCGAGTTCATTGACTTTCCAATTGCGTGTTGGCCATCAAAGGATCCAATGCAATCGGTGCGCCAGTTGAAAAGACGGTCGCCAGTGAGTTATTTCAAGAATCGAAGCTGTAGAAATCCGTGCGTAAACGCTCGCTCCGCTATTCTGTCGACTCAAGATCAACGAACCTTACCGCTTCTAGGATCGTTTCGACGCTTGGGCGATCATGGGGATTGTCACTGACGTGGTGCAGACGAACGATCCCGACCGGATCAATCAGAACGTCCCCGCCGAGTTGTCGCCAGTCGCGTCCTGGTTTTCCCGGCAGTTTGCCTCTCAAGATAAGCTGGAGATAGTTCCAGACGGAAACGGGGTTGTAGATATCCCACCAGCTACCACGGCTCATGCCGTAGCTGGTGTACAGTTTTTGCTCTGAATCCAAAAGCAATGGCCATTTGAGTTTCGTTGCTTTCACATAGGCCATTGCCATGAAGTCCGTGTCAAACGTGATGACTTTGACGGCAATGTTTTGCAACTCGAGTTGCTCTCGCTGCTGCCGCAACTGCGACAGGTGTTCACGGCATGGCGGTCAGCCAAGGTGACGATGGAAGACCAGCAGCAGCCAACTTCCCATATCGTCGCTTAATTGGTGAAGTTTTCCGTTCGAATCCAATAATTCAAAATTGATTGCAGGCTTGCCGGTCAGGTCTCTCATTCGCTTAACTCTTTTCGACTCAAACAGCCGCTCGCAATGAAAAAGAACATGGGGAAAGAAAAAATGATGAAACATGGAGCAGGTGGACTCATTCCAGTGACCATCATGTGCCAGACGTAGAAAGCATTCAAGCTGGCCAATGAGAATGGGCCATCGAAAAACGGCCATTTTCAACGCGAGAGCATCACAAACAACGCCTCACGGAAAGCACGTGAATCCAATGGCTTCATTTATTGACAAGAATGCCAGTGACTCGTTGCCTCCAAATCATCAGGCCGCGATCATAAAGCTAACCCCCAAGTTAGTTTCTCGGACTGTCAATCGGATGACAATTTGAAATGACGGGCTCGATAAGTTGGCGCGTCAGGGTCAGCTTCCTTCTGCTGGTGGAATCGTATGTCCATAGCGATCGCCAACGAAAGCTGGTTTGGGAGACGCCTCGCCTGTTGTTCGCGAAGGTTCGCTTAGCAAGTCGGCGCTCCAAGGAGCATCATCCTGTTTGGCGCTGCAAAGCTTTGCCAATTGAAGCTCTGCAACGGACTTCATGTCGTGACACTCCATGAAATGAACCAGCCCCTGAATTATCGAGTTAACAACGTTGACGCCGTCGCGGTAGACAGCCGACGTAACCATGGCGGCATCAGCTCCAGACAATAGCACTTTGATCAAGTCGATAGATGATCCGATTCCTCCGCAGGCCGCAACAGAAATTTCCGGCAGATGGCGGTGCAAATTCATGATCGATTCGAGTGAACGAACAATTGAACCCGGCTCAGTAAAGTCCCATCTGAAAGATCGCTTGAGGCTATCAAGTTCAATGTCGACCACCGGAGATCGGCCATACAACACCAAGCCGTCGATGTGTGGCTGTAAGCGGCTTGCGAGATCGTTGATGCTAGTGAAGTTGCGCGTCAGTTTGACGACCAATGGAATTCCGATTGAAGATTTGAGCTTCTTGACGCCATGCACGATTTCGTCTTCGATTGTGCGAGAATCTTGCGTTTTGGAGCCCGGCAATCCGCGGATGCTAAATTCTATGGCGTTGGCTCCCGCCGATTCGATCTTGCTCGCGACATTTTGCCAGTCCGCAGTGCAGCAACCGCTAATACTCGCGATGATTGGAATGGTCGTGTGCGCCACCGCTGACTCAACCATCGCAATATAGGATTTGAGATCATATTTTGATGGGCTGCCAACCATTCTGTTTTTGACGACGAACTGCTCTTCAAAAAAAGAGGGCAGCACGATCGCTCCGGCGCCATTGCTAACCATTGAGATCCGTTGGATTTCCTGCGCCGTAAGTGGGCACGATCCGACAATCAATGGAGAGCTCAGTAACAGTCCGCCAAATCGTGTTGTTGTGTCGAGGTTCATTGGAAACACTTCAGGGTCAAAAGAAAAACAGCTCAACGAAAACGGCGACTAAACGATTCGCTTCGCACGGTTGTTCAACATTTGCCACCATTAGTTGTGGCGAACATGAGTCTATTTTGACTTGCGAGGAGTTCGTTTCTTCTTCCATCTTTCGTTGAGCTGGGCATGCGGCTTTGATCTGGATTCGGTGGTCAGTGATGCGTCCCAATGAAGATCGTGACAACTCAGATCGCAGCGTCGGTTGTGGAAGGATTACTTGGCAACAGCTGTGCCAAAGTCCATTGATTTTCAATACGCCGCTCAATGCGGCAAAAAGCTGCGAGACTGAGCGAGATCGCACAGTCCGTTTTGCCACAATCGCCCAAGTGGATGTTTCGTGCTCGCGAATCGCTTCATTCCTAGCGTTGGCACTTCGTTTGCCTATCCCATGTCGTTTGCTTTGTCGCACTACTCTCCTAACGCTCTCGAGGATCCGTCATGAAGGCCATTGGAACGACTCGCGTCGAAGAAGTCATGACTACAGTGCTAATCACCGTTTTGGAAACGGATGCAATGGAAGTCGTTGCAACGATCTTCAATGAGCAGGACATTCATGCCGCACCTGTCGTTGATCGATCTGGCAAATGCGTTGGAATCATCACCAGTCATGACATGGTTGAGTATGAAACCGTTCGACAGAAGTTTGAGAATGAACTGATTCATGGAACTGCCTACAACCTTGCCAACTACAAGTCAGATGTTGATATGCGGTGGCCAGGCCTCAACTTCGACGAAGTCGCCTTTCACATGACGAAAGCAATTGAGCCGGCAGCCATTAACGATCCTCTCAGTCGAGTCGCACGAACGATGTGCGCAACGCATCGGCATCACGCTCTGGTACTCGATGAAAATGGAAAACCCATCGGCATGATCTCATCGCTGGACTTGCTCGGCTTTGTCATCGGCGAACCTGTTTGTCGAACTGCAACGTGTCACAAAGCAGACGAGAGCTCGTGACACGCAGGAAACTTAGTTCATTCAATACGCCCGAAATCAGGAGCAAAATCATGGATCTACCAATCGTCGCACGTTTTAATCCCATGGTTGAAAGCAACAGCCTGAAGCAAGTTCAACAAATTGCGAGGCAGATCATTGCAGAATGTCCCGAGCTTGATCCAGCAAATTGTGAATTTGAAGAACAAATGACTACTGGACCAATCGAAGATGCATGTTCGCTTCAAATAGATGACTTCAGTGAAATTCCCATCATTGGCGTTAAGGATAATTCTCATGTTTTGCAGCAACGAGCCAGACTTCGCGCGGTAAACGGCGACTATGTTGTTCAGTCAAAAAACGTAGAGCGGGGATTTTCGGACTACTGCGAGTACCAGTTGCAACTCGGACGAGTCCGTTGGCTTTGTCCGGCTACACCTCAAAGTGATCCACACGAAATCGCATTAGCATGTTGGCAAGATCGCCGACTTCGACACGATCTTGAACAAGCCATACGGCACGAAGGACTCCGATACATCCACCCGCACATATCGACGCTGCAAGTTTGGGAGTTGGCAGCACTGCTCGAAGGAGCAACTCGAAGGCCTGTCAAGGTCATTGGGCCACCACCGGCGCTGGCCAAATGGGCGAACGACAAGATCGAGTTTTCCGCCGTTGCCAATCGACTGCTTGGCGAAAACGCCGTCCCCCAAACAACCGCCGTATACAACTATGCGACTCTCGCCAAAGTTGTATTGCGTTTGGCAGCAACCCATTCGCGGCTTGGCATAAAGTTCCCCAATGGGACGGGCGGAAATGGCAACTTTCTGCTTAAATCAGAAAACATCTGTGGGCGTTCCCTGAAACAAATACGCAACGATCTAAAAAACCTATTGGATGCCTATCATTGGCCAAAGGGTGGCCGATTGCTGGTTGACGTTTGGGAAACAGATGTCATTAACAGTCCGTCGGTTCAAATGTGGATTCCGCCTGTTGGACAAGGTGATCCTGTGGTCGAAGGCGTCTTCGTACAGGCTGTCTCTGGCGAGCAAGGTAACTTTGTTGGAAGCTTTCCATCGGAGTTGCCAGCTCAAATTGAACAAGAAATGGTCAATGGGAGTTTTCTGATTGCTTCGCTTTTTCAGCAACTGGGCTACGTTGGTCGATGTTCCTACGACCTGATTCTTGTCGGAAACTCGTTGGACGATTGCCGAATCGAGTTCATTGAATGCAACGCCCGCTGGGGTGGAACATCTGCTCCCATGACGCTCATGAACCGTCTTGAAATTGCCAAACAGGGCCGGACGTTTGGCATTCAAAAAATTGAGGTTGGCGAACTCTGCCAAATGGAGTTTGCCGAATTGAAACGCGAAATCGGTGATGAGCTATATGTGCCAGCGACCGGCCGAGGCAAATTTATCTTGTTCAATCCGGCACGCATCAAAGAGAATGCTGCCGAGGTTATTGCAATCGGAGGCTCCAGCGAGGAAGTCAAACAACTACTGATGCAAAAACTCCCTCTCCTTTTGGCTCAGCTTGTTCGTAGGAAGTCCGGCATGTCGGAAATACCTGTCGACTTTTTGAGCGGGCGCGCGGATTCTATGATCGAAAAGTAAAGCAACTTCCCGAGCTGCCAACGAAGCGAAACCCTGTTGATTCAACACTAAACCGGAAGAACTGTTCTAACCCAGGAAACGAAATGTCATTTTCCAAATCCATACTCATTACGATCACTATTGCCGTATCAGCCGCTCTGGCTTTGCAAGATCAAGATCAAGATCAAGAGCAGGAAAAGCAGAAGCCCAGCAACGAAGACAGAATGGTCATTCCAGCCTTTGATGACAATGCAGTCGCCCGCCGCGACTTCATGCGCACCAAACTGATGTTTTCGCAAAATATCTTAGAAGGCCTGACTACCGGCAATTTCAAACAAATAAAAACGGGAATTAAAAAAGTTCAGAAAGTCACAGAAGGAGGAGAATGGGTCGCTATCGACAACGATCAATATCGAAAGTTGACTGAAGACTTCAACACGACGATCAAACGGCTAGGTGTAGCCGCTGAAAGCGGCAACCTAGAGGCTGTAGCGCTGCGCTACTATCAGATGTCAACGAGCTGTATCGATTGCCATCAGCACATCCGCGAGGCTGCCTACGAACTTTGATTCAGGTTGTTGGCTCTGAAAAGGACCGGTCGACTCAATCAACGATTGAAATACTTGTGCTCGTACCGTTGTAACAGGTCGTCAAATTCTTCAATGAATTCGACGAGCTGTTCGTGATCAAGTTTCTGTAAAGTCAACATCCGTTGGATACGGCGGTGTGTTGAGACAACGTGGCGGTCGGGGCGATGAGGTGGCTCAACGACAACCACGTCTCCCGGAGAAGAACCTTCGTAACAGGTAACGCTAGGCGAGGCGAATAGGCTGATCGCCAGTTGAGAAAATTCCGGCTGCTTTGAGAAAATGGACGTCGCGTCACGCAGACAACGCACGATATGAGACGGGCTTGAAACAAGAACCACACGTTCAACCTCCCATTCCAGAAAAATCTCACCGGCTGCTTGGATCTCTTCAGAAGTATTCTGCGAACGCACATCCAATACGATGCGCGAAAGCACTGTTTCGCGCCACCGACGCCATTTGGCTTCAAAATCTTCCTCGCTTTGATCAGGCGAGTAAGAATATTGGGGTGCGATAGCAAGCCTTGAAAACGCCTCGAATTTTTGCAAATTGTCGAAGTGCTGCTTAAGATACTCCAATGAGTATTCCGCTTCGAGAAGCTCCTCGCCCGGAGCGGGATTTTCACCCAATTCGAATTCCTTTGACGAAGCACCGGTGCCCAAAACAATCACAGCCGCGTCCATTTGCCCGGCAACCATAATACCGTGTGGGATACGACCAAGTTGATGCGGTGGATCACCCCAAGCAACATGCCGCCAGTTTTCGATGTTGAGGTTGCATCCATGGACCAAAATTCCGGTTTTCATACTTTGCATCTTGCTCGGGTTGAAGTGGGGTCCCGCAAATCGGCATTCCGCCGTTTTCTGCCAATCGCGTAGTTACAGGGCCATGGTATGTTCGGCAATGCGAAACGTTCTCACGGAAAGTGATTTGTTGGGAACTTCACTCCAAGCTTCACTCGTAATGGGTTCCGAAGCATAGGCAACCGCCTTGTGATTGACGGTTTCGTGATGATGAATATGGGGTATGCCGCATATCTCACAATTGTATAAACCTTTGCGTTCGATCGTATACAAGCTGTTATTCCAACGACAGGCGACCAAGGTAACTCCGTTGGTCAAAAGAAAGTTCAACCGCGGTATTTTATCTGTCTCAGCGGTCAGGCACCGATCTTCCAATTGTTTGACTGCCTGGGCGATTTGCACTTCAATTTCTCCCGTCGACGCTGAAGAAAATCTTTTACAATCGTTGGTCAATCGTTCGTGTCTCGCCAGATAGCTGAGCAACCACAGAAAATACTGTTCGCTATCGGTTGTCCCCTCACGAACAGATTGAAACTCGGGGAGAGTTTCGTCGACCAACTGATGTTCAATGAGATTGAATCCGGTCACCGTTCCGTTGTGTGCAAACACCCAGTTTCGGCAACTGAATGGATGTGTATTAAATTCAGAAGTTTGACCGACAGTGGCTTTCCGAACGTGAGCGATGGCGGCGGTCGTATAGAGTTTTTCGGCTTCGCTGCTGAAGCTGCCGTCGTTGAAAGCCGCTGCCGCGCTTTTGACGATGGTGGGCTTGCCATCGCGATAGGTTGCGATTCCCCAGCCGTCAGCATGTTGCCTTCCTATTTCATCAGCGCGGCTCTGCAGGAGCAGCGCGTTTTGCGCGAACACGAGACTACAATCAACTTTGGTTGGTTCATTGGAAAGAAATCCATACAAACGACACATTGGATTGGCCTTGCGTTTGGTGTTTCGAAAGTTCGTTGCCGTCACGTGGACTGTTATTCCAGCTCAGTCCACAATCTTCCTTCCTCTCGAAACCGCTCCAATGCTTTGAGCGACTCGGACTGCTCGGCTTCATCCAACAGCGACATCAAACTGATGAGCGATCCACAATGCTCGGCGTGCAACAATGCTCTCCTGAATCCTTCGATTGCTTGAGAGAACTGAGTCTCCGTCAACAGTTCATTTGCCAGCAGTATCCGGAGAGCATCGACGGCGTCGTGGTGTTGAACCACCAACGCTTCTTCCGTCGCATTCCTCTCGCCAAGTTTCGCCAACCGAGGATAGAGCTCAGCTTCCTCGTATGCGATATGCGGCCCCGCAAGCTGATCCAGTTCAATCGCGCGTTCTCGTGCCAGTTTGACGTGGCCTTCACCAAGAAGCCTCTCGATTTCAAAAAGTAATCGGGAAAACTGCTGGTGGTCTTTCAGGAACTCGGAGATGAGTTTCGATTCTGTATCGAGCATGTTATTCCCCTTCGTTGCCCCGAAGAACAAGGACGGGGCACGGCGAAAGTCTAACGACACGTTCGGCGACGGAACCCATGAATATTCGTGACAACCCGGTATGCCCATGAGAAGAAATGACAATCAGGCTTGCCTCTTTCGATTTAGCGAACTCGACAATCCGGCTGCCGGGGTCGCCGAACAGGGCGGTGAACTTAATGTCGGGACTCATACCAGCCTCCGCCATTTCCTTCCTAAATGATTCCTCGAGGTTCTTCCCTATGTCAACTTCAGTAAAGGTTCCCCAGATCATGCCGTACTCGGTCGAAGCAGGGTACGGCGTCACATGAATCACCTCGATTTTATCTGCAGACTCAACCATGTCAAGCGTGGCTTCGAGTGCAGATTTGGACATGCGTGAAAAATCCCACGGAACGACTACGTTACCTTGCAAGTATTTTTTCATGATTGCTCTTTAGAAAAAAGTTTTGAGGATGGAAGATATCGGCGATAATTTTAAGTTGAAGTGTTCTCTTGCTTGGCGATTTTCGCTCCGGAGACATCCGCGGCATCGACAACCCCCAAAGCACAATTATCTTCGTTCAAGACGACTAGGTGATGAATGTCCGGATTCGCCTCAAACAGGTCAATTGCTGTTTGGACGGAGTCGGTGTCCTGGAGACCAACCACCTCTTTCGTCATGTGGCGTTCGACTTGATCGAAGTTGTAGTTTTTTGTACGACGTAAACCGAACTGGTCTACTTCAAATATTTCGTCGACGACCGATTCGTCTTTTTCGTCAAAGCGTTGCTGCAGCGATTTAAATTTCTCGATGTCGGTTGTCGTGAGAATCCCAATACATTCACCAGATCCATTGACGACTGGAGCAGCAGTTTCTCGTGCCTTGCTCAACCCCTTGAGAACCGAATCCATCGTCTCGAACGTGTGGACTGGCGGGACTTGATGCATGACTTCCGTAACATAGATCTGGCTCTCAGCACTTTGAGTCGATGTTTCAGAATCGTCCTTCGCAATCTTTTTGCCTTTGACCAGAATCACAGAGCACTGAGCGTTCCGCAATACATGGTTCGCGACACTTCCCATGATGAGTCGGGCAATACCGCTGCGACCATGAGTGCTCATGACGACGAAATCTGCCTTCTTGGTCGCTTTAACCAATTCCGGCCCGGCGTTCCCATGGACGAACTGGTGTTCGAATTCCACCGATGAATCCGTTGGGCGGATCCTATAAAGTTTCTTTTTGTCATCCTCAATGATTTTCGTTGCATATTCTTGCAATCGCTTTGAACTACCTGGCTCCCATAGCGAAGACACATGAAAAAAATGGATCTTGGCTCCGTGCTCTTTGGCGAGAGTTGTGGCAAGTTCAATGGCAGCGAAGCTGTTTTCTGAAAGGTCAACAGGACAAAGGATTCGATTATGTTTGGGCATGACTTTCTCCCGAAATTGGAACTGGAATTGGAACTGGAACTGGAATTGTCGTTTTCTACTTTTGCAGTGCTCGCCCGGACTGTTGGCGAAGTTGTTTGTGGCATCGAATGCAACTAAGAGTTACTTCAAAGTATGCAAGTGTCGCGCCATCCAAGTTTTTCTGATCGCCTTGATCTCGAAGGCGCTCGGCAGTCGTGCGAAACTCGCTACTCATCTTTAAGTATTCAGGGGAAGTGATTACTTTCCAGTCAGCTTCATGGCTCATAAGCATTAGATCCTGAGCCCCCTTACTAATTTTCTCGTAGTTTTCGGTCGCCAATCCATCAACCACGGCACGTGTGTAATCAAGTTTCCGCTGCATGAAGACATTCGAACTTCTCTGTGTATCCTGAAGTTCCTGAGGCCCAAAAAATGCAGCCGAAAGAATCCCAAGAGTGCTCACTCCGATAGCCAATATTATTTTTGCAGTCATGATCTTTGCCTTCTCTTTGACATATTAATGCGAATTAAGTTCCAACGATTCCTTTGAGCAACGTTCCGACTGCGTAAGCGATTCCAGCAGCAACGGCGCCGAATCCAACCAGACAAAACGCCATAAACGTCGTCACGGCAGCTATAAATGCGGAGGGGCCCTCAAGTGAAATGCCAAGCTCATCGACAAGTATCGTGTCGACCCAACGCAATTCTTTGGAAGAAGCGACCTCTACTGCCCGTTCAAGATCCGACCCTTCAAATCCCTTTGCCGCGTAAATTTGTCTGACTTCATCAGATTCGCCTTTGGGAGTAATACGGATGTGTCGCTGATCCATCGCCCTCGCTTTATCGCGAACCTGCTGCTCCGTTTTGGTTCCCAGATAGTTGCTAGCCGCCATGCTGAATCCGTCGCCGACCAGATTAGCAAGCCCAAGTACGATGACGCTCTTTGGATTCAGAACAACTCCCGAGACTCCCGACACGACCGAAAACGTCGTTACAGGTCCATCAATCGCTCCGTAGACAAAGTCGCGAAGGTAACTATGGGGCGCTCGACTGTTGACTCGTTCCGCAAGGGACTTTTGAGCATGCGAGTGTTCTAACGTGGCATTCATACCCGTGACCGTGGCAATCGGTGTGCCAGTCACTGACCAGATCAAACGTTTTGAAATTGCCGTAGCAAAGTGCCGTGATCAGAATCAATCTGGAGCCTGCCTTCTCGGTGCAGCGTGCGGAGCGTGCGGAGCGTGCGTTTCCGCTCACCCACCGAATTTCCGAGAGACTTTGAAGAATAAGTCAAAACAACACAGGCACCGGTTGAATCGGCAACTGTATTTCCACGTCACGACACACGAAACAAGAATAGTGTTTAAAGAATACGAAATATTCTGGTCAGCAAGACCGCTGCAAGACCTGTCCATCCCTGTCGGCACGCGCGGCGTCGCCTTGATACTACTGGGAGGCGAGACATTTGCCAGTACGGTGAGCCACATTTCACTGACTTCAATCGTCGACAGAACTCGAAATTACCGAATACAATCACACCTTAAAAGAAATCAGAAGCTACATAGCCGATGACGAACTCGAAAGGAAATACTCAGCACTCGGTCATCAAACGCCTATTCATATTGAACAAACTTTCAACCTATACCAAACGACCGCGTGCACCCAGGAACAGCACTACCTCAAGTAGCCTTGGAACACGATCTGATTCTCTGCGTCACGCCTGCACTCTTCTGAAGAAGTACGACGCTCACGTTTACTATTACTTGACATGTGTTCCTCCTATGCGGAATCGTTCCACCGAAGTCCGCCAGCACTGGACTCACGCAGGCAGGCAATCGCTTACGTTTGACGTGGCGTTTGCAATGAGCGAAAATATTGCAAGAAACAGATCACGTGGCCACTCAAGTTTAACATCGGTACAGAAGTGACAAAAATACTTTCGCGAATATGCCATTCCCCAATTCTTTATTTCGTAACGGCGACAGCAGCTTGTCTTGTCTATTGCAGTTTGCTGATCGCGGCGCCGCAGGAGACGGACGCGGATTATAAAGTTCAAGGCGAGTACGCGGGCACAATTAGTGTCGGTGATCAGGAAATGGGATTCGGGCTCCAAGTCATCGCACTTGGCAAAGGTAAGTTTACTGGCGTCGGCTATGCAGGTGGATTGCCCGGGGATGGTTGGAACGGCGAAGGACCAGAACGCGTTAAAGAAGTGGCAAGCAAAGATGGCGTTGTCGTCTTTGAAGCCTCTGAAGGAACGGCGACGGTCAAAGATGGTGTCGCGACGATTTCAGAGAACGAAAACGGAACGGAACTGGGCGTAATTAAACGTGTGGTTCGCAAGAGTAAGACGCTGGGCGCAAAACCACCTGAGGGCTCGATCGTGTTGTTCGACGGTTCAAATACCGATCAGTGGGAATTCGACGGCAAACCCGGAAAAATGACGGACGACGGATTGTTGAAGCAAGGAACGGCTTCCAAGATGCAGTTTGCTGACCACAGGATTCACCTTGAATTTCTTTTGCCGTATATGCCAACCGCTCGGGGACAAGCGAGAGGTAACAGCGGTCTGTATCTTCAAGGTCGTTACGAAGTGCAAATGCTCGACTCGTTTGGTTTGACGGGTGAATGGAATGAATGCGGAGGCATCTACAACATTTCCAAGCCACTCGTAAACATGTGTTACCCACCCATGCAGTGGCAGACTTATGATGTCGAGTTTCATGCCGCGAAATTTGAAGGCGACAAGAAAGTTAAAAATGCTTGGATGACGGTGGAGCATAACGGCGTGCTAATCCATGAGAAACTTGATCTACCAGCGGCCACAACCGCGTCTCCAAAAAAAGAAGGTGCCGAGCTTGGTTTTGTGTTCTTGCAGAATCACGGCAATGAAGTCCGCTATCGAAACATCTGGGTTCAGGAACTTTCGGCTGTTAATAAGGCACCTACTGAAACCATTGCTGAGGAGCGGCAAACAGAAGAGTCAGTGAAAATTAGCGACGAGTTGACCACAGAGTATTGGGCTTACAAACCCAAAGATTATGACACCAAAGATAAATGGCCTTTGATGTTGTTTCTACACGGGGCAGGGGAGCGAGGCGATAATCTCGCGGCCGTCAAAAAACATGGCCCTCCGAAACTTGTCGATGTCGGAAAAGACTTTCCGTTCATTGTGATTTCGCCTCAATGCAAAACAGGCAAACGTTGGCTTCCTGAAGATCTTTCCAAATTGTTGGACGAGGTTGAGTCGAAATACAAAGTCGACAAATCGCGTGTCTATTTGACTGGGCTAAGCATGGGCGGTTATGGAAGTTGGGCTTTGGCGGCGCACGCGCCCGAGCGATTCGCAGCGGTTTCGCCAATTTGCGGAGGCGGAGACGAAACTGCAGTACCCGAAAAGATCGGTTCAAAGGTTCCGGTTTGGGTTTTTCACGGCGCAAAAGACCGAGTTATTCCGCTGTCACAATCGGAAAACATCGTCAAAGGTTTCAAAGACCGCGGGGTCGATGTCAAGTTTACTGTCTATCCCGAAGCCGGCCACGATTCATGGACAGAATCTTATGACAACGAAGAACTTTATGAGTGGTTTATGTCTCATTCGAAGAAGTAGGGTGGGAGGCTCGAGTGAGTTGTGCACTTAAAAGAAGTGGAAAGCCGCCGACGCGCAAACGGACAAGAGACGGCTGCATACTGCCACCAATCGCATTCGCCAAGCGATTCAAAAAACGAACCATTTGTGATTCAATTTCCGCCGAATAGCCATCTAGGGCATGCCCCATGAGAAGTGATGGTCGAGGCAATAATAATGCTCGACGCAGAACCACTGTGCGCCGATTTTATGCGGATTTTCTTTCGTGACGATTCCTAAGTAACCGGAAACAGCTGGCTGTCCAGCTTCGACAACAGCTGTTTGATAGCCGCGACCGCCTGCAACGCCGTTTGTTCGCCCACGGCGGACAGTTCATCGGTCCGACAGAATTCCGCTGCATCAAATTTCGTCACATCGGGCGCGATCACGAAATCGGCGGGTTGAACACCGACGGAATTCATATTGCGACTCTGGACCATCTGGCCGCGCATTAAAACTTGAAGTGTCGAAGGCTTTTTATGACGTTTACCAGGCTCATCATCGATACTGATTCCACTAAACACCTGTTCTAACTTGGCAGTGACGGTAGACGCGATCACGAAGTTACAACCTTTGGCAACCAGCACGTCTGCCGGGACGTTGTTAACCAAACCACCATCCACGAGGGCCTCCCGTTCACCGAGGATCGGGCTGGCAAGGCCAGGCACATTGATGCTTTCGGTAATGCTGCGAACCGCATCTCCTGTTTCTCGAACGACCGGATGGCCGCTGACCAGGTCAACGGTTACCGTGTACGTGGGAAGTGGCAACTGCTCCAGCCGCGCGTTACCCAGGTACTTTCTCAGCATCGGATCAAACTGGCCGCGTCGGTACTTGTACAACAGGTACCAGTAGCCACCGCCTGGCAGATGACGAAAAATCCAAGGCAATCGCAAATCTTTGCAATAGCACTGGATGTTGTAATCGACTTCCATGCCATATGAGTAAAGAGTCCCGGTCATCGAACCGGCACTGGTTCCGGCAATCATATCGATATGAATGCCATTTTGCTCAAGCACTTTCAGGACGCCCAAATGTGCCATTCCACGCGCGGCTCCACCTCCCAGTGCGATCCCAATCTTCACCCCACGCAAGTGATGCACGATCCTTTCCAAGCCAACATGCAACAGATTGCCCTGATTGGGCTGCGGCGTCGAGAAAGAAATTTTGAATGTGCGGTCGACCAACGATGTCACTTCCGGCATCAATGGCGCGACGTATTGATCGCCCAACAGCCAAACCAAGCAAATCTTGTCGCGCCAGCCAGCGACCCGACCCTGTAGTTGAGCCAAGATCGATCTGGCACTGTCGGCATCTTCGGGCCGAACGCACCACAAAACCGTTTCGACGAAACTTATTAATCGCGTCAATTCATCGATTGTATGTTCGGCAGACGCGTCGACGAATATCCGGCCAAGGTCAGACCACTCCTTCAGTTGCCGCATCCCTTCTTCTTGATTAATGAGCTGTCCATTTTCCAACAGTGACCGAAACGCAACCCCTTCGATCGGTTTCCAATCGGGATCGTCACTGACAACGCACGGAGTCTCTCCGATTTGTCGTAGTCGGTGGACCAGTTTTTGGGTTAACGGCCTCGACGCGTTGGAATGATGAATCACACCCACGGTCGAAGGCATCTCTCGTTTCCGATCAACATTCACAATTTGTCGAACCAGATCACTGGCCAAGCGGTAAACGTTCAATTGAAACGAACGGTATTTGGATGTCAGCCGGAGGAGGTCATCAAAACTCAACTTGAGCACCGAGGTGGGCTCCGTTGCCCGAACGTCTACCCGGTAATCTTCGGGCTGGGCCACGGCGAACAACCCGAAACAATCGCCACGCACCATCGCGCGCTCGAGAACTTGTTTTCCAAACAGGTCATGGACGGATGCCCAGAGTCGCCCTTGGGTCACAAAGTAGGCGGCCGTCAGCGTTTCGCCGACCCGATGAATGAATTCCCCTTCGGCAACTTCCATGAATTCAGAAGCTTCAATGATTTCGCCCATCGCCTCTTCCGAAATCCCCTTCGTCCAAGGCAAGCGGCCCAATTGCGCCACGGCTCTTTCTTTTCTTCTCTGTTCGGTCGAGGAATTCATCTCATTGCCTTGAGGTTATGATGAAAACGATTGCCAATACAGGGCATGCCCGAATGGCACTAAATATTCGCAAGTTCCGTTTCATCGGATAACTTGTCATCTTGACACACAGAAGCCTTATTTGCGAGTAAGAGATTGGAATTTCGAAGTTTCAATCGCTCGGGCAAGGAAGCCCCATGTTTCGTCCGTTCCATACGCTTTGCAGTCGCGCTGGCAATCGCGTTGGTAGTCGCGTTAGCGACGCCCGTAAATCAGATGGTCTTTTTTGCGTCTCTGATCTCATCAGAAACTATAGAGAGTATCTTCTGAGACGCAAAGTCAACACACGACTCAGCTCAGATTTAAGCGACTACGGTCACTGTTTGGGTATTCCTTTTACAGATCACGAGCAACAACCGTGCAGGCCTATCGCACGCCGAATCTGAGTAGCATTTACCGACAGCTATCGGTCGCGAAGGGATAATCTTCATTCAGCGCGGTATGATGGAATGCAGCACATTGATCCGGACATACTGGATTCAGACAGCTTCAACAAAGATAAATATGGTTGAGTTACAAATAAAACGCCAAGGTCCAAGTTTTTCGACCGTCATTGTGGCCGCCCTGTTGCTGGGAACTTTGTGCGGTCTGTTTTTTGGCGAATATACGAATTGGATCAAGTGGATTGGTGACGCCTATGTTGGGTTGCTTCAGATGGCTGTGTTGCCGTACGTCGCGGTATCCTTGATCGCCAATGTGGGACGACTGTCGGTGGTTGGAGCTGCGCGTTTGCTGCGAATTTCGGCAGGAGTCCTGTTGCTGTTATGTGTGATTGGTCTGGTTACTTTGACGATCATGACGCAGGCCTTTCCGGCTTGGGAAACCGGTTCATTTTTCAGCAGTAGTTTCACTGAGCAACCGCCAACCCATAACTGGCTAGATCTGTTCATCCCTTCCAATCCTTTTCGTTCCCTTGCGAATAATTCGATCCCGGCCGTTGTTGTTTTTTCAATTGGACTTGGGGTTGCGCTGATGACCCTGCCAAACAAGGCAAACTTGTTGGAGCCTTTGGACGTTATCGTCGACGCGCTGGCGAAACTAAACAAACTGGTCGTCAAATTGACTCCCGTCGGCTTGTTCGCGATCGTCGCTTACACCACCGGGACGATCGATATTGAGCAATTCAGTCTGATTCAAGGCTATCTGCTGACCTACGGCGTTGCAGCGATCATTCTGACATTGGTTGTCTTGCCGTCGCTGGTTGCCGCAGTCACTCCATTTACTTTTCGCGAAGTCGTGAGTGCGTCACGGGATCCGTTGATCGCTGCTTTCGTGATCGGCAATTCTTTCGTTGTGTTGCCAATGGTGATCGATGCGGTGAAACGCCTCCAGGAAGAGAAAGGTCTGGTCAAAGATGGCGAGGCTCATGATCCGGATTACCTGGTCCCGCTCGGCTATCCGTTCCCGGATGTGGGCAGAATCGTCGGCCTGATATTCATTCCGTTTGCTGCTTGGTTTTACGGCAACTTGATAGATCTGGATCATTACCCCGCCCTGATGGGCGTTGGACTAGTTGGTTCGTTTGGCAAGCCGGTGATCACGATTCCGTTATTGCTTAGCCTGGCTGAATTACCCGGAGATATTTTCAATTTGTTCCTCGCCTCCGGCGTAATCGCTGCCCGGTTCGGCGACCTGATGAAAACCATGCATCTGATAACGTTTACAATTTTGGTCAGTTGTTTTGTCAGCGGAACGGCAAAACTGGAATGGCGAAAACTGATGCTCGGTACGATTGCAACGTTGCTGCTATTGCTGTTTTCCGTATTCGCGATTCGAGGTTACCTGGACGCTAATTTCAAGGATTTGTATTCCAAGGAAAAATTGGTGACCGAGCGTGAAATGGAGTTTCCACAATCACGTCCGCTGTCAACAGTTAGCGCGACAATCTTGGATGCAGAAGAATCCGTGGCTAACCCGATGCCCATCTCGACGGGACAGACCCGTATCCAGCGGATCGTAAAACACGGGTCAATCCGGATCGGCGTGGATCCCCAGCAAATGCCATTCTCGTATTACAGCTCAAGCAAAGACCTGATCGGGTTCGATATTGAAATGGCGTATTATCTGGCCGATGACCTGCATGTGAATATCGAGTTTGTTTTGATGGATCGGCAAAATCTCAACCAGCAACTTCGCGATGATCATTTCGATGTTGCCATGTCAGCGTTGGAAGGCACCGTGAAACAGGCGGCTGTGCTGCCTTCGATCGATCCGTACATGGACGTCACGCTGGCGATTGTGGTACCGGATCATGAAAAGCAAAAATACCAGACGCGAGATCAGATTTTGTCGATTCCCAATCTAAAGCTCGCCGTGATCAGGGGAAGTTTTTTCGCCGAACGAGCTGCCCGGGTCTTGCCACAGGTCGAACTGATCGAGCTTGATTCGGCCACAGAATATTTTGAGGGCAAGTATGTCGAGGCGAATGGGCTGGTGATCAGCGCCGAGTCGGGTTCCGCTTGGACACTGCGGCAGCCAGAGTTTACGGTTGCCAATCCGCTGAGCGGCCGAGTTCGTGTGCCGCTCTACTACTTGACCGCGCACGATTTGAAATTTGAGCAGTTCCTGCAGAACTGGCTAACATTGAAACGATCAGACGACACTTACGAACAGCTATACGATTACTGGATTCTGGGGCAAGACAAGCAGTCCAAAAAACGCCGCTGGAGTATCATCCGCGACGTGCTGGGTTGGATCGAATAACTTTGGATCAAATCATCCCATGGCACGGTTCGAACGTGCCATCGGCTGGTTGATTCTCCAACTCGAAATTGATGTTCCCCGTTGTCAACCGGTTCGTTAATGAATCACCGGTTCGCATCCTATGGAAACCGACAGTTAACACCGAGCTCTCGCTCTATGTTTTATTCAGAGCGGATTCAAACTTTGTTGGTTTGCGTTGCAAAAAAGGAAGGTTAAGGCTTCCGTAAGCTGAACCAAAGCCCAGACGCAAGCTATTCCAATACGCTTTTGAGTTGATCGACGTACTGATTCAGAAGCAATTGTGTTTGCTCCAGATTAAAAAAGTGCGGATCGCAGCGCAGACATATTTTGAGAACGCGACGGTATGTGAAAACAGAAATCGTCGCCCCCGTTTTGATCCGAATCGGCGGCACGCCAATAAAATCAGTCAGCAACAGATTACCACAACGTACGAGTCCATTTTCGCGTGGCAAATCAACCAAAAATCGTTTTGTTGGATCACCCGTGTTTGACAAAACGGCCGTTGCCATACAGTGATTGCGGAACAAAATAGCCTTGAGGATGCGTGGGTATTTTCGAGACCCAACAACCAGATTCATGAAGTGCGTTCGGTGCCGCTGGTGTTTCAACAGCAGGGTTTCATTGACCAAACTTTTCTTCAGCAGATCGGATTGCGCCAGCAGTTTGCCGCCGCGACGAATAAAAGCATAGGAAACCACGTTGCACGCTGAAATTTGCTCATCGCTCGGTTCACGTAGATCCAACGGCATCATCACGCAAACCTTGCCGCCACCCCGCCAGTTCCGATCCTCTTTCTTCCGATCGTCCAGCGTGACAAACAATTTTTCCAATAGCAGATCATTCACTGTCTGACCGCATTTTTGTGACGCCAAACGCAAGCGGCGGTGATCGTGCTTGTCAAATTCAAACGAAACGATCCCAGGAAAAGGACATAGCGAGGTAGCATCTCTTTGCCGCGACCGATTCGGTCGAATTGCGAAGTTGCGTCCAAACATAAATTTTGCGGCATGCGTCCATTCAGACTGATAACGACCTTTGTCAGTAAGAAAATGTTTTGCATTGTAGGAAGCCTTGCCTCGATTTCGCAAATGAGCAACTGGCAACGGAACAGCTTCTTTGAGTTCATCGGCACCCAAACGACGTGCATAGCTATACAGGACGTCACCTATGAAATAGTAGGCTCCGATTCCATCGCAAACGGCATGGTGAAATTGAGCGGTTACGATTGCCGTGGAATCGTCGTGTCGAATCCAAATCCGCAATCCCGTTTCGCGATGTAAATCAATCTGCTCGATTCCGAGGCCAGGAAATTCAAGCGGTTCACCCAGTCCGCCAAAATCTACGACCGGCGACACGCCACCGGAATCGACCCAGCAATCACGGTTCAGTTTTGCCGGTCGAATAAGGGCTCTTGTAAGCGGATGCCGCAATACCGCCTCGTCGATCGCAGCCTGAAACGCGTTGCGATCCAAGTTTCCAGAAAATTCAAATTGTATTATGAAGGTCGCTGGATACTTGGGTCGATCGTCCATCAACATGTAACGCTCAAACGGAGTTACATGTAGTGGAAATACACGTTGCTTGGTTGATTCGAGTTGCTTCGATGTTTCGTCAAGCTTATTAATTTTTGTTTTCAACTTCTTGATTGTGACGACCATGGGCAAAATCGCGAGTCATTAGGTCAGTTTGCACAGCCCAAAAAACTTATCGGAATCGAGTCTACAGGATACAGGATTTTCTCGTCGCATGGCAAAACAAAACTATGTAGTCTCTGATTGACAACGCACAGTGCAAAAACAGCGGTAACCGGCGACATCACATGAAAAACCGTCGCATAGATTCAATCGCCGACTCCTGACATATCGCAAAGAAAAAATTGAAATCGGACTAGCAGCACTACTTTGAGACACCACATCGCAATGGCGTTGTCTCGGTATGGATTGCGAATCTTGTCCAACTCAAAATGCTCCTCTTCGTCTACCGTGACTGCGTTTAACTTTTGACGATGTTTTGTTACAGAGATTGAGATGAAGAGCAAGGGCGGTCATGCTGGTCATCACAAGTCATGCAATCTGGGTCATGACGACCGTTCACTTCGAAACGCTTGTTGCAGGTGGCGAGC
>CAYGUE010000001.1:142548-143103 GCA_964352885.1 uncultured Pirellulaceae bacterium
TGCAACATCGACGGGTTCGAGCCCACAATGACAACGCGTGCAGGATGATGCCGGCAATAAAGCTTGACAAACTTGGTCCAGAATTCAGCGGCGAGGGCCAACTGTAACTCGCGCGATGCCTGCGTTTGGGTCTCGCGGAACAAAGCTTCCAAGAACTCGCACGGTGCCGCAGAAACCGATGACGTGGCCGCCGTAGTGGCTGCTACAGCGGTTACCCGTCAACGCAGCGATGCAGCCGACGAAAAAACATGCTATTCCACCGACGATCTTCGACTGTTTTCAACCTGCGAAGCGTTGACCGCACTGACCATGATCGCGTGGCCCTCCGATGAAGTGATGGTTAATGCCGGCGATCATTGTAGCCTTACGAAGCCGACGAGTCCTCCTGATCATCTGCACCTGACTTAAATTTCAAATCGTCGGATTTTTCTGGCTCTGGTGATTTAGACTCGGCAGTTCCTGATTCCCCGTTGGCAGCGGCATCTTGGATCGTCTCCGAGCTAGAACCGCCAGACACACCCGGCGTTGCTAATTCGCCATTGCTTTGACCAAGTT
>CAYGUE010000002.1:0-36732 GCA_964352885.1 uncultured Pirellulaceae bacterium
AATTATTCACTCGCTGGCGCTTCGGGCTTGTAGTAGTGCAACTTCAAAACTTACGAAACGGGCTTGTATTAATGCAACATCTAAAATCGCAAGCGAGTGAATCAGGACGTGCCAGCGAACGGCAGGTCGACTAAAACTCTATGGATTTTGTGGGCTGAGCTCGATAAGATTTCGACTGTCAAGCCGCAATCTTCGAAGGAGAACTGGATGCTTCGAGTCCGATTTCAAACAATGCTGATCATCATGGTCACGGCTTGCGTGACAATCTTTGCTTACGAGTCACTTCGTGATCGAGTAAAGCAAGTGGACTTCGATTCGATTGCGTCAAGTTGGAGCTCAAAGCCGATTGTCCATTCAGATGGCTCGGTGACGATTAAGCTTCCTGTGTTGGCGACCACTTCTGTGAATACGGTTGTTTCAGTGCCAGATGGTGGCGTTTTTATGAGTGGCAGGGTTTACGGTCGGCGTCAATCAGCACCTCCCAAGTGATGAATCGCTACCTAAGTTTCCCAGCCGGTGACTCCGCCGCGATCTGTCCGATCGCCATGTCGGCCGCAAGGCTCACCGCGTCCTGCCAATTCACGATGGATTCAAACTCAGGTCGTTCGTAAGCGAAAATGACTCCCCGAGAGCTATTGATTACGCCACCGAAGCCGTTTTCGTCGAGCCCGCCCGCGATGTCGGCGGCAGATCCGCCTTGGGCGCCGAATCCAGGAATCAGAAAGATCACGTTAGGCATCCGTTTGCGAAGCGCGACCAGTTCTTCGGGCCACGTCGCTCCAACGACAGCTCCAACGTTTCCGTAGCCTGACTCGCCGATGTTCTTGGCCGCCAACGACTGAAGGTGATCCGCGACCAGTTCGTAGAGCTTGCTGTTTTCAGCTTCGATTGATTTCTCCTGAAACGTTTTGCTGCCCGGATTGGAAGTCTTTGCCAACACAAAGATTCCAGCTCCATGTTCGTCAGCCACATCACAAAACGGCGTCAGGCTATCGTCGCCAAGATACGGGTTTACCGTTAGCGAATCACAACGCCACGGCCCAGAATCGCTGCGGTCGAGGTAGGCTTGTGCGTAAGCCGTTGCCGTCGAACCGATGTCGCCTCGTTTCGCGTCCATGATCGTCAACATCCCTTTCGCCCTCGCGTAATCCGTAACGCGTCCAAGAGCGACGACTCCCGCAGGGCCAAGTTGTTCAAAAAAAGCAGATTGTGGTTTGACGGCAGGAACTTTGTCCGCAACGACATCGATGATACTCTTGCAAAACGCCTCGAAAGCATCTGCCTTGTTGCCAGTCGATTTCAGTTCGTCCGGAAGGTTGTTCCATCGCGGATCGAGCCCAACAACGAGTGGTGTTTTTTTCGATTTGATCGCTTGCGTTAGGCGATCGCCAAAGTGCTTCTGTGGGTCATTCATTTCGGTAGTTTATCGGCCTTTTACTTATTCGCCACCGCTATTGATCAGCGAAAACTGTGCGTGATGTTCCGCCGCGTCATCGGAATCGATTTCCGCTGAAAAGAATACGAAGCGATAGTGCAACGTAAGTGACTGACCCTTTGAGAGCGTGACCTCCCCTGCCCCGGCCGCCATTTTCTCAAAGTCGTGAAGCCCAAACGGATTGGCAGTGCCGAGCCCGTAGTCTCTGGCGTGCCATGTGGTTGGATGCCGAAAGTTCGTCGGGTGATCGAGCATCAAGATGCTGGCCGGCTGTGACTGGATCGTGCCGGAATACAAAACCCATGAGGCAGATTTTCCCCAGATCGCCGGCCCCGTCGTTCCCCGGCTGTTGGTCGCCTTGCCGAACACTTTCTGGACGCCACGTTTTGGATCTGGTTTCAAACGCAGGTCGGAATGAGTCCGAATAGCGACGGTACCTTCCTTCGTATCGTTGATTCTGAGCGGGCCTTCACTGGCTACGAGCGAAAATACGCAGTCGATCCAACGCAATTTCTCATCGATTCCAAAGGTCCACTTTGTCGAATCGCTGCAAATGATTTTTCCATCGGCATCGATCCAATTGCTGTTTGCGGCGAGGCTGTTGGCTTTCGTGTCGATCACGGGTTGGCCCACGACTTCGATTTTTGATCCGTTCTGGCATGTCCAGAAATCGACACCATTGACTTCATGTCCGATCCATATCGACTTGTGATGAGGGTGATCATCCGCCTCGCCGGTTGTTTCCTTCATGGGATAATCCCGCGTCATTCGAATCTGCATGGGGCCGAGGACGGGATAAAGATATGGCTTGGAAGTTTCCAAGAAGTTGTAGGCCGTGAAGAGGTCTTCACCAACGGAAACTTCGATTCGACCATTTTTCGATTCGATATTGACTGCCTCTGTCTGGGAAAATCCTGTCGCTGGACCGCAAAGAAAGACGACAGAAAGTAGTTTGAGTATTTTGGTCATGATTCATCGTGTGAGAGAAACGAAGTCTTCAGTTTCTCATCATACCCGATCTCGCCAATGCAATCGAAGTGAGGTGCTTTCAAACCGTCTTGGGCGAGCCGATTGAGATATTCACTTTGAGTGGTTTCAAACCAGTAGGCGAGTCTGTCCCAGACTTGCGCAACCTGGTTTCCCTGGTCTGGGACAGACCGAGCTACTTTTACAAGGCAGTTTTGAAACCGGCTCTACTCTTTCGCTGATAGCACGTTTCGGTAAATTTATTGAATCCTTCCAAATGCAATACGAAATGCAAATGAGCAACATCAAACGAATCGCAATCACCACCGGCGGCGGCGACGCTCCCGGTCTCAACGCAGTCATCAGAGCCGTCACGTTGGCTGCAACAAAGCGCGGTTGGGAATGTGTCGGTATCCGCAGCGGTTTTGACGGTATCCTGCATCCGGAAGATTTCCCTGAAGGAGGAATGTTCGAGCTCACGCCGGATATTGTTCGAGGCATTGCACACACCGGAGGCACGATTCTCGGTACGACTAATCGTGGCAATCCGTTTTCGTATGAAGTCGAACAGCCCGACGGTACGATCGTTCGAGAAGACATTTCTTCGCGGCTGATTGACGGGTTCAAGGAACACAGGATCGATGCGCTCGTTGCGATCGGTGGTGATGGTTCGATGGGAATCGCTAACCAGGTCGCAAAACTCGGAATCACTGTTGTTGGCGTTCCGAAAACGATTGATAACGACCTCGAAGGTACCGTCGCCACGTTTGGTTTCGATACGGCGGTTTCTTACGCGACCGACGCCATCGGTCGCTTGCATGCAACGGCGGCCAGCCATCGCCGCGTCATGATTGTGGAGATGATGGGACGTCACGCAGGTTGGATCGCGCTCGAGGCAGGTCTGGCGGGTTCGGCAGACGTGATTTTGATTCCTGAGATTCCTTTCGACTTGCGGAAGGTCGCGGAGAAAGTCAAAGAACGAAATGCGCGTCGTCGACATTTCACCATTGTCTCCGTCGCCGAAGGGGCAGCGCCGATTGGCGGCGCTGAAATGTATCACGACGCTGGCGGTGTTAAGAAACTCGGGGGCATTGGTGAGTATGTTGCTGCGGGTTTGCGTCCTCTGGTCGAAAATGATATTCGCACCGTAGTGTTGGGGCACCTGCTTCGCGGTGGTTCCCCGACTTCACGCGATCGATTGCTATCATTCCGTTTCGGTGCTGCTGCGATACGTGCATTGGCGGAGGGCAAGAAGAGCGTCATGGTTGCGCTCAATCCGCCGACCATTAGCTACGTTCCCCTGGAAGAGTGTACGCGCCGCACAAAGTTGGTTCCGCTTGATTGCGACACCGTCATGACAGCTCGAGATTTGGGTACTTGCTTCGGCGACTGAGCGGATAGGTTCTATTGACGCAAGTACCCTAAAACTGGTACACGATCCCAAATTCTTTGTTTCGAAACTGAGACGTGTCAGTGGACGAGAAATTCTATCGCCACATTTGCGCTAATGAGTGCCGCAATACACATCACAAGCTGGTGATGAATTCGCTGCAGCATTTGGGTGGTCACAACGCGAACCAATGGCAAGCGTTGTTCGTTCGATACTTTGAGCAGTTTTTGTTGGGCTCGAAAGCACCGGATACGAAATTTAGGGATTTTCGGAATCACGTTTTGCATGTATCGGAAGGTTTCTGGGGTGGCCCGGTTAAGCAAGCGGAGAAGTGGTACGCCCGAACCGTTGAGGAATTGCAAAAGGAAGATTGGCGAGCGGCAGCCTACTCGGCCGGAGTCCTCAGCCATTACTACATGGATCCGTTGATGCCGCTCCACACTGGGCAAACGGAGGAAGAAGGCGTCATTCATCGAGCTTGCGAATGGAGCGTCAATAAATCGTTTACCAGTTTGATCAATGAACTGGAATCGAACTCTGGATACCCAGAAATCAGCATTGGAAATCGGGACGGTTGGCTTAAAGAAGCAATTCACTCGGGAGCCTCGATTGCGAACGACTATTATCAAGACTTTATCGATCACTACGATCCAATTGTTGGTTCGCGGAAACCAGCAGAGGGTCTTGACGATCATTTGCGCGAGATAACGGCTCAGTTGCTTGGTCACGCGAGCATTGGCTTTGCAAGAATCCTTGAACGAGCCATCGAAGAATCAGGTGCCGCGCCGTCAAAACCGCAAACGGCTCTGTGGCGTATGTTCTACAAAATCACGCTACCGGTTTCTTGGACTTTTGCAGCTTATGGCCATATGGCGACGCGGTCCCGCGTGAGAAAGATCGCATCGGAATACAAGCGAGACGGAAAAGTCGTTAGCACGCTGCCGCTCGATGAAAAAACGGTTCGAGCGCGACACGCGAAAGAAGTTCTGGGAATTGAGGTCGCCGCGTTGGACTCGAAAAAAATTGGCAAAGTTGGTGCGAATCATGCTCCTCGCCCAAAACAGCCAAGGAAGTTCAGACAGCAAGTTCAGTCAGAGCGTACTGCGTTTCATTTGGACCTCGGTGACGCTTTAGAGGACGCACCTTCGATCGGTCCGAAAACAGCGAAACAGTTTGAGGCGATTGGAATCAAGACAGTTGGGCAATTCCTGTTGATCGACGCAGAGTTCATGCCGCCTCAGCTAACTTCTCGCCAGATCCAGCCAAACACCCTTCGGCAATGGCAAACGCAAGCCAAACTTGCGTGTCGGATACCTAGAATCTACGGGCATGACGCACAGATTCTGGCGGCTTGTGGATTTGATTCACCAGAGGAAATTGCTGAATCGGATCCGGAAGTCGTTCTTTCGCTGGTCGATGAATTCGTGGCGACGCCTCAGGCCAAATTTATTGTGCGGGGTAAGCGACCCGATATCAATGAGGTGACCAACTGGGTGAAGTGGGCCTCTGAAAGTCGACAGCTCGGCGCGGCATGATCGGCTACTTCAGGAATCGGTAGCGAAAGATCGTCCACAGAATTTTGTGGCCTGCACGAAAAGTCCCTGCGATGGTGCCGCTGATTTTACTGACGCCAATCCTGCGACGATAGGAAACAGGAACTTCGGTCGTCTTCAGTTTCTTTTGAATCGCCTTGATCTGCATCTCGATCGTCCAGCCAAAATCCTCGTCCTGCATACAAAGCTCATTAAGTGATCGATATCGAATGGCTCGGAATGGTCCTAGGTCGCTGAATTTTGCGCCCCAAAGAAGTCGCATCAGCGTGCACGCCAACCAATTGCCAAACCTTGCCTGAAAATGCATGGCTCCTGATTCCCGTTTGCCCAAGGCTCGAGAGCCAATCACGAAATCGAAGTCGTCTTCGACGATCTTTGCAATCAAACTTGGAAGCTCGTCCGGGTGGTCGCTGTAGTCACCGTCGATGAAAGCAACGATCGTTTCTTCTGGGTGTTGTACTTTCGCTCGCAGGTATTCGATGCCCGTCAGGCAGGCTTTCCCGTAGCCCTTCTGTGGTTCGTGGATCACCGTGGCCCCTTTGGCAGCGGCAATCGACGCTCCTTCGTCCGTCGATCCGTTGTCCACAACAATGACTTCGGCGACTGGTGGAAGATCGTCCAACACCAATCCAATCGAAAGTTGTTCGTTGAGCATCGGTATGATGACAACTGTCCGTCGCAATGCGTTATCGATCAAGTTTTGATTGTCAGCCATCAATCGTCGAGGTATGGGTGATTAGATCTTCCATGTGCAGATCGTCGGATTGTACTTGTTTACGCGTGTGACGCGAGGTCGCACACCGAGTAGGCTCGATTCGGTATAGTGGTCAATAGAAGTTTTCACGCAGCCAGAGAATAGACATGTTTGAAGAGCTAGAATTCGACAAAAAAATCGATCGACTCGAAATCGCCAAAAGCTGGTTGCCGCGATACACCGGCATGCCAATTGATGCGTTTGGCGATTACATCCTGTTGACGAATTTTTCGCACTACGTCGAGCAGTTTGCCAAGAAGTTCGATTGCAAGATTTTTGGCGAAGGCAAGCCGATGCAAGCGGCGTCCAACGAGGACGGTTTATCGATCGTGAACTTCGGGATTGGTTCAGCCAATGCGGCGACTGTCATGGACATTTTACTGGCGAGGATGCCCGAAGCTGTCCTCTTCCTCGGTAAGTGTGGTGGGCTGAAAGATTCGACGGAAATCGGCAACTTCATTCTGCCGATTGCGGCCATCCGAGGAGAGGGAACCAGTCATGACTATCTCCCAGCCGAGGTGCCGGCCTTACCCTCGTTCAAACTTCACAAGTTCGTTTCTGAATGTTTGGTTGAACGCGATCTAGAATACCGTACTGGGGTCGTCTACACGACCAATCGGAGGCTCTGGGAACACGATGATGATTTCCGTACAAAGCTAGAAAAGCTGACCTGTATCGGCATCGATATGGAGACCGCAACGCTATTCATTGTCGGTCACTACAATTCGATTTCACGTGGGGCTCTGTTGTTGGTGTCCGACGTTCCAACGACACCAGAAGGTGTAAAGACCGAAGCATCAGATGCAGAGGTGACTTCGAAATGGGTCGATCTACATCTTGAAATCGGGATCGAAGCCATGACTGATATTGGTGAACGTGGCGAGCAGATCAGGCACTTTCGATATTAGAAGTCTTGGACATTTGAGGTTGTGAATGAGTTTGGACGAACAACCCGTTCAGTCAATCAGGGAAACGGAAGTCCTGATACCCGCCAAGCTCGGAAATCCAAAACGAGTTGTATTCGATTGCGAACAAATTGGTGCCGCGAGCATTTATTTGCAAATTATGCAAAACCTAACCATTTTTGTCTTGGCCTGAGTCGGGCTGAGGTCTTTCATTTTGTTTTTCGGACCCCTCCCAGTGCGTAGGAATGAGCATGACAGGCCCACCGTTTTTCTTTTGCTCGACACGAAACCGACCGCGAACATAGGAGTGACAGTCGATACACGTCGTTGACATGTGCAAGTACGTATAATGAACGGCCTGCAAATCCTGTTTTTTGGCTTGCTCGGCAAGCTTGTCACATTGCTTGCGAAACGAAACACTGTAGTGCTGATAAACTTCGTCGACTGTGTTTGGCCAATGGGCAGCTTCCGAAATCTTTTTCATTTGCTTGGCGCCTTTTTCAATCAATGCAAAGTTCTCGGTCACTAATCCTTCCATGACTTTTTGAGAGTTGGCAAGCTTTGCATGCATGTAAAGTTGTGTGTCGTCTGAGACGCTTTTAGGTTTTCTCGGTTCAATCGATTCATCCTGTTGCGGAGATTGAAGAATCGTCTGACTTGCCTGTTGCTGAAACTGGTCCTGCGCGGGCGTTGGCGATTGTTGAGGTATGTCTTGTTGAGGTATGTCTTGTTGAGCGATGGCCCAAGCATAAGCGACAAAAATCAAAACAAAGAGGCTCAACGCTGCAACGGTTCCAAATTTTGTTTGCATGATAAATCCATTTTTGTAAACGGTGTTCGGAATTCAGTTTTATTTAAAAGCTCAAAAGAACGGGAGCGTGAACCGGCGAGGCGACTCTTCAGGTCGAAGAGGATATTCTTAAGGAGTTTTCCGCTCTCTCGGTTCGAATTTGGGTCATTATTCAAAACGGGAGGAAGCATATCTGCGAAACCCAAAGCTTCAATTCTATTCTCGTACTCTTTGCCTAACCAAATGCGCCCGATCGAGTCGTTGCACTGGTTCGTCAAGCAACACACCGATGACACCCAACGAAGAGATGAAACTGATCGGTCTTCCCACGTCATCGAGCGTTATCAAGTGATGTAAATGCTTTTGACACGTTCTGTCTCCCCGCAGACGTTGAACCTAGCATCGCAGGCGATGGGTAGAAAGGCTCTCTCATCGTCGAGTACACGATTGGATCTGTCGTTCAATGATTGAGCAAATTAGGTGCCGATGGTCTAGAAATCGAAAATGGCGACAAAAAGACATTCCGCCAACAATATCAACGTGCGGATAAGCACACTACACGTTTGAATATGAGTTGATTTCAAGAGTGCTCAAATAGCGAGCTTTGGCGAAAGCACGGTTCAGCCATCGACAATGCTACGCGTTGGAAAATGCAACAACCGCTGTGATGTTGTCGCGCCCGCCGCGTTCGTTGGCCAGATCAATCAGCTGCTGAGTAACCTCTTCGGGCGTTTGATCCGCGCCAAGAATCTGTTCGATTTCCGTATCCGCCACATGTGCATTGACGCCATCGGAACAAAGTAAAACCCGGTCACCCGTAAGCAGTCGCGTCTTGTAGACGATTGCATCCGGGGCTTCCGTTGCACCGATCGCGCTGAGCAAAACGTGATGATAGGGCGAGTTTTCAAACTCCGCGCCTTCCAAGTGGCCGCAATCGCAAAGATGCTGAGCCAAAGTTTGATCTTTGGTCAACAGCTCCAATGATCCTCCGCGAAGAATGTAACAACGGCTGTCACCAACGTGCAAAACGTAAAGCATCGGCCATATCAGATAGGCTGCCGTCAATGTTGTGCCCATCCCCTGCCGTCTCGGGTCTTCTGCAGCTAAACCGCGCACCGTCGTGTGCGATTGCATCGCTCCGGCCTTCAAGTCTTCGACAAACTGCTCAATCTCCGGTTGTTTGGGATGGAACAACCAGTGCATCGAGTTGAGTAGGAACTGGGCCATCGTTTGCATTGCCATCTGGCTTGCGACTTCACCAGCTTGGCTTCCGCCAACGCCATCGGCAACCAAAAGAAGCTTGCCCAATGTTTCGCCATACAACTGTTCACTCAAAGACGAATCGCTTGAGTTTCGCACGTGCATGTTTTTGTGTAAGTCCGCGATCAAAAATTGATCCTCGTTGACAGTTCGCTTTTTTCCAATATCTGAGTTTCCCGCACACTCGATGGCTGACGGTGGGGACAACTCAAAATCAGTTTCTTGGTCGGACTGTGAATCTGCAGGGGATAACTTGTTTTTGTTAAAAAACATGGGCGCTCTCTCGGTGTCTAGGAACGGTAAACGTGAGTGCAAACAACGTCACACTGGGATCCAAGCAAGCATATTTAGCAAAACACATGCCGCGCGTAAAATCAAACAATGGCTGGCCGCCGCCCTCTGTTTCGCCAAAGAATCGTGCGTTTCCGCTCAGCCCGCAAGAAGAATTCTTTCAACGTAGAATCAATCAAATCATTCCATGAAATCTCTCAGTATCCTACAATTCACCGAACGAAACGCTTTGATTTCGATCGTCGATTCGAAACATCATTTCTGGTCGCTTGGCTCAGCGTCAAGGTATCCGACATTGGACCAAGCTGCGAAGTTTAGGGACGTTTTAGTCCGCACCCCAGCGTTGGGGTAGCTTTCAAGTTTGCGTCCTTACGGCTGTGCTTTCATTCTTTTCGGCCATCGTTGGTTCGTCGCAACCAGTGGCTGGGCAAATCCGCGGAGTTTTGGTTTCTGCCAGCTTTTCCGCTGATCGGAATTGTCCTGTGGGCAGCATCTCAAGCTGGTCAAAAGCTAACCGAGTGGGAAATGAACGCACTGCAGACGATCGTTTCAGATTGAGTGTCCGATTCGTGTTGCCCTCGATTCCAAGGCCTTTAGTTGGCTATTTCTCGCTGTGAGAATATCAATCGGGAACCGTCTTTTTTCTTACGACGGTATCCGAGCAAGTGAAAAATCTCGTTCGCCAACAGGAACGCTATTTTCTGATTTACGATTAGTGCGTCCGGGAACTCGTCGCTGCGAGACACACCGGGGAGAAGCAACAACACTTTTTCGAAGTTGATTTTTCGTAGGACAGTGGACAGTTTTAAAGCCCACTTTGGAACTTTGCGGACAATGAAGAATCCGTCATTGCCAGCCCCTTGATACAAAGGCATAAAGATGCGGCCTGATTTTGGTGCGTGAATCGGGCCATTTCGGTCGTGTGCGAGAGAGGCTCCTTTATCGATTGGATTAAAATTTCGAAACCCAGCATTCATCTCAAAAGCATCTTTATCCGTGATGGCATGTCGGAAAACCACTTCGAATATTCCTCGCTGCTCAGGTTCGTCAGGAGCCAGTTGTTCACGGAGCTTAAGCAAACGCAAACTTTCTTCGGCGACGATTCCGGCAACGACCAATGCCCGGATAATAAAAGCGACATGCAAGCTAACTGAACCCTCTGCCTGGTGCTGGCCCGCTTCGAACGCCAAAGCAACATTCCCGAAATCGTTTAAGTAACTAAGTAAGGGCCCGTCCAAATACTCTTCGATACCCAGCACAGTGGTAACGGGGAACTGCATTGCAAAATTTCTGTTGTTCAGCTGGTCGTTGATTGCGATGAAGGGAACTGACTCAGCGGAAGTTGTATGCAAATCCAAAAAGTACGTTTGTAAATCACTCGCCAACAACGGCTCAATGATTTCAAACAATTCGTATTGCTGCTGATGTTCGATAACTGTTTCATGGTGACTCACCGGTTGCGAATTTCTCTCGCGCAACCTGAACCGGGTTGTGAAATCGGCGTTCCACATTCGGTTCAGATCTTGAGAGATGAATCGCTGATTGGACGCCAGCGCTGGCAGATTGCCTGCGAGCCCAATCACTCGACCTTGGATCGGTATTTTCGTTGCTTGCAAATGCCGGAACACGCGCTGCAGTGCCAGCAGGCCCGAAGGTTCGTTTCCGTGGATGCCACCAAAAAAAACGATCGTCGGGCCATCCGTTCCTGCGACGTCTCCGATGACACGGCTCTGCAAATGGACATTTTCGTTCGAAGTTAATTGGTTCATTCGCAGCGCTGCTTTTCTTGCAATCGTCGCAAGTCATTGGCGGTGACGATGCCAACGACTCGCTTTTCATGAACAACTGGAACGGCGCCATAACCCTGAGACAACATGATTTTCTCGGCTTCATCGAGTGACGTTTCCGGCGAGACGGTGAAGACATCGCGGGTCATGCAAATACTCACTAGCGGGTCTTCGATTTTTGATTCGGAGCGGTGGAAAGCCGCAATGTCGTTGGCCGAGATCAACCCGCTGATTTCCCCCTTTGCATTTTCAACTGGCAAGTGGTGGAACGAATTCCAATTCATTAGCGTGTCCGAAAATTCCAGCAAGTCGTCCTCACGCACCGTCACCAAATTGGTGACCATAACACTTTCAATTCGATCGTAGCGATTCGGGATCTGCGTCAGAGAGGATTGACAAGGAGTGTCCCAATCATGAACAGGAACGTTGCCGAGGCAGTTCTGTTGTATATGCTGCGTGACAATCAGCGTCGCTTCATCAACTGAATTGTTTTCTCGCAGTTTACGCATCGAATCCACCATCCAGCGCGAACCCGTCTGTTTTTTTCGCACTCGATCTTCAATCGTTTTCAGAAACGGCCGATACTCATCCGAAGGGATGTTGAGCGAGTCAAGACCGGTCTCCGCCAACGGTAAAAGGTGTTCGAGAATCAAACGGTCGGCCTCGATGTATTTGCCAAACCAGCGAAGCTCATTGGACAATCCATTGCGAGCCGCTTTGAGGAAGTTGGCACGAACTTCCTGAAAGTAGAAATGCCGTTGCCAATCGCCGACGCATTGCTGCGGCATGGATTGCATGAGTCCAATCCAAAACGCGGCGTTCGCCATTTCGTCATGAGGCGTTGGGCCAGCGGGAATGTAACGATTTTCAATCCGCAAGTGCGGAATTCCATTCCCCACACCGAAACATGCACGGTTCCATTTGTAGAGCGTGCCATTATGTAAATTCATGGCACGCAATTGAGGCGTTTCGCCTTTGGCAATCAGTGCCATGCTGTCTTCGTCATCGAGTTCTGCCGCAATAATCAGGTTGTAGAACGTCACATCATGCTTGAAGATCTCGGCTGCCGATGACTTCAGCCAATCGGATCCGAATGCGACGCGAGGTTGTTTGTCGCTAACGTAGTTGCCAGCATTCCGAACCTCGACGCTTTGTCGAAACAAACCGATCCGAGTTTCGCTCCACAACTCTTTGCCGAGTAACATCGGAGAATTCACGCAGGCTGCCAACACTGGCCCAGCCAAAACCTGTGCCCAATTGTATCGGTCAACGAACTCGTCGGGTTCGATTTGCAAGTGTACTTGAAAGCTCGTGTTGCAGGCTTCGAACAAAATTGAGTCGTGCGTCAGTTCAATTTCATCAACGCCCTCAAGATGCAGTGCGAAATTGCCACCACGAAGTTCTTTGAGAATGTCAGCGAGGACTCGATAACGTGGCTTGGGCGTCATGTGTTGAAATTCAAGATCGCTTTTGCGTATCGTTGGCAAAATGCCCGTCAAAAACACATGGCAGCCAGCAGCGTTCGCTTTCTCGTTTCCAATCTTCAACAGCTGTTCAAGTTGTAGAGCCATCCGCGTCAAGCAGCCCGGTCCGGTGTCCTGCGGATCAAGATTGATTTCCAAATTCCAACGAGCAAGTTCAGAAGTAAAATGGGGTTCATCAATCGCGGCCAAGACTTCCGGGCCAGTCATCGCTGGTCGCAGGTCTTTCCCAATCAAACACAGCTCCTGCTCTGCACCGATCCTAGTTACACCACTTTCGATCAATCCGTTCTCAATCATGTACTCGAGCGATTCGATATCGCGAAGTAGTCTCTTTAGGAATTCACTTTTCGCTTTCGCGTTCAGTGGACTGATTTGTTGATCGCCCATGTGGGTTCTTTGACATCTGGTGAACGTTCGGTTTTGATCCCTTTGCAGAGACGAGAATGCAAAGCTCATGCCAACGGAATTCTGAGCAGTTCACGCGTCTCGTTGAGATCGTAATTCCAACGGATTTGAAAGACTGAGCGGAGACGCACGTTCAGTGGGCGAATTCAAATGGACGATGCTCGAAACCGCTTCTGTCTGGACCGGAGGTTTGCAAATGTTTGAAACAAATTAGTGCAGATGTCACGTTGGCTCAATCCACAAATTCGAACGGCATGATCTACGGCTGCAGGGCAATAGGCGTCACGATCGATTGGATGAAGACGGTTTTCAATTTGGCGCTGCGTTAGGCGTTGCCGGCCCATTCACATCTTCGCTGCCGGCATGCTTTTGAGATGCTTTGCAGATGTTGCGAAGCATGCCACTAAAGACAAATTCATGCAGTGGAAACAAGGAGTACCAGTAGACGATTCCAAACAAGCCTACCGGATCAAAGATGGCTGTTTGCCTGACGGTGCTCGTTCCATCCCCTTCGGTCACTTCGAATTCAAGCCACGCGCGACCGGGGACTTTCATCTCCGCTGATAGGCGAAGCAGTCTGTTGTCGACGAATTCCTCGACACGCCAAAAATCTAGCGTGTCTCCGACTCGTAGCTGATCAGGGTGCCGACGCCCTCGCCGTACACCAACGCCACCGACGAGGAGATCGAGAAAGCCACGGATTTTCCAAAGCCAGTTGCCGTAGTACCAGCCCGTCTTGCCGCCGATTCGACGAACCGCGACGAAAGCTTGCTCAGCCGAGAGCGGAACTTCGCGAGTCCTTGAATCAACCAGACGCGAACCAAATCGAACTCCACCCCAACTGACTTCTTCGCCGCCAGCAGAAAACGAATCCGACCATCGGGTCTCTGCAAATTCTTTGTCTTCGTAGACAAGTGCCCGAGCAATCGCTTCGTCGATGTTTCGTGGCACAACTGAAAACATGGTTGCTGCGTCATCGTTGCTAACGAGTGTTTCGTTGCGCAGGCTATCCACCAGCTTTTTTCCAACGCGAGAGTAGAGTGGCGTAACCAACCCCAACCACAGACTCGACAGATAAGGAGTCAAAAACGGTACCGGGATCATAAAACGCGTGAGGCCGCGTTGTTTCGCGTATCGTTGCATTATGTCGCCGTAGGAAACGGCGTCGGGGCCACCGATTTCGTAGATCTTTGATTCGGCGACAGGTTGGTCGAGAACTTCGACGAGGTAATCAAGTACATCTTCGATCGCAATTGGCTGGGCCAACACGCGAACCCACTTTGGACAAATCATCACGGGCAATCGTTCGACGAGAGCACGAATCATTTCAAACGACAGACTGCCCGATCCGATGATGATTGACGCTTGAAATTCGACTACAAAAGCCGACGATGAGCGAAGGATTTGTCCTATTTCCTGCCGGCTACGAAGGTGTTTTGAAAGGCTATCTGATGGGTCGCCTAATCCACCAAGATATACGATTCGTTTTACGTTTTGAGCGGTGCACGCTTTCGCGAAATTCTCAGCTGCTCGACGGTCGGTTTGCTCAAAGTCCTCGTTGTCCCCCATCGAGTGAATGAAGTAGAAGGCAGTGTGAACACCAACTAACGCTGCTTCCAGAGACGCTTCGTCGAGCGCACTCCCAACCGCAACTTCAACCTGCTCCAAATCAAAATTTGACTTGCTGGATTCACGCCGCGTCAAGCAGCGAACCGCTACGCCCTTGGAGAGCAGTAGCGGAAGCAACCGACCGCCGACATAGCCGGTTGCACCAGTAAGCAGGACTTTCGAAGACGCGTTTTCATTCTGCAAAACAAGATCCTAAAAGTTTGTGTCGTCGACCATCGCACGAATCGACGGACTCAGCAACTTTACGATCCAGCTAGGCGCCGGAAATAGTTCAAACGGTTGACGCTTTCCAACTTGAGCTCGCAAAGAAACTTCGCCGAATTTTAATAGCTTACCAAAGCGATCAAGATGCGGAATTGGGTTTGAAACCATTTTTCTGGCAGCGAAATAGCTCGGAAACCGGACGAGGATCGTGTCGCGATGGAACTCTATCGTCGCATTTTGGCCGGCGGATGCGACATGGAGTTCGCCGGCCATTATGACTTTGGGGACGACCCCTTTTCGTTGGTGCTGATCCGCATTGTGCCATTGAGAATCCACTCAGCATGTTCCGCATCTGCGCCCGTGCCGCTGGGAACTTGAATTTGCATTTTCTCAAAATCATAAGTAATCTCGGCGTTGTTGCCGGTAAGGCGGTCGTAAAGACCGATGGCAAGGTCTGGCCAATTCTTGGTGTGTTCTGCATTCATCGAAATCTCTCTTTTTAAACGTCAAATTGTCAACCATCAACGATTTATAATCGTGACGGCTAGTTTCTAGAACTCGTCGACTCGTGGAGCACTTGTGCTGTCCGACGTTGTACACCGAACTCTCCTGTCGTAGCCGAAATTTACATACCGTTAGAATTCAGCTGCCGCAACCAAAAAGTTGGCTCTATCAAGCGTCACTGCTGGCTTGCAAACGTTTCTCATGTGAGGAATTGGGACCGACTGAATTGCCCTGCGAGTTAGGAAGCCTTGTCAATGCGGGTTAAATGGCGGTCGGCGTACGAATTTCATAAAAGTACCGTGTCCTAAGAGTCTTTTCGTTGCCCGTACTACGACCCAGCGGTTCTTTCACTGCGAGGATTCGTACCTTTTCAATACTTATTAACAACATCAAAAAAAATGACCTACGGGCGAGCACGACTTTGGCTGGGGATTACTGGAGTGGGATCGTTGGTCTTGCTTTCGATCATTGCTTTGGTGCTGGATTTGCCAAGCCAACTGCTTTCCGAGAACTCTAATTTTGAGGCGAATCAGATAGCTCAACTCGTCAGCGTTGCAGCGGCCTTCATGCTCTGGCTGATGCCTCTGGACTTCCTCGGCGGATTCTTGTTGCCGAAAAAGTTTGGCAAGTCCGACGATTCCTTCATGAGCTGGTTCTCTCGATATTTCCCGGTTGCAGTCTTCCAGAGTTTTCTGTTTGTTGCGTTTGGAACCCTGATACTATTGATGAGTCAGGCGTTCGGAATTGTCGGAAGCGTTTCGGCGATTACATGCGGTGTCAGTATATGTCTGCTACTCCGGAACCAGTGGGTGCTGCAGCGAGAAGTCAAGTCCGATGAAACTGCCGAGGAGTTGCTCGACGCAGTCGCGATGATTCAGTCGTGGGAGATTTTCGTTCCGCGTACAACGGTCATGAAGCATCAGGATATCGGATTCACTGGCGGTATCATTGGGTTGGGCAAGAGTGCTCGGATCATCATTCCAAAACGTTGGCTCGCGTTTCCGACGGAACAGTTGGCGACCGCAATCGCGCGACGAGCTGTGGCGATCAACAGCGGCAGCTATTCCCGAGGCTTGGCAATTGCATTCGCTTGGAATGTCGCGGGATTTCTACTTTGCGCTCTTTTTCCAAACGCGGGGCTCGTCAGCGTCGCAAGCCTCGTGACGACGATCTGCGGGTTCACCGTGTGGTCGTTTATTGGCTTGCTGATCCTGCCAACGGTCAGTCGAAATGGCTCGCTTGAAATTGACCAGCTGCTGATTCAGCATGGTATGCCTGCCAAATTGATTTCGAAAACCGCATTCGAGATGGAACAATTGCAAGATGGCGAACCAGAACGCCCGGCTTTGATCGAAACAATTTTCCATCCGGTGCCGAACGTCAGCAGTCGAAATGGCTCGCGACCGGTTACTGGGTTGGCTGCTTGGAACGTCGCTCGGACAACGTTGTTCTTCTCATGGGCATGCTTTGGTTTTCTCTCAAGGTCTGTCCATTGCAATGTTGGACGACCGGAATTGTGGGCCATGCTGCCCACGGACTAGGCTTCAAGCGTCGATTCGTTCAGGCGAATTACCGGGGCCAAGGCATGAATGCTTCATCAAGTCAGTTTTAGTATTAGCTAGTTGCAAACAATTTCATTTTATTGAATTTGCGGTGTCTTAAAGTGGTTAAAACAAGAATGGGTTACATTGTCGTTGCTACATTTGTTCTCGGATTGTTGTTACTGGGATGGAAAATGACATCGCGGAATGCATATGAGTCAGCCGACTACACAGTTCTGGAATCTGACGGGCCGATCGAGCTGAGAGACTATCCGGATCTGATGATTGCGTCCACGAAAATGTCGGGTAGCATCCAAGGGGACGACGGAAGCTTCGGTCGCTTGTTCCAATACATTACTGGTGCCAATGAAGACAGGCAAAAGATTGCAATGACAACGCCGGTTTTTATGGAGCCCGAGACCGATCAAACGAGAGGCCAAATGGGATTTGTGATTCCGCATGACGTCGCGGATGCGAAAGCTCCCTTGCCATCGAGTGAACAGATCGAGCTGATCAAAAGAAGCGGTGGAAAGTTCGCTGCAATTCGATTCGCGGGTCGTGCCGATTTGGAATCACGGAGAACACAGGAAGCAAAACTAATTGACTGGATCGAGGCCCAAGGACTCGATATCGAAGGTGATGTCGAAGTGGCCAGTTACGATCCGCCATGGACTCCTGGGCCGCTGCGGCGGAACGAGATTTTGATCCGAATCGCTGAGTAGATGTAGCGTCGACAAATTGCTAACCAGCAAGCGTTTTATGCCATCGTATTGCAACGTCGTGTCTGCCGGTGTCGGGCGAGGATGGTCGAAGGGTTGCATTCGATTGGGATCAGCCGTTTTGAAAACTAGACAACAAGCCGCTTGATTTCTATCGCAAGCAGCTCCAAAGTCGGTCACCCATTCAGAAGGCTGCGGTCCTATGCGATACGGAATTCGCTTGATCGAAATGGGCGATGAATGGTCCGATCAAGACACGGCAGCAATATCTGCTCCTTTCAACTGTCGCAATCCGTACACGTTACCTATAGCTTCCTTGTTCCCGCAGTGACCGGTTGTAATGACGTTAGCAAATTCTCTCACAGAGAGGGAAAACCCGGTCGATCTTCCTCATGCCGAATAGTTCATTCGCTTTGCTAAATGCGAACAATGATCCGAGTCGGCAGGCATTTTGATGTTTTCAGCTCTAGCCATCCTGCTTCTGTTTGGCCCGGGCAATTGCATCTGATTGCTTGGACCTTGAATCTTGCACATTGCTTCTGAGCAAACTGAAATGTCGTCAGGCTCATTTCAAAACATCGAAACAGGCAGTGCGTCATCTGTGCTGTTTGAACCTAGTCTGATTTGGGTCACGATCCGACGATGTTGGCTGTGGGCACTTCCGCTTGGCGCAATTCTGGCCGGCTGCGTTGCCTACTATTTGGTTACTTCGTTTGTTCCGGTCTATCGAGCAAGCCACTTACTCGAAGCCAATCGTGATTTTGTCGTGTTCCAAGGAGTCATGCCGATTATCAAGGACTTGGCGCGAACCGAACAAGCGCTCTTCATGAACTCGATTGTCCTCGATGCAGTTCTCGCAGATCCGGAATACCGATCCGCACCTAGTTTGTCCAATCCAGAGACTGCGGAATCGAACCTGATTCAAAACCTTTGGATCAGTAGCGGAGGTACAGAATCAAGATTGCGAGTCAGCTACAAGGACACTGACCCTGATGCCGCCGCAATGGTTTGCAATGCAGTCGTAGAGTCCTATCTGAGGCAGCGAGACGCATTCGATAGTGAACGAGTCTCGAATCTTGAACGATGGTTGGCTCCTGAGATCCAACGTTGGGAGCAAGAGGTAGACCGACGACAGAGTGTTGTGCAGAAACTTAGTGAGCAAACGCTTGGCTACGCGCCTGCTCAGCAACTGTCCTCTTTTGAGAACGAGAGTAACCTCACCCTCGTTGCTGGACTGAGGAAGCAGATCACTGAGCTAAATCTCTTGAATTCGGTCAGCGAGGCGCAACTCGCGATGAATGCTGACGGCGCGACCAAGGCAAACGTTGAAGCAATTGATGGATTGCCCGACGCAAACTTTGAACGTGAAGAACCCGCCGAGTTGGAGATCCTTAAGTTGATTCAATTGAATCCAGAAGTCAGGCGCGTGAAAGCTCTCCAATCGCGATATGAAGCAGCGATTCTTGAGATCGAAGACAAAACAGAAATGGGAGTCCGAAGGCACGAATACGATCGCTTTAAAAAGAATCTGGCTCGATATCGTGAAGTCTTGCGACGCGCAGAAATCACGGCACGGCAACAAGCGATAGAGCAGTTGACTCAACTGGCAGAACAACGCTACGTAAAACAACTGAAAGCAACACGTGCCAAAGCCACTGCAACGTTGAAACAGGCTCAGGAAAATGCCCAAGCCCAAGTGGCTCAAGAGAAGAAAACGCTCGCTGATCGTAAAGCCAAACTGGCAGTGTTGATGGAGCAGTACAACGAGGAACGCGAGCGGTTGGAGCAGTTCGGTGGCACGACGGCAGAGCTTCAGTTTTCACAGGAAGAGCTTTCTGTAGCGAACGATGTTTTACACAAGTTGCGAGAACGGGTAGCAGCAATCCGAACAGAACGCCGTCAAGATGGAGCAGTCCGATCACTGGCTCCCGCCAAGGCATCTCGGACTCCAATCGAAAGCTTGCCATTTAAAAAGCTTTTGGTTTACAGCGGTGCTGCGATGTTCGTTCCTTTTCTATTGGGCCTCATTTGGGAAATTCGAACCCAACGGCTGACCAACAGTGTGATGTGCGACAAAACCGGCCTGAAAGTGATTGGAGAGATTTCGCAGTTGCCATCAGGCAACCAATTGGATCGCCATCGACGCTTGTTTCACGAAAGCGTCGACACGTTGCGGAGCAGTCTATTTTTGTCGGTCGACACGCGAGAAACTCGGTCGATCGCCGTGGTGAGTAGCATGACTGGTGAAGGCAAAAGCAGTGTTGCATCGCAGTTGGCCCTGTCCATCGCCAAAGCGACAAAGCAAACCGTGCTGCTGATTGATGCTGACATGCGATGCCCCGAGCAGCATGATCTTTTCGGGTTGGAAATGGGGCCTGGACTGGGGGGGGTCTTGGTAGGCAAGGTCAGTTTGGCCAATGCGATTGACAAAACTCTCGGCGATCGCCTGCATGTTCTTCCTGCTGGCGAGATGTCCCAGGCTCACCACACGCACGTCACCCAAGTGAGTATGGAATCACTGATGAAAGTGGCAATGCAGAGCTATCGGTACGTGATTGTTGACACGGCTCCAGTCCTCTCATCGGGCGAAAGCCTAGCCGTGGCTTCCTCGGTCGACGCGGCGCTACTCTGCGTGATGCGAGATGTAAGCCGTGTTGACACTGTGATGCGAGCGAGACGGCGACTGGAAGCTGCCGGAGCGACTCTTGTTGGCACTGTCTTCAGCGGAATACCCGCTTGGCAATACGCTTACCGATACGGCAACTACTACCACGACGACAACCACCAACTCTCGAAGGCTTCCTAGTCTTGGGACGAAAAAAAGACATTTCCAAACTGATTGCCATGCAGCTCGCTGAGTTTGCACCGGAGGTGGATCGCGCTCCAATCGCCGATGAAATTGAACCCACAACTGGCCAATCGTTACAAAGAATGGCGGAAGGGAAGGCTTGGGTCGTCGTGGCTGCAACTTCGGTTTGCACGTTGGTTGTCATGACCGTCGCGACAGGTGTTTTCTACATCAACGCCCGATCAGTAGGGGGCAGCGAAGTGAACGAGCTGGACTCGATTTTCAATTCGGCAGTGGTTGCAAACGAGCAAATTGAAAAGCTGCTTCCAGAAGATAAACCCAATGCAATTGCGGCGGCTTGCAAAACACTTGGAACCGCGATCGCTCGATTGGGATTCGAGAACCCCCAGAAATCGAGCCAGCTCCGTCGACTGTTGATCCCACGCCTTCTCCAGATGGAAGAGCCCAGATTCACTGAAGTTGAGAGACAGATCGTACTTTTAAACGAACTGCCCGCAGATCCGCAATGCGTCAGATGGATGGCGATGGCGCTCGTTGGTCAAGTCAACAAGGCGACCTACAAGCAGCGAAACTCAAACAAATACCAGCAATCACGCAGCTACTGGGAATGGTTATCGCACCAGCCACCGGGCGAAGTGCTATTCAATGCATTGGATCATAATCCAACAGACATCAAATTGATGGCTCATCTAGTCGAGCTGGCGGATCAATATCCCGAGTCGTTCGCATTTGAAGAGCAGAACGAAACGGATGGCGGGGAAGCTTTGACGGATCAACTTTCATTGCGACAGCGAGTCCAGCAACGCGTCGCTCAGATCGACCATGACGACAGCAGCTATTCTCTGTTGGTGCGACATCGATTCGAATCGACTCAAGATTCAACGAAAGCGTTTGAACTTCTTCTCCTCGGCGCTAACAGAGCTGAGCGCCGATTGCTTTTGTTGGGTGACACGCTTGCTATCAAACATCTTGCTTGCGATTCGTTGTCTCCGTTGTCTGCTGAACAACCGATTCTCTACAGAGACTTTTTGCTGTTGCTTGAGGTCGCTGAAGGGCTACACAAAGTCGATCCGCAACTTGCGGAAAGGTACTACGATTGTCTCAAGAGCGTTCGGCGCGGCTCGTTCCCCGCATCAAGTGTAGAGAAAGCGCATTTGCTTTCGGGTCAGCTGGCGTATGAACAAGGTCATCTGGCACGAGCGGTGAATATATGGCGGCAGGGAATCGAAAGAGCCAATAACCGCAGCTTGAGTCTCTCGGGTTCGATCATCAAGCTCATACCGAAACATGGAGCGACGCTGTTTCAACAGGGCGGACAGGATGTGCTTTCCGAGTACCAATCGGTGATTGAAGACAACGCCGCCCGTCTAGCCAACGCCTCCGAAAACGAGCTGACGTTTGCGCAACGCAAAGAGCTTGGACGCCAAATACGTGCCGCCCGCTGGCGTTATCGCGTTGCCGATTCATATCTTCTGTCGAAAACCGAATCGATAGGCGCTGCGATGGAACAGTTGCGACTTGCACTGACTCAATCGGCTAATGTCCAACCAATCGAGGAACAAAGAGGCTGCGTCCAGTTGGCCGAGTGGTACTTGGCCGAAGGCGCTGCCGACAATGCTGCGACCTATTTCGAACGGGCGATTAATCTTGCGCCAAACAATGACCAGGTTCGCGAGCGCGCTGCAGAAGCTTGGGATATCGCAGGAAATCAATCGCGAGCCGCTGAGCATCGGCATCGGACCAGCGGGGCCGCATCGTTGCAGACGAAGCTCGCAACTCTAGAGTCGACATTCCAGCAAACATTGTCTCAGCATGATGGTATTCCGGATGCTCGCAGCCTCCTGCAGAAAGTGCGTTTGCTGCAGCAAGAAGTCTATTCAAGAAGATCCGACATTCAAGCGTCTGAAACTCTCCGAAAATTCTGTAGCAGGTTGGAGATCATCCAGGCGTGTCTGCCATCAGACGGAACAAATCTGGAGCGACACGTTGCGTCGATCGACTTCCAGAGACAGATATCTAGCATTGCCCAAGAGTACCGTGATGTCGAATCCATTCAACGTTTTGCTGTCGAGTGCCTAGCGGTATTGGGAGCAAACAGGGACTCGGAACTTGCATTGGAAGCATTGATCAAGCTCTGCGATGCCGACTCATCGGAAGTCGGCATTGTTCGTGCCCGTGCGATGGCGGCAAGTGGACGACCGCTTGATGCCTCGAAACTTTTGATCTGTCGCGTTGGAAAGACCGACGCGGAAACACGGCAAATCATGATGCTGGCAGCGAAGTTTGCGATGCGGGCCAATGACGTCGAGCTTGCTTACACCGCCCTGAACCAAATTGCGAATTCGCAGAGAACGTGTCTCGACCTGTTTACTCTGGCAAGGTTGTCGAGCCAGCTTCCAGCTGACGGCCAGGTGCTATGCAGCGGAACGGCGAACGCGAGTGAACTTGTAGCTCGATGGACAGGAGAGCTGGTCCAACGGGAGCGAGGCTCTTGCGGGTTCTCGAATTTCCTGAAAGCCGAATCGGTGATCAAACAACTTGTGGAACGAAACGACGAAATTGCGTCCGATGACCCGCAGTTAGTCTTGGCCCAGAGGACGATCCGTGAATTGATTTCACTGCGTCCCCTTTGGACTGAATCAATCATCCTGGCTTCTGATCTGGCAGTCATCGAAGGCAATCAACAGCAGGCCAGTCGCATGCTGCGGGATGCGATCCTGGCAGGCGAGGACGATCCACAGTTGTGTAAGCGACTCAATATCCTTCAGGCAGAAACGCAAAACTCAACGAAGCAATGGGGGACCTTGGTTTCTTCGAAGCGAGTCATTGAACGCAGGCCGTCGAGTGCAAGCGTAATGGTCAAGCGATTGCTTGATGCACATAAGTCAATCGCACCATCGAACATCTTTGGCGTAGCCAACGGCGTTTCCTTCCCCCTTGAAATCTCCAGAAACTAGCCAATCCTCTATGCAAGAATCTGTTAACGCCATCGAAGCGATCCATAGCAGCGAGCGATGTGGCCATTGGCCACGCATTGCTGTGGACTGGTCAGAGTCGCGTCAGAAGTTTTTTGAAGCAAAGTATACGGTCGAGAGATGCATTGGTTGTGCGATGCTGATCGGTTTTGCACCGGTAATTGGTTCGCTTTGGTTGCTTGTGCGAGGAACGTCTCGCGGACCTGGGTTTTACCACCAAGTTCGCGTCGGGCTGGATGGAAAACACTTTGAATTGGTCAAACTGCGATCGATGAGGCTGGACGCCGAGCGTCCAAGTCAGGCGATCTGGTGCCAAAAAGCAGATCAACGTGTCACGTGGCTTGGCAAAGTCCTTCGCAAACTGCATCTGGACGAGTTACCGCAACTATGGAACGTTGCCAAAGGTGAGATGTCATTGATCGGTCCCCGGCCAGAACGACCTTCAATTTGCGAAAAATTGGCGGAAAATATTGACGGCTATTATGACCGAATCCTTGTGAAACCGGGGATTAGCGGACTCTCACAGATCAACTTGCCTGCGGATCAAACCCTTGAAGATGTTCAACGCAAACAGATTCTGGACCTTCACTATATCAACGAAACGAACAACTGGTTCGAGGTCCGAATCTTGTTGGCAACAGGCTTGCGAATCGTTGGTGTTAAGGGAGAAACGATCATTCGGCTGATGCGACTCTGCCGTCGCTCGTTGATTGACTTGATGCAACCGACGCCTCAAATAGCTGAATTGTCTGCGAGAAAGCGCCAGACTGTAGCCACGTCCACTGCTCCCGTGGACAAAGATGAAATCTCGCTTCTGCCATTCTTCGGTGAGTACGTTCCAGATGGCGATACGCAGAATAAGCAAAGCTCCCAACCAATTCCCGAACCAGTGCTACGTCGAGCAACAAACGTGCAGCCCGTTGCTACGGCGCCTCTTGGGCCGAAATCCGCATCAGGAACAGTTGCCAACTGCATGACGGTCGATGTCGAAGACTACTTTCAGGTATCTGCTTTTGCCGATCGAGTGACTCGCAGCGACTGGAGCCGATACGAATGTCGTGTCGAAGCAAACACCAATCGAGTGCTGGAATTGCTCGACGAAGCCAACGTGCAAGGAACATTCTTCGTCTTGGGATGGGTTGCAGAACGTTATCCCGCGCTCGCTCGCAGGATCGTCGCAGCCGGACACGAAATTGCAAGCCACGGATATTGGCACCAGCTGGTCTATGACCTGACTCCCGAACAGTTCGCCAACGATGTGATAACCAGCCGAGAAGCAATTTACAACGCCTGTGGTGTTGAAGTCACCTCTTATCGAGCGCCGAGTTTTTCCATCGTGCCACGTTCTAGATGGGCTTTGGATGTATTGGCCGAACTTGGGTTTCAGTACGACTCCAGCGTATTTCCCATGTCTGGACATGATCGGTATGGCGATCCGGATGCCCCCAAACAGATCCATCGAGTTGATACAAAGCATGGAGAAATAATCGAAGTTCCTCCAACCACTGGTTACGCGAATCGAATTCCGATTCCTGTTGGTGGTGGATACTTCCGCCTGTTCCCATTGAGGTTGACTCAACTTGCGATCGACGACGTTCGCGATCGGATTGGACCGGCAATGTTCTATCTGCATCCATGGGAACTTGATCCGGAGCAACCTCGCTTGTTCACCGACGCTTCCCGGAAGAGTCGGTTCCGTCATTACGTCGGGCTCAAGCACACCGAAAGCAAGCTCCGCCGCATGTTGCAGTCGCATCAGTTTGGCACGATGACCAATGTTGTTCGTGCAGTGCTGCCATCCAAACCTGCCCTTGAGCCAACGCAGAAACGGCCACAACTCAAACTTTCGCGGCGAAAGAAATCGATCCCTGCACCGATTGAGGCGATGCCAACGATGAGCTCTCCGAATTCAGCGATCCACCAGTAGTTAAGGTTCCATGATCCAAAGATTATCAACTGATTTCACCGGCCAGCGACCGAGATTACTGATGTTAACGCATCGATTCCCGTTTCCACTGGATCGAGGCGACCGAATCCGAGCGTACAATATGTTGCGATTTCTTTCGGATGATTTTGCTGTGACATTGGCAGCGGTATCCGATGAGCCGATTGAAAACGATCACCTCAAGCACGTGCAATCGATGTGCGAGCTCGTCTTGATCGGTCGCTGCAACGCTGGCACACGTGTGCGTGGAGCGTTGCATTCGATATTGCGTTCGAAGAGTTTGACAGAAGGCATTCTCCATTCGAAGAAATTGGCACAAAACGTTGTCGAGATTCAACAAACAGCACCTTTCGATGCTGTTTTCGTGTTCTGCAGCAGCATGTTTCCTTACGTCGATCAGCCAGCTTTTCGTGCCGTCCGAATGTTGGTTGATTTGGTCGATGTCGACAGCCAGAAATGGCAGCAAATGAGTCAGGAATCTGGCTCGATCAAGCAACGCATTTATGGCCGCGAGGCGCATCTCGTGCGACGCTTGGAGCAACAGATTGCTGAAAGAGCGGACGCCGTGACTTTGGTGAGTGATGAAGAAGCACGCCTTTATGAGCAAACGGTTTCGGTTCCTCAAAAAACAAAATTGCGAGGCGTTGGCAACGGCGTCGATGCAGATTACTTTTCACCCAACGCTTCGTTCAAACCACTGAGTCAATCGACAGGAGAGGGTTTGTCGTTGGTTTTCACGGGTGTCTTAAACTACAACCCAAATGTAGCCGGAGTTGACTGGTTATGCCGTGAAGTTCTGCCTTTGGTTCGTGATCGCTTGAATGTCACTTTCAAAATCGTCGGCCGATCTCCGAATGCAAAAGTTCGCAGACTGGCGAATCTACAAGGCGTCGAATTGGTTGGCTCGGTTCAAGACGTGCGACCCTACCTTGCGGCTGCGGACATCGTGGTGTCCCCTTTGAAGTTGGCCCGCGGCATTCAGAACAAAGTCTTGGAAGCAATGGCCATGCAGCGACCGGTTGTCTGCACAACTCCATCAGCAGAAGGAATTGCCGGAATCCAAGAGACTCATTTTCTGATCGCCGACACCGTCGATCAATGGTGCTATGAACTTTCACGGCTGAGCAAGGAATCGCGATTGCGGACACAAATGGCGGAAGCCGCCCGACACCGGATCGTTGAGCAATACTCATGGCCAGCACGCCTTCGGCCAATTCTTAGACTGCTTCAGTCTCCGACAAAGCCGGTGAGGGAGCCAGTTCATGTTTGAGCGATCGCAAAAAATAGTTCATGTCGGCTTCGTAGTGCATAAAATGGATGTTGCCGGTGCAGAAGTCCTCGTGAAGCAAATAATTGAACGCTTGCGGGGACGAATTGAATCGACAGTGCTGTGCCTCGACGGCATCGGCGAATTGGGACACCAATTGATTGAATCAGGTGTACCAGTTGTATCTTTGGGTCGTAAGCCAGGATTGGATTGGGCAGTCGCACGGAAATTGGCTGATGAGGTTCGATCACGGGGGATTGATGTGCTTCACGCTCAGCAATACACACCGTTTTTCTATTCAGCGATTGCCAGACTTCGTCATCGTGTGAAGTCGCGAGTCATGTTCACGGAACACGGGCGAGCTTATCCGGACATCGTGTCGTGGAAACGCCGGCTTGCGAATCGATTTTTCCTGCAAAAGTATGCCGATCACACAACGGCTTGCTGCGACTTTAGTACCGAAGCGTTGCGAATGAAGGATGGGTTTTCGAATGCCGTAACTCTTCAAAACGGTATTGAGCTAAACGACTTTTTACCACGTGGCACACCGACTGACGTTCAACGCCGACGAAAGCAACTCGGCCTCGAATGTGATGGCCTCTACGCCGCCTGTGTCGCACGCATGCATCCGATCAAGGATCATGAGATGTTGATTCGCGGTTGGGAAATTGTTCACCGACGGCTTCCATCCGCGAAGTTGTTGTTGATCGGAGATGGACCTGAGCGAGCAAACATCGAACGGCAAATCGAAGCTGCTGGATTGTCTCAAAGTGTCCAACTAATGGGGATTCGACATGACGTTCAAAACATCTTGCTTGCCGTCAACGTGTCGACGCTGACCAGTGTTAGCGAAGCCGCGTCATTAACCCTAATGGAGGCAATGGCATGCGAATGTCCGGCAGTCGTGACTGATGTGGGAGGCAATGCTGAGCATCTGCGCGACGGCATCGATGGGTTTCTTGTGCCCCGCGGCAATGCTGAGGCTTTGGCCCAGAGATTAATCGAACTTCTTCCGGACGCTATATTGCAACGTAAACTTGGTGCTGCGGCAAGGCATAGAGTTGCTGAGAAATTTTCACTCAGTCGAGCGGTTGCAGCATACGAGGACCACTATGAGTATTTGGCCCAGCGGCCGGATACCTCAACCCAACTTCAACCTGCATTGGTAGATAGTTGATATGAAGCACGCTCTGAAATCAATATCTCGCGGTTTGGCCATGATCATTGTGCTGCCGTTGTTCGTCAGCTACCTGTTGAATCGTTGTCTTACTTCTGCCAACACGGCTTTAGAATCGCATTCGCAATGCATCTCTTTGGTTCCTGGAAAAATTGGGAATTACCTTCGCAACGGGTTCTATCGTCTGACACTGGAGCACTGTGATCCGGCTGCAACTATCTGCTTCGGCGTATTAATCTCGAGCACGAAGGCGCGAATCGGGCGACATGCATATATCGGAAGTCGTTGCAGCTTAGGGTGGGTAACGATCGAAGAAGATGTTTTGCTGGGACCGTCGGTGCATGTCCTGAGCGGTGCACACATGCACACATTCGACTCGCTTGAGTTGCCGATCCGAGACCAACCACAACGACCACATCGCATCACGATTGGCCGCGACAGTTGGATTGGAACAGGCGCTGTCGTGCTAGCAGATATTTCTGCACAGGTTGTGGTGGGGGCAAACTCAACTGTGACCAAGCCATTACCGAGACGGGCGATCGCTGTCGGCAGTCCTGCAAGGACGTTGCGGCTTCGTGACGCAGACCCTTCATAGGCCCGATCAGCCAGTTTGGGTCATCTAACCGCAATCTCTTTGCCGAAGAAGGGAAAACCCGTGAGTCCTGAGCGGGCTACGAATATCGAAAGTGGCAAAAGTAAAAGCGTCACCCACAGGGACGGAGTGTGCGCTGGTTCGGGATGAATTCTGACCGGGCAAACTGCTGTCGTCAACCAAATCCAATCACCATCCGAGGAGATCGCCCCGTCGAAACCATTGCAGAATCATCAACCGGAGGTCAGTCTGCTAGCAGCATTGTGACTGTGTTGGAGCCATCGAATGGCTTCAAGTTGATCGATTGGCAAGAGCTAGTCGCTTATCGGGACCTGTTTCGCTTTCTGATATGGCGCGAAATCAAAGTCCGCTATGCCCAGAGTGCGATCGGCATCGGTTGGGCAGTGATACAGCCGATTTGCTCGATGGTTATCTTCACGATCATCTTTGGTCGCTTGGCAAATGTTTCGAGTGACGGAGCACCCTACGCTTTGTTCAGCTTCGCTGCGCTAGTACCCTGGACTTACTTTTCGAACGCAGTAAACGATGGTGTTTCAAGCCTAGTCAACGAGGCAAACATGCTTCGCAAAGTTTACTTTCCACGAATCCTCATGCCATTATCAGCGGTCGCAGCCAAGCTGGTTGATTTTGGGATCGCGATGGTTGTGTTGGCAATATTGATGCTTGCTTACGGCGTCATGCCAAGTGCAGGCGTGATAGTGTTACCACTGTTGATTGTGTTGATGGTCTTCACCGCCTCCGCAATCAGTCTGTGGCTCACGGCGGCGGCGATTCAATACCGCGATGTCAAGCACGCGATGACGTTTGTAGTGCAATTGGCCATGTACGCTTCGCCTGTTGTTTATCCAACGACGCTGATCCCGGAACAATGGCGCTGGCTCTATGCCATTAACCCAATGGTCGGAGTGATCGAAGGCTTTCGCTCTGCCCTGCTTGATACGCAACCGATGCCTTGGTCATGGATTGGTATCGGGGCCGTTTCAGCAACCATCGCACTCGTGTCGGGGCTGGCCTTTTTCCGTAGCAAAGAAAAAATCTTCGCTGACGTCGCCTAGTTCGTCAAAAAACTCCATGCCTGCAATCCAAATTGAAAATCTGTCGAAGTCCTACCGAATCGGTCGGAAAAATGTGGTCCCTGATACTCTGGTTGGGTCCTTGAAGGGAATTGTTGCAGCTCCATTTCGAAACCTTGGCAAGTTGCGACGACTCAACACAAACATCAATCGTGGTCGAGTCAATGCCTCAGAAGATATCCTGTGGGCGCTGAAGGATGTTTCATTTGAGGTTCACCAAGGCGATGTGGTTGGTGTTATCGGTCGCAACGGTGCCGGCAAAAGCACACTGTTAAAGGTGTTGAGCCGAATCACGGAACCGACCAGTGGCCGCGGCACAATCCGTGGTCGGGTTAGCAGTCTGTTGGAAGTCGGAACTGGCTTTCATCCTGAGCTAACAGGTCGTGACAATATCTATATGAACGGCACGATTTTGGGTATGACGAAGAAGGAGATAGATCGAAAGTTTGACGAGATCGTCGACTTCAGCGGCGTCGAAAGGTTTCTCGACACGCCAACCAAACGTTACAGTTCAGGGATGCAAGTGCGGCTTGCGTTTGCGGTCGCAGCACACCTCGAACCTGAAATCTTGATCGTGGACGAAGTACTTGCTGTCGGCGACGCCAGTTTCCAAGCCAAATGCATGGGCAAGATGAAAGAGGTTGCAACGGGCGGGCGGACGGTCATGTTTGTCAGTCACAATCTTGCTTCCGTGCGAGCCTTATGCAAACGAGGAATTGTCATGCAGTCCGGTACGGTTCAGTGTGATGGTTCGATCGACGAAGCCATCGCCTGTTACGTCGGTTCCCTTCAACAGCGTTCAGAAGTCGGCGTAGCGGATCGAACCGATCGAGGCGGCAACGGACAGGCCAGATTGTTGAAAGCTGCCGCAGTGGGCAATCAGTCCACGATCACAACTGGATCGCCAGTCGAATTTCGGTTTGCATATCAATCCGACGTTCCTGACGTGGAGTGTGTATTTACGATTTACGATGATCGTGGCGATGCATTGCTAATGCTCACCAGCCAGAGGGCAACCTCGGCAGATCTAATTGACGATCCTGATGGCAAGCAACTTGATTGCACTATCAGCGAGCTTCCGCTATTGCCAGGCGACTACCGCTTGAACGTTGCGCTCAAAAGCGGAGACGAAACTTTGGATCATCTCGAGGGAGCCGTCTGCTTCACCGTTGAGAGCGGCTACATGCGAGGTCGCTCGGTTGACCGAAACGCTTATGCTCGGATTGCAACTCCCCATCAATGGACTCGAAAAACCGTCACGTCAACGCCACAAGGAGCGACTGCTTAGCGCAACCAAGCGCCATTGAAACTCAATGCGAATTCTAATCGACAACAGTGGATACCACCTGCAAAACATGGGCGACGTTGCCATGCTTCAAGTTGCTGCGGCGAGGGTGCGTGAGTTTGTGCCGGATGCTGAATTGCAGACGATCACGATCGCTCCAGATGATTTGGAGAGACTGGTCGGCGGCCAACCGCTGCACGCGAACCACCGGCGTCGTTGGCAGAGTTCCCGCGCCATTCCGGTTCCCGTGCGGCGTTCATGGCTGTCAAAGTCGATGCGAAATCGGCTAGATATGACGGAGAATCAGTTCAAGGTTCGGTTCCCTCAAGTGGCTGCGCGGTCCATCAAAATGATGGGCGGTAGAAACGCGGAATCCAATTGTCAGTCGAGCAGTTTTGTCGACGCGGTCCAAGGGAGCGATCTTGTCATTGCGACGGGCGGTGGTTTCTTTACCGACTCTTTTGTCTCTCACGCAAACGACGTAATGACAACCTTGGAATTGGCTCAGCAGCTCAAAAAACCCACGCTTTTGTTCGGGCAAGGCATCGGCCCGCTGACCTGCAAACGTACGCTTTGCCGTGTGGGCCGTGTGCTGGGCCGCGCGAATCGGATTGGCCTTCGCGAGAAGAAATTTGGCGAACAGATACTTGTCGATTCGGGTGTACCTTCCTGCATTATTGAGTGCACTGGAGACGACGCCGTTGAACTGGCTTACTCGCACCGCAGTTCGTCGTTGGGCGATTCTGTTGGTATCAACCTTCGCGTAGCGGACTACTCAGGCGTTGGCAGGTCTCAAGTCAGAGTGTTGCGTGAACAGCTCGCAAAGTTCTGTGCGGAGCGCCAACGTCCAGCGATCGCGGTCCCGATCAGTTTTTTTGGCGATGAGCGGGACCTCGATCGAGTTGACGAACTCATGAGTGGATTTCCTTGCTATTCACCAATCGATGTTGAACAAACACCGACCGCCGTCATCAAGACTGTTGCTCGTTGTCGTGTCGTGGTGACGGGAAGCTACCATGCGGGTGTTTTTGCATTGTCGCAGGGCATTCCGGTCATCGGTTTGGTCGCATCGCCTTATTATCATAACAAGTTTCTTGGCTTGATTGATCAGTTCGGAGTTGGCTGTCAACTAATCGATCTATCGACAGACTTTGAAAATCCACTTGGTGAGGCGTTGATCACAAGTTACGAAAACGCACCGAGTTGGCGATCGTCTTTGCTGCAAGCCGCAGAGCGGCAAATTAAATCCTCTCGGTCGCTGTACGAAGAATCGCTGGGCAGCATTGTCCACCGTCACTCTCAAGCGAGCCGAGTCTAGAACGATGGACATATCTCTAATTATCGCTACGTGCAATCGCAGCGATAGCCTGAAGCGAACGCTTGCCAAGGTGGAACAGCAACAAACAGATGCGAGCTGGGAACTGGTGATCGTCAACAATCGTTCAACCGATGAAACACCAGAGTTCCTGAAACGATTTGCGGAGCAAAGCAGTTTGGATGTCGTCGTCGTTCATGAGTATAAGCCAGGCTTGGGCAACGCCAGAAACGCGGGCTTGAAGGTCGCGAGAGGAGAAGTCCTTGCGTTCACCGATGATGACTGTTTGCCTGCGGACGACTATCTTCAAGAAACCCTAAACGTCTTTCGCGAGGACCCAAAAATCGGATTCATCGGCGGAAGAATCTTGCTTTACGACCCGACTGACCAGCCCGTCACGATCAAGGAATCAACGGTTCGCGAAGAGATCCCAGCAGGACAATTCATTGAAGCGGGAGTGATTCACGGAGCAAACTTCGCGTTTCGAAAGAATGCACTTTTGGAAGCTGGTGGGTTTGATCCGTTTTTTGGTGCCGGATCATTTTACAGTGTCGAAGACATTGACGGCGCGGCTCGCGTTTCGGCTCTTGGCTGGAAAGGCGTCTACGATCCTCGCCCGTTGGTCTTTCACCATCATGGTCGCAAAACACTCGACGATGTCGCATCTCTGGAACGGTCCTATGCTCGCGGTCGAGGGGCCTACTACGCAAAGTGCATCCTGTTCAATTTGTGGCCCAAGTCGGCTTGGAAGCAGTGGTATTGGTCGCTACGTCGCAAGCCGTTAGGCGACATTCTTCGCGAGTCAGTCGGTGGCATTTCGTTTTTCGCGCGAAGCCTCTGCGACAGGGGACGCAGGTTTCAGAAAGTGAGTCTGACGAAAACAAAATGAGCTTGATTAAACAATTGGCATTGCAAATTCCTGGTATGAAAGCCATTCAGCGACGAAGATGGAAACTCGAAGCAGATCGTCGATTGCGATCGCAATCCGCCGCAGAGGTATTCACCGAGATATTCCAAAACAATGCTTGGTCGGGGCAACAGTCACGTTCTGGCACGGGTTCCGATCCGTCGCAAACGCAGACCATCGCGAACTTACTCCCTCCATTGCTTCGGCGACTCAACGTAAGTTTGATGCTGGATGTGCCTTGTGGCGATTTCCAATGGATGAAGGACGTGGATCTTGAAGGCGTCCACTACTTGGGGGCTGACATTGTTCCCGAAATTGTTCAACACAACGAATTGGAGTTTGGCAACGACAGGATACGCTTTCAGACAATGGACCTGATTCGAGACACGATTCCTGAAGTGGATCTGATACTGTGTCGCGATTGCCTAGTCCATCTCACTCATGAGTCCATCATGGATTCGCTTCGAAACATCTGCGAAAGCGGGTCGAAGTATCTGCTCACAACAACATTTCCAAGCCGTGAAGTAAACGAAGACATCCTGACTGGACAGTGGCGTGTGCTGAATCTCGAAGCATCCCCCTTCAACTTTCCATCTCCCATTGAAATGCTTAACGAGCAGTGTACCGAAGGAGATGGAGTCTATGGAGATAAATCATTAGGGCTTTGGCGAATCTCAGATTTGGAAATTGCACTTTGATGAGGATCACAGTCGCCATTTGCACATGGAATCGAGCCGATCTGTTGCACAAAACGCTGTTGCGGATGCAGCAATTGGAAATTCCCGACGGCGTGTCGTGGGAGTTGATTGTCGTCAACAACAACTGCACGGATCACACAGACGAAGTGATTGAACGCCGACGCGATGGCCAACTGCCAATCCGTCGGCTGTTTGTTTCGCGGCAGGGACAATGTCACTGTCGCAACGCTGCAATTGATGCCGCGACCGGCGCGTGGATTCTTTGGACGGATGACGACGTTTTGGTCGATCCGACTTGGTTGGCCGAGTATGCAGGGGCGATCGAGACGAACCCATCTTTCAGTTTTATGGGTGGCAGTATTGTTCCGTGGTTTGAATCGCCGCCACCGTCGTGGCTGAAAAAGCATTTCGGCCGACTTGAAGGTGCCTTCGCTGTAACACCCATCGCAGCAGAAACAAGAGCTTTAAATGTTGAGGGGAATGATGAAGCGATTTTTGGAGCTAACATGGCATTTCGAACGGAAGTCATGCGAATATTCCCGTTCGACACCAAACTAGGTTTGGTTGGAGATCAGCCGATGCGTGGTGATGAAACCGATTTGGTGATGCGATTGGTGGCGGCGGGGCACGAGGGACTTTGGGTCGGAGCGGCCAAAGTGCAACACTACATTCCGAATCAACGAATGACGACCAAGTATTTATGGGATTTTTTCTACGGGTGCGGACAGGCTCAGTCGCGGATGGCAAAGCCAACACCTGTCGCCACTTGGTTTGGCCAACCACGGTGGGCGATTCGAGGATGGTTAACATCAACTTTGGCGGCAAAGATCCTGCACCCACTGAAGAATGCTTTGTGGCTACATCATTTCAGTCGCGCCGCCACCTGCGCTGGTGTCCTGCATGAATCAAAGCAAGTCAAATCGAGAAAGTGTTCAAGATGAGCCGTTCGGGCTTAAATATCTTAATGATAGCTCGATATGCCGATCGACGTGGTGGAGCCGATGTGTACACCGAGGCGCTGGCGACCCAGTTGGCACAACGATGCAACAATGTTTCACTCTTGTGTCACAGCGCGTCAAAGAAAGTGCACGAAGCCTGCAAAGTCAAGGAAATCAACGAACCGAACTATCACGACGTCAGAGCCCTGTGGCGATTTGCTCCACTGTTCTATCAAAGACATTGGCGACAAGCGATCAACCGTTTCGAATCTAATTCACCGGACGTCATCATATCCAGCATGCCGCTAAGTTCCGAAGATCTGCGCAGACGGTTTCCAGAGACGCCATTGGTTTACTTGCCGCATTCGAGAATTGCACCAGTCGAAGCAACGGACATCGAATCTGGCTCGCGTGTTCAACGTAGCGTTGCTCGCCGACTCTACGCCCATTGGGAAAAATGGTCTTTGATTCATGCGGCAAAGACAGTCCGTTTCACCGCAGGAAACGAACAGATGCTGCGATCATACTACGACCTTCCCGTCGAGACAGGATTCCATCTCATCCCGGCTTCCGTCGAGTTCATTGATGCTGCCAAACAGAGCAAGACTGAGAATCCGATTCGCCTCGTTTCCGTTGGTCGCTTGGTCGAAAGCAAGAATCTACTCTGGTTGATCCAACAGATGCCGAAACTCAACTCAATCGACTGGCACTGGACGATTGCTGGCGATGGCCCGCAGCGAAGTGAATTGGAATCAGCAGTTGCACGCTTTGGAATTGAAGAACAGGTGACATTCCTCGGCTTCTGTGAAGATGTTAGCGCCGTTTACCGCTCTGCGGATCTGCAGTTGTTCCCCAGCAAGCGTGAAAGTTTGGGCTTAGTGATTTTAGAAGCAATGGCTTTCGGTGTCCCAACGTTGGCGTTTGAACCTGACGGTAACATTTTCCAAACGGCCAGCGACGAAATAGTTCAGCATGGCGTTGACGGGATATTGGCAAAAAGTGAATCCGAGTTTTTCCAGCTAATTGATGACTCGATTGCGGATCCACAGCAACTACTGGAGTTCGGAGAAACGGGACGGCAAAAAGTTCAGAGCCATCACAGTTGGGAAAAGGTATCAGCACGCTGGCAAGATCTGCTGAATTCACTTGCTAATCGTCACTGTTCCAGGCCTGAACAGGGGACCGTCTATGTCTAGAAAAGCAACTTCGGTTTCTTTCATCATCCCTACGTTTCGTCGCCCTGAAGTATTGGTGCAATGTTTGAATTCTCTCAACGAAATGGAGCCTGTCAAAGACGTGGCCGTTGAGATTCGCGTCTATGACAACGGTGCGCCATTCGACAGTCGAGACGTTGTGTCATCGTTCGACAGCAAATTCCCCATCACGTATCGGCTCAACGAAGCGGGTCACGGTTTGGGATTTTCGCTCTGCCTTGGAGCAGCAGAAGCCCAAAGCGACATCATTGTTGAACTTAATGACGATGCTCATGTGGGCGTTGATTTTCTTCAACGTATCCTCGCCGCCATTCAATCCGACGACAACATTGGAGTGATCGGCGTTCGAGCGATCGAGAAAGAATATCAGTCGTCTGAAGATTCAATCGGTACGATTGATCCGAAAACATTGGAAGTTCGAGGCAACTTCGACCGCCCCACAAATGGCATCATCGATGTCGAACACGTCTACGGATTTTGCTATGCCTACCGCCAAGAAATTCTTGAGCGTGGTGCAGTGCATGACAGCGTGCTGCTGGCGAAAGATTACAGCAGTGGGAATCGAATTGAAACCGATCAATGTTTGAGTGCTCGCAGGCTTGGCTATCGCGTGGTTTATGACGGCAGTATTGCAGTCCAGCATTTAGCAAAACCACGTCCCGACTTCGACGAACGATCGCTTAAGTGGAAATCGAACCATTGGCGAAACACTCAGTATTTGTTCTTGAAGCACTATGGTTTGTGGGGTCGTAACCTAATTGCAATCCGATTCGCCTTCAGTGATCTGGGACTGCTTTCTCTTTTTCGAAAGCCAACGAAAACCAATCTCTACTATTTTCTGACAGGCCTAAAGGCTCGTGCGAGTGCTTGCTTGCACTGGGTTCGGCATTTATTTACGC
>CAYGUE010000002.1:36742-38322 GCA_964352885.1 uncultured Pirellulaceae bacterium
TATTTACGCGACGCACTTGGCGTCCCTTAACCCGGTAAACCATTTTGAAAGTTGTGATTCTTGCAGGGGGATACGGAACTCGGTTCGGGAAAGTCACCGACTTCATTCCGAAACCAATGATTCCCATCGGACCATTTCCAATTTTATGGCACATCATGCGCTACTATTCGCATTTTGGGTTCAATGACTTTGTGTTGTGCACTGGTTACAAAAGCGAGCTAATCAAAGAGTTCTTTTGCAACCTCGATATTTACAGTAATGATGTATCGTTGGATTTTTCGCAGACATCTCCCGCTGAGATGCGGACTGTTCATCATCACCGAAATTCGTTTCAACCCAAAGTAACAATCGCTTACACGGGCCAGGATACAATGACCGGAGGACGCATCAAACGCATCGCTCCGTATCTTGGAGACGACACGGAATTCATGCTGACCTACGGGGATGGATTGGCCAACCTTGACATTGGCAAGCTGGTCGACTTTCACCAAAACCATGGAAAGTTGGCGACTTTGACCGCCGTGCATACACCACCCCGGTTCGGAAATCTGACATTTGACGATCAACGCGTCATCAGCTTCGCGGAAAAGGAAGGTCAGCAAGGACCATTGGTCAACGGTGGATTCTACGTGCTTGATCGAAAAGTGCTGGACTACCTCGACGATGATGATGGTTGTGTATTGGAAAAAAAACCGCTTGAGCGGCTTGCCGATGATGGCCAGCTAATGTCGTTTCAACATGATGGATATTGGCAGTGCATGGACACGACTCGTGACCTCGACGGATTACAAAAAGCGTGGTCATGCGGAGAGGCACCTTGGAAAATGTGGAACGATGGTTACCAGGACTGAATGATTAAGAGCATCAAAACATGTTTTGGAGGTCGCTTCGAAGGGCGTACCGTTCTCGTTACGGGACACACGGGCTTCAAAGGATCGTGGTTGTGTCTGTGGCTTCATTTGATGGGGGCGAGAGTCGTGGGCTACTCGCTGCCAGCGCCAACGTCTCCCAGCCATTACGATTTGCTTGATCTGAAAATTGATTCTCAGATCAATGACGTTAGAAACCTTCAAGCGTTGATTAAGACTTACCAACAAGTACAACCAGAGATCGTTTTTCACCTTGCGGCCCAACCGCTAGTTCGGCTCAGCTATCGGGAGCCCGTTGAGACTTTCACTTCGAACTTCGATGGAACGCTGAACGTCCTTGAAGCAGCTCGTCGAGTCAGTTCTATCAGGGCGATTGTTTGCGTCACGAGCGACAAAGTCTATGAGAACCGCGAATCGGATATTGGTTATCGCGAATCAGACCGCTTGGGCGGCGCGGATCCATACAGCGCTTCGAAAGCGTGCTGCGAATTGATCGTGAAAAGCTATCGCGATTCGTTCTATCCAACGGACCACGATGGAAACCAGAGCACGACGCTGATCGCGACAGCCCGTGCCGGAAATGTGTTTGGTGGCGGAGACTGGGCAGCTGACCGATTGGTGCCAGATGCTGTTCGTGCGGCCGCAATCGGAGCAGCGATGGAGCTTCGGCACCCGGGTTCGATTCGCCCTTGGCAGCACGTCCTGGAACCG
>CAYGUE010000002.1:38332-139572 GCA_964352885.1 uncultured Pirellulaceae bacterium
GAACCGCTGGCCGGGTACCTCCTTCTGGCCGACCGATTGTTTCAAGGCGACCGCGAGCTCGCGACGGCCATCAACTTTGGGCCTGACCCCGAGGGCAGCGTTAGCGTTTCGGCTTTGGTCGACCAAATGAAGTCAACCTGGCAAGAGGTTAGGTGGAGCTCGCCAAATGTTGAAATGGGGCTACACGAAACAAACATCCTCAAGCTTGATTCGAGTTTTGCACGACAGTCACTAGGCTGGAAACCTGTCTGGAACTGGCAACAGGCAATTGAGCGAACAACGCAATGGTATCGCGATTTTTACGAATCCAAAAGGGTTAACACGATCGACGATCTGAATCAACTTGTCCGCGACGCGGCAGAACATGACATGGATTGGGTCGCCTGAAATGAAGTTCATTGAAACCTCTTTGAGTGGCGCTTACATTGTCGAACCTTCACCAATCGAAGACGATCGAGGTTCGTTTGCACGCTTGTTTTGTTCGCGCACGTTTCGCGATGCGGGACTCGTCGGACAATTTCTTCAGACGAATCATGCTACGACTCAAATGGCGGGAACCATACGCGGTCTGCACTACCAAATCCCGCCTCATGCTGAAGTGAAGCTGCTACGATGCACCCGCGGTGAAGTGTTCGACGTGATCGTGGACGTTAGGCTGGGTTCGCCCACATTTATGCATTGGCACGGTCAACGGTTGACTGACCGAGACAACAAAATGATCTACGTTCCACACGGTTTTGCACACGGCTATCAGACGCTGACCGACGGCGCAGAGGTTAGCTATCAAAGTTCTAGTGAATATTCGCCCGAAAGTGAGCGACGAGTTCGGTTTGACGATCCTCGTGTTGGCATCGAATGGGCCCATGACCGCTGTGAAGTTTCACGGAAAGATGCTGCCTCAGAGTATTTGTCAGCGGAATTCGAAGGAATTGACATCCAGTGAAGGCGATCGTCACAGGAGCAACAGGCTTTATCGGCAGTCATCTTACGCGACGACTGGTCGAAGCGAATTGGGACGTCCACGTGTTAAAGCGATCTTCGTCTTCACTTCACCATTTGGATGGTTTGTTGGATTCGTTGCAGATGCACGACATCAACGGGAATGATTTCGAAGCGGTTTGGCATGCGGCCGATGAAGTCGACGTCGTTTTCCATCTCGCTACCGCCTATGGGCGCGATGGCCAATCTGCAGAAGAAGTCCGCCAAACCAACGTTTTACTCCCGCAGCAATTGCTGACACGTGGAGCAGGTAAACGCGTTCCGCTGTGCATCGCAACTGACACCTGTTTTCCAGACTCGTATCCCTACTTGCGGACATACACGCAATCAAAAAAGCAGTTTGCAAACTGGGGAAATGAATGGGCGGAGGAAACAGGCAATCGCTTCGTCAATTTGAAATTGCAGCATCCTTTTGGACCACATGATGGGCAAGGGAAATTTGTTCCGTGGCTGATAGAACAATGCCTCAACAATGTAGACGTGATTGACTTAACGTCTGGCACTCAGGAGAAAGACTTCATCTACGTAGGTGACGTCATTGAAGCACTGATTGGTATTGGAGAGAAGCAATTTGAACTGCCGAAAGGTTTCTGTGAGCTTCCGTGCGGCAGCGGCGTATCCAGATCCGTTCGCAGTTTCGTGGAACTAATCCACGACGTCACTGAATCCAATTCAAAACTGAACTTTGGTGCTTTGTCGGACCGCGAAGGCGAGCCACCTCGTTCATTCGCTGACACGACAGCAATGAAGGCACTCAGTTGGGCTCCTAGAACCAGTTTGCAAGAAGGCGTCCGACTTACGGTTCAATGGCACCGTAGGAATCGAACACCGTGCTAGGCGCGATACTTGTATATGGCCTATTTGTTTGGGGGTGCGTAGAAGGGCTGCGCCGACCGTGGGCTGGATTGATCCTGTTCTACAGTTTCGTCGTGCTTGAGCCAACATGGAACTGGCGCTGGGCGATTAACACAACTTTCCCTTACCAAAAATATATGGCGGGCTGCATCTTGTTGGGATTGTTTCTCAATGGTTGCCGGCGATCAAAAGTTACCGGCCCAACGTATTATGCGCTCGCTTGTTTGGTTGGTTTTGTTGGGATCGCCTACCTGTCGACACTGCAGACGTTGAACCTGCAGTTCTCGTTAGAATACATGGGTTATATCTGGAAAATTGTGTTGATGGCCGTGCTGACTGTTTGGCTAATCGATTCGCCGAAGAAGCTCCTCATTTTGATTTGGATGGTGATCGTTTGCCAAGGCTACAACGCCTATCAAATTAACTTGCAATATTTCCAAGATGGCTACTGTCGATATTCCGTAAACGGATGGGGATCCAAGGGAGACAACAACCTTTATTCGATCTTCACCGTGCCCGTGATGGCGTTGGCGGCGGCAATGGCGGTCTATGGGCGAGATGTTTGGCAACGAACAGGAGCGGCTGCCGTCATGGTGATGCAAATGCATGTGCTGATGCTGCTTGAGTCGCGTGGCACGATGATCGGCGGCTTGGTGCTCGCGTTTATCTTTGCCGTGATTGTTCCAAAAACAGAGCGTGTCTGGCGGCTAATAGGAATCGCGGCTCTGGCCGGCGCGTTGCTGGCTGGGCCATCGGTTGTGTCCGAGTTTTCGTCAGCCTTTTCCAGCGATGAAACTCGTGACAGTTCCGCCGACAGTCGCTTTCTCGTCTGGAAGGCAGGAGCGATCATCACTCGAGACAACCCGTTCATTGGTGTTGGCCCCAATGCAGGACGCTTCCTTGTGCCCCAGTATGTACCGTCGGAAAGTACACGCGAGCATAAGGCTTTGCACAATCTGTTGTTCGAAATAAGCACCGGCGTGGGAATTCCTGGAACCTTGCTCTACCTTGCATTCTATGGACTGATCTTCTGGGAATGCTTGATGCTTTTGCGCAGAAAATACCACGACCTACCGGACTGGGCTGCCGCGAGTTGTTTGGCCGTCATTTGTGGCGTTCCAGGCTATTGGGCCGCGAGTATGTTTTCAAGCGGAGCAGTTCTCGAGAGCTCTTACTTGCTGGTCAGTATTGGCGGCGCCGCATTAATGATTCACCAAAGGCAAGAACAGTTCGCTGCCAAAACACATATCGATATCGAACTGACTGATGACAATCCGCTGTTTAATTTGAAACCGAATTTTGCAACTCCTGTTTTATAAACCTCAATTCCCTTGGCCTCCTCGGTGTGGAGGCACGGTGCACACAGGCAACCTGATGAAGTCCCTCGTAACCGAAGGACATGCCGTCACGCTGGCGACAGAGGAACCGATCGAAGCCAAAGCAGCTAACTGGCTCGACGGCGTCAAAGTAGACGTATTACCATCCGGAAGAACGGCCGGCTCTCAGCAAGAATACGACGGAAACTGGGCTATGCGCCGCCTCGCAAACTACTGGGGCTATCAACGTTCCACCAGCGATTGGCTTGAGAACATTGCTCGCCGCAAAAACGCTGACGCGATCGTCGCTGTTGGACTAAGCACCCTGCCCTGTCTTGACTTGGCGATGCCGATCAAGCGAATCTGGTACCCGGCCGATGATCCGGCGCTTCACGCTTACACCTTGATGCGTCGAGAAGGAGTCAAGCTACGCCAGATCCATCGAACCACAATCAACATCGCATACCAACGAGCTTTTCGTAGCTCGGTCGATGCCGCATGGGTCGTCTCTTCGCGAGATCAAAAATGGATGCGTCGGATAGGAGGATTCCGGTGTGTCGACGTGATTCCTAATGGTGTCGATGCCAATCATTATCGACCGACTGGCGATTCGATCGAACCGCATTCGTGCATCTTCTGGGGACGTCTGGATTTTTCCCCAAACGTGCATGCCTTGGAATATTTCCTGACTGCGATCTGGCCCAATGTGCGCAGCGAAGTGCCGTCTGCCCAATTTCATGTTTGCGGTGCTTACCCAACAACTGCACTTCGGTGTCGCCTGATGGATTCAAAAGGCGTTTGCTTTCACGAAAATCTCGATGACCTGCGACCCTATATCGCCGCGTCTGCCGTCGCTGTGTTTCCAATGGTTTCCGGGGCGGGCGTCAAAAACAAAGTTCTCGAAGCCGCAGCGATGGCAAAGCCGGTGTTTACCAGTGGGATTTGTTTGGGTGGACTCAGGCGTGAAGATCCGCCGCCTTTTCAGGTGCTGAATAAACCGCATGAATGGGTTTCCACCCTGCTCTCTTACTGGTCCGACACGTCCAAGTCTGAACAAGCCGGTAAGGCAGCTCGCGAATGGGTGGCGCGGTATCACAGCTGGGACCAGTCGGCTTCGGCTGCGGTCCGATCGCTGGAACGCTTGTCCAGTCAACTGCAACCAATCTCTACGTAATTTGTTAGCCGATTACAAATGAAAATAAATCAGATACTCGTGGTGGGGTTGCCTCGATCCGGAACCACTTGGACAGCCAAGCTACTCGACAGCTCGCCCGATGTGTTTTATTTGCACGAGCCAGATTCGCAGCGGCGTATTCCGTGCGTTCCATTGGCTCCCGCCGTTGAAGACGCTCAACACTGGCAGCCGTTCATCGACCGCTTCGTCGAATCGCTGTTCGATACCTGTTCGGTCAACACATGCACCAAGCAACCGTGGTTTCGCAAAGAAAGCATCCCACGACTCAGTTGGAACGCGAAACGCATCTCTGGCATGTTGAGCCAGCGGATGGGAATGAAAGTTCGTTCGTTTTCAACTCCCGCCGCCGTATCTCAAGGCAGGATGAGCCTTGTCTGGAAATCGATTGAATTCCTTGGTCGAGCGGGTTTGCTCGCCCGGTCCGCGACTCCGGTCAAAGTAATTCAAGTCGTTCGGCACCCGTGCGGTTTTGTCGCTTCGGTCTTGCGAGGCGAAAGAAAGCGAAAGTTTCAAAAGGTCGTACCGCTAAGTGAGGACATGGGCATCTTTGAAATCGTTGTCAACATGGAGATCGCCCGCAAACTTGGATTGACGCTCAACACAATGGCGGCCTGTACGCCCGTGCAGCGTCTGGCCTGGTATTGGACCATCTTCAACGCCAAAGCGGCGCGTGAGCTACGAAGCATGCCCCAAGCGGCTGCTGTTTCTTACGACACGATCTGTGTGGATCCTTTGTCCGCGGTTCAGGAGATTTTTGCAAGAACAGGCTTGTCGTGGCAAACTCAGACCGAGAAATTCGTGCAGGCCTCTAGCGACGCGGGCGAAACAAGCTACTACAGCGTCATGCGGAACTCAGCGAGCGCTGCCAAGGGTTGGCAACAGGAACTCTCAAAGCAGCAAACGCAGGAAGTACTCGATATTGTGGGCTCGGTCCAAGAGGGCAGCGAGTACCTGCGAAGCACGGGGAAACTTTGGCTGTGGACTTCACCCGCCTTGCACATGCACCATCGTGCGTCACGTTCCGCGTATGAAGCATCTGCCGTGATCAGACAGGCGTTGCCGCAAAACATGGTCTCCCTACAAACACCGGTCAACTAAATATCGTTGCTTTCAACCGAATGTATTTCAGAAACAACCAGTAACCATGCTTGCCTATCACCAACTCGTAGAGAACGTTGCGCTGCCGATGAGCGATCGTTTGACGCACAGTAATTTCTGGCGACTGTCGAAACAGGTCGAACGATTGCGTACTCGTTCGCGCGATTACCTGACGACATTGCAAATGCAGCGGTTGAATAGCCTGTTTGATATCGCGGCAACGGAAACGGAATTCTGGGCTCAGCGTCTAAATCATGTTGGGAATGTGAAACAACCCCTGCAGCGACTCAGATCCCTGCGCCCAGTGTCCAAAGCTGAACTTGAAGCTGGTTTTCCTGACCAAATCGTTAACCGTTCGATCGACCAATCTGATCTTCGATTTGCAGCCACTCGCGGTACGACGCAGCGAATGGTCTGTGTTCACGATTTTGCCAAACGGGAATCGATGCGAGCAGCCATGGTTTGCACACTACGTGCGTCAGGCTATCGCGTCGGGATGCCAATGGTTGAGATCCCACCAAGCATTTGCGACACCGTTTGCGGAGAGCAAGGCGAACGTGATGAAGGCGTGTTGCCCCATCTTGGCGAAATGTTGCGATCGCGAACCTTCAGAGAAGCCTCTGCGTGGAGAGACTTGCGAGGGTTGGTTGAAAGGCATTGGATCTATCGGCGAAAAACGTACGCACCATTCTCTCCAATGTACGGTAGCACTCAACCTGATTCTGAGCTGGACAAGTACATTGACCAACTGCTTCGGGATCGGCCACACACGTTGAAAGGCTTGACAACTTATCTGTACCAAATTGCCAAGCGTGCGCTTGTCCGAACCGACGTAAAACTTGAGGTTCCTGTTATCCGTCCGCTTGGATCGGGGGCGACACCTGTCATGCGAAGCGTGATCGAACGCGCTTTTCACGGCCGTTTTCACGATGACTACGGAAGTGCTGAACTTGGTCCGGTCGCGTTCGCCTGTCATGCGGGCCAGGGCATGCACATTTTCACCGACCAATTCATCGTTGAGATCGTCGACGACGAAGGCAAAAATGTTCCGCGCGGCCAGTTAGGCGAAATTGTCGTCACGGATCTGATCAATCACGCGATGCCACTATTTCGGTATCGCGTTGGTGATCTTGGACGAATGGTTGACTCACCGTGTATTTGCGGCAATGTCGCACCACGAATTGAAATTGAAGGTCGCATCCATGATTCAGTGCTGACCGCCGATGGACGTCGAATCACTAGCCAACGCATCGCCGATCTGATGTACTCCCAACCCGAACTGGATCAGTTTCAACTGGTTGAGAAAAGGAACAGTGTGCTGGAACTGACGCTCGTTGCAAAATCGGAAAGCGAAATTGACAGCTCTAAGTACCAGCGAATCCTAACGGACTTGGTCGGAGAGAATCGTAAGCTAAGAATTCGAAACGCTCGGACGATCCTTCCAGAATCAGGTGGGAAATTTCGCTGGGTAAAAGCACTCGCTGCAACAAAACGATAGTTTGATCATGACACTCAATCCATTGCCAGATATCCGCTCTGACTTTCCGCTATTGCGGAAGCACCCTGAACTCATCTACCTCGATAGTGGCGCGACGTCGCTTAAGCCGCAGGTCGTTGTCGATGAGATGATGTGGTTCCTGACCGAGGGCACATCGGCAGTCTATCGGGGCGTACACCAACTTGGGGTTGAAGCAACCGAACGATTTAACGAAGCTCGTGAGACCATTGCGAACTGGTTTGGCGTCGCCAGTGACCAGTTGGTTTTTACAACTGGTACGACCGCCGCCATCAATCTTGTGCGACATGGCTTGCAGGGCCTGAAAAGCGTCGTCACGACCAATGCAGAGCACCATAGTAATCTGCTTCCGTGGCGTCACGGTTTGGACTGTCGCGAAATCGCCTCAGATCGCTTCGGCCGCATCTCCGCGGAGTCGCTTGACGCTGAGTTGCGTAAATCTCCAGCGGACCTTGTTGCTGTTTCCCACGTGGGGAATGTTTTAGGGACGATGCAGCCGATTCGTGGTCTCAGCGAAGTGGCTCGATCGCATGGTGCGCTGTTACTGTTGGACGCTGCTCAAAGTGCATCCCACCTCGATTGCGAGCTTGACGATCTCGGCGCGGACTTTATCGTTTGCAGCGGGCACAAGATGCTTGGTCCTGGCGGCATCGGCGCTCTTATTGGGCGCCCGGAAGCACTTCAACGGTTGAATCCAGTTAACTGGGGTGGAGGCATGGTGGCCTCGGTTGGTGGCGATAGTTACGAACTGCAACAGGCGCCTCAGAAATGGGAAGCCGGATCTCCTGCGGTCGAAGCAGCGATCGGCTGGGCTGCGGCGATTGAGTATCTTGAGTCCCTCGACCGAACTGCGTTGCATCCGCACCTTCAAGCGGTCACGGCTGCCGCCCAGGAACAACTGGCAGACGTATCAAGTGTCGAGCTATTGGGCGAATGTAGTCTGTCTGGACAAAACGGGATCCTGCCGATCAAGATCTCTGGATGGGAAGCTCACGCTGCCGCACGGGTGCTTAGCCAACGTTTTAACATTTGTGTTCGTTCTGGATTTCACTGCGCCGAACCGCTCCATCAATCGCTTGGGTGGGCTCCAACGTTGCGAGCCAGTTTTCATGTCTACACCACTCTTGAAGAGATCGATCGATTCACAACCGCTGTTGAGACATTGACAAAGTTGAAAGTCGGATGAGTTGTTCCCAACTACCAAACTTTTCAATCGGTCGTTTGGTCTGGCCGCTACTGTGGGCTTTCGCGTTTCTGGCGTTGATCGAGGTTGCGTTGGAGTATCGAGCTGCCGGTCGAGGCTTTACCACTCACCTGTTTGGGCAACAAGCTAAAGCGACGGCACCCGTCGGTGAATCCGAAGATCAAGTTTACGGCCCATCGAAAGCTTTCCCTTTTCGCAGCCGAGTCGTGGATCCGCTGAAAGAACAGAGCATAATTCGAATCTGGCTCGCGTCTTCGTCGCATGCTGAAGATATTCGCATGGACGCAAGGGATATATTTCCGGCCGTTTTGGAAAGAGAACTAATTCAACGTGGCATCGATTGCCAAGTGCTCAACGCAAGTCGCGCGGGCATGACATTGAACCAGAACGCAACTGTTTTGACGTCGCTGGCGGCAACCTGGAAACCGGACATCGTGATCGCCTACCAAATGTCCAACGATCTGATAGCTGATTTTCACACGGATAGAAAATTACCCGAAGGCGTAGTGAAAACAATTCCGCAGGGGCTGCCCAGGCTGACCGATGACGTTGATCGATTCGTTGAGGAAACAACTCTTTATGAATTGCTCAAGTCAAACGCAACAGCTCGAATCAGCCAAGCCAGAATTCTCCAAAGAGATGCCGATCGAACATCTGAGCAAAACTACTTTCAACAACTGGAATGTTTGCAAGAAGCAGCGACGGATGCAGAAGCAAGTTTTTACGTTTGCACGTTTGGGTTCAGTCACTTCGAATCGGACTTGCCTGCCGACTACGAATTGGTGCTGCTGAAAACGCTTCCCGATCTACTGCCATCGGCGTGGGGACAAGTTGTTCACCGTTGGAACCGAGGCATTCGCGATCGTTACCCGAATAGACTGCTTGATGTCGCGGCTGCGATTGAAAGGCGACCTGAGCTGTTTCGCGATCCAGTTCATTTCTCGAAATCTGGCCACGATGTGGTCGGCCAGACAATAGCCAACGAGTTGATCAATCGCTATGAAGGTTTGAAGTCAGGCAAAGTCTTTACTCAATGAATTTTAACTCTTTGAGCTACGGCATTTTCCTTGCCGCTGTTTGCGTGCTATTTTGGAGCCTGCGGCGCAGTGCGAACCGAGGCAAGTTCGTCCTGCTTCTAGCCAGCTATGTGTTCTACATGAGTTGGGATTGGCGTTATGCGGGATTGCTCCTAGGGTCGACCGCGATCGACTTTATCCTGGGAAAACAGTTGGACTGCCAACAAGTTCCATGGCGCAGGAAATTGCTGCTTGTTGGCAGTCTCGCCATGAACCTTGGGATCCTGGCAACATTCAAGTATTTCAACTTCTTTATCGATTCGTCTCAGTCACTCTTTGCGATTTTTGATCTCGAAATCGTCTTCCCACACTCGCAGTTCCTGCTTCCAGTCGGAATTTCGTTCTTCACTTTTCAAACGATGAGCTACAGCATCGATATCTACCGGCGAAGAATTGAACACGAACGAAGCTTTCTGAATTTTTCCATTTTTGTCGCGTTCTTCCCACAGTTGGTGGCAGGACCGATCGTAAGAGCCGTAGATTTCCTGCCGCAGCTCCATCGTTCATCTCGTTTGACGGGAGATGATTGCCACCGCGCACTGTTATTAATCGTCCAAGGACTGTTCAAAAAGATCGTTCTGGCCGACTTGCTGGCGACATTGTTAGTGGACGATGTGTTCTCACGTCCGGGCGAATTCGGGGCCGCGGATCAGTGGTTGGCGCTCTATGGATATGCGTTTCAGATCTACAACGATTTCTCCGGCTACAGCGACATCGCCATTGGCTCAGCCGCTCTACTGGGATTCAAACTGCCAGAGAATTTCAACCGACCATACGTTGCCAAGGACATTAGGGAATTCTGGTCGCGCTGGCATATCTCATTGTCGACGTGGCTGCGTGATTATCTGTACATTCCACTTGGTGGTAGTCGACGCGGATCGTGGCGTACAAAATTCAATTTGATGCTGACGATGTTGCTGGGCGGATTATGGCACGGGGCTTCGATGAACTTTTTGCTATGGGGATTCTATCACGGAGTACTCTTAATCTTGGCTCATCGCTTCGGCAACGGTGAAAAAGCATCGCAGACACGGACGCCGGATTGGATTCGAATGCTTGTCTGCTTCCACTTAGTTCTTGGTGGCTGGCTGCTGTTTCGCGTCCAAACGCTTTCCGATTTGCAAGTGTTTGCTTCTGGTATGACGTCGGGGTGGACCATGAACAGTCAGGCGTCCGGAATGTACCTGTTGATTCTACTTCTTGCCGCCGCCATCCATTTATCTCCACATCGTTTTCTGGATTCATGGCGTGAGCGTATCGCTAAGTCGCCGGCACCGGCTTTGGGGCTTGTGTATGCCTTCGCTTTGATCGTCTTCACTGCTGCGACTACCAGCACACCAAGCTTCATCTATTTTCAGTTTTAATATGAATCAGGCACTCAAACAAATCAGCGCAACTGAGACTACAATTCCTAAAGCAAGCGATAAAGTCATCGTCTCATTTGTCATCCCGGCGATGAACGAAGAAAGGTGGATCACCGATTGCATTGACTCAATCCGCAATCTAACGCTGCCGAAAACGGTTGAGCGGCTAGAGATTATCGTTGTTGATAACGAGTCGGTAGATCGAACGGTCGAGCTGAGTCGCAGCAAAGGAGCAAAGGTTGCTTCTTGCCCGCCCGGCAAGCCGTCACGCGCACGCAATACCGGAGCCAAGCTTGCGGTTGGAGATTGGCTTGCGTTTGTAGACGCCGACTGCTGTCTCGATTCGAATTGGCTAGTCCACTGTGCCGAAACAATCTGCGCCAATGACACGGTCGCAACGGGCAGCCAGATCGTTCCTCCAGCCGATAATGGCAACTGGGTTATGCAAACAATGGGGCGGCTTTCGCGTCAGGATGGGATGACTGAGCCGAAGCAAGTTCGTTGGCTGCCGACAGCGGGACTTCTGGTGAAGACAGAACACTTCGAGGCAATCAGGGGTTTTGACGAACACTTGGTGACCTGTGAAGATTGCGACCTTGGATATCGTCTGAGCGAAAGAGGTCGTTTGATTTTCAATCCATCTGCGATGCTCGTCCACTATGGCGAATCGAAAAACTTGAACGAAGTGCTGTGGCGTGAAGCTTGGCGAACGCGAGGCAACATCAAGTTAGCATTCAACCGACCGGGCGATGTGAGAAACTGGATTGGCTTATTGCTGCCGGTTGCATTCGTCTTGTTAGTCTTTATCGGCTTACTTGGTTTTGCGTTAGCATTGTTGGGAAGCAGACCGTTGTTGCCTTCACTGGGAATTCTGTTGCTCGGCGGATCGATCCCGTTCGTTTTAGCGACTCGAACACAGACTCATGCGATGCATGCTGAGGAACTGGTTCGTCGATGGATCGTGATGACTACTTTTCTTGCAGGCAGAGCTTTGGGCCTTGTCTGGCGCTTCCCGCGAGTTGAAAGATGACGAATTGTGATACAGAATCAAACGCCGTCGCGGCAGACCGCCTCATCAGCAACCAACAGCGCGAATCGGAGCTTCCTGTTGTGCTCCATGCTCGCGTGATTACGGGCTCAGGAGGCGGTCCCGACAAAACGATGCTAAACTCACCACGGTTTCTTGAACCATTAGGTTACCGGGCCATATGTATGTACCTGCGTCCGCCCAATGATCCTGGCTTTCAATCCATTCGTGACAGAGCGATCGACTGGAATTCGCCACTCATTGAAGTAGACGACCACGGGCCGTTGGATTGGCGCGTTGTTCCGCGAGCGATTGAGATATGTCGTCGAGAAAACGTTCAAATCTGGCACGCGCACGATTACAAAACCAACCTGCTTGGACTCTTGGTACAAAAGCGATGGCCAATGCGGTTGGTGTCGACTGTTCATGGTTGGGTTGAGTTAACCTTGCGGACTCGAATTTATCATTTTCTCGATCGCCTGACTTTGCCGCGTTACGAAAAGATCGCATGTGTTTCGCCCGACCTGCTTGAGACATGTCGAAAGAATGGGCTACGCGACGATCGGTTGTGCTTGATCGAGAACGCGATCGACACTAAGCAGTTTCGCCGTCGACAAACGCGAGTTGAAGCCAAACGGAAGTTGGGCTTGCCTGAATCTGAACTTTTGATTGGCGCCGTTGGTCGGCTGTCGCCTGAGAAAGGATTCAATCGCCTGATCGGAGTCGTCAAAGCACTGCATCAACAGGGCGTTTGTCCCAGATTAGCGATCGTTGGAGCCGGTGGCCAACGAGCTGAGCTGCAATCTTTGATTGATCAGCATGACTTGTCGGCCAGCATTCAACTTGCGGGTTTTCAGGAAAATCCGACTGACTGGTACGAAGCAATGGATATCTTCGCACTGAGTAGTCTTCGCGAAGGTCTTCCGAATGTCGTGCTGGAGGCCATGGCATTAGAGACGCCTGTTGTGACAACGGCAGTCGCGGGTGTGCCACGCTTGATCGAGGACGACGTTAGCGGAATCGTGGTGCCGATCGCGGATGATGACGCCCTGCGGGTAGCACTTGTCCGAATGCTTCGCGATTCCGAACTTCGCAATCGACTTTCGACGGCTGCTCGATTAGTGATCGAATCGAGATATAGTTTTGCCGCACGAATGAACAAAATGGTCGCTGTTTATCGATCCCTAGATGTTTGATGCAAATGATCACTGAAGAAAAAATCGAAGTTCAAACTTCGCAATGGAACGGGCGGTTGCCTGATGTCGCCACCGCAGCCTTACCCCGACTCAACGCGCATCGGGCGGGCTGGATTACTGCTGTTTCTACCGGATTTCGTCATTCGACGTATCTGCTGGAAGCGAAGACGCGTGACGAAATCATCGGCGTCCTGCCCCTCTGTCTCGTTGCCGGTCCAATCTTTGGCAAGTTTCTAGTCAGCTTACCCTATGTCAACACCGGTGGTGTCTGGGCGAGAGACAGGAACGTTGCAGAAGCATTGATTTCTGGGGCTTGCGACTTGGCGGATGAGTTGGATGTGAGGTACCTTGAGTTGCGTCATGAACGTGCGGTTTCACATCCTCGTTTGAACTTCGAACGAACCGACAAAGTCCATATGAGACTGTCGTTGCCTGCGTCTTCTGATCTGTTGCTGGCATCGCTCAAATCTAAGGTGCGTAGCCAAATAAGGAAATCGATGAAGTTCGGTTTGTCGGTCGAGTTTGGGCGGCACAAAAGGCTGGATGAATTCTATCGTGTGTTTGCAACCAACATGCGGGACCTCGGTACACCCGTGTTTTCGAAAGACCTCTTCGCTAACATTCTCGACCATCTAGGCGAATTCGCAGAACTATGCATCGTGCGTAGCGGATCGCAGGTCGCCTCGGTTGGGCTGCTGGTTCATCTCGACGATATGAGCGAGGTCCCGAGCGCCAGTTGTTTGCGAGCGTTCAACCACATGAACGCCAACATGTTCATGTATTGGCAGATGCTCGAACGAGCAATCGAACTTGGCAGCCACCAGTTTGACTTTGGCCGCAGCAGCATAGGCAGCGGAACACACAAGTTCAAGTCGCAGTGGGGAGCCCAACCGAATCAAGCGGTCTGGCAATACTACGTTCGCAAAGGGAATCCTGAAGAAATGCGAGCGGATTCCAACGGCAAGAGAAAACTTGTCAAAGTCTGGCAACGCCTTCCCGTGTGGCTGACCAAATTGGTTGGCCCCACCGTCGTTCGCGGCATTCCTTAGCTTAGGGCAAGTCCCGAAATTGCTTCCGCACTTCGTTAAGGACGCACGATCAGCACGCGAAAGCTGAGCGACAATGTCGCTCGGTTCTCCGAACCGAAAGCGTACCGTGCGTTTCGGGAACCATCTCGTTGTCGATTTTGTCGTTGCGATATCGCAACGCTCATTTCATCGGCGTTGCTGACACATCTGTCGTGTTCCCAACTTGCCAGCTCATGTGCGGGACCGCAAATCGATTGTTTGAAGTTGCGGTTTCGGTCTGTTGGCTGATAAACCAATTCCAAAATCGTTCGACGCCCTCTTCCAATGCGACTCGCGGATTGAAGTCCAACAAACGCTGAGCCTTCGTGGTGTCTGCAAACGTAGTTAGCATCTCGGTCGGTGGAGCAGGCTTTCTAACGAGGTTCGCTTTCTGCCCGGCAACCGATTCCATGATCGCGATGAAGTCTGCAAGCGATGCCGGAGCGCCGCATCCAAGGTTGACCACTTCGAACCCCAGTGGTCTGTCAGTTGCAGCAACCACACCCGAAACAATGTCGTCAACAAAAGTCCAGTCTCGCTGAAATGGGCCCTCGTAAAGGGGAACTTCCCGGCCCTGCGAAATGCTTTCTGCCAGTAGAAATGGCATCATGTCTGGTCGGCCCGCAGGTCCGTATACCGTGAAGAATCGAACTGACGTGAAGTTGATTCCATAATGTTGATGATAGGTTTGCCCCATCATTTCTGCTGCACGTTTGCTGGTTGCGTACGGCTGCAGAGGATTGATGCAAGGATCCGACTCAATGAACGGAATTGTCTGTGTGTTGCCATAGGTCGAAGACGTCGAAGCCATGACGAACTGGTCAACAAGATGGACGCGAGCCAACTCTAGTAGCGTTTGTGTGCCGTTGAAGTTGACATCAAAGTACAACGCCGGTTCAACAATCGAATTTCGCACTCCGGCCATGGCGGCCAAATGAACGACGGCATCGAAAGTATGCTGCTTGAACAATGCGCTCATCGCGTTTTGATCTCGAACGTCTGATTCGACGATTTGAAAACGGTCGAATTGTTCCAACTGCTTTAAGTTTGATCGCTTTCGCTGCGGATCGTAATAGCTATTGAAATTGTCGACGCCAACCACGATGTCACCACGTTCCAACAACCTTCTTGCAACGTGAGATCCAATGAACCCTGCAGATCCAGTGACCAGATATTTCATATATGTGCCGTCCGTGCGATATGTTGAAAGAATTTGCCGAGAACGAGAGTCTCATTGGCAACGTCTTTTAGGTTTGGTCGGTCACTGATTGACTCGACCGGAGACGCTGAATCGGGACGTGTAGCCTACTTCAACACCGCTTCGATGAAAAGTGATGGAAGAGATGCCAACGCCTGAAGGGGCATTCGTAATCGTCGAATCTGTAAACCGAATTCTTCCGGCGGCCTGTCGGTTGCCAAAACCAGCACCGTCGTTGGATCCGTCAGTTACGAATCGAGTTCCGCCAATGGTCGTTTGCGAAAGCAATTCGAAATCCTTGGCTGTCGTTGTAAAAAACGCACCCAAGTTGATGCTCGGTGAGATCGCATCGGGAACAACAGAGAAGTCAGCGTTGTTGATTGTTGTGCCATCGCTAAGAGTGACAGAAAAATTTTCAATCAAGTGAGGAGCTCCATCGTTGGTGACGCTACTGAAAAACAGCTCCACGTCCGTTAATGGATCGACGAAGCTTGTTGTGACGCTGCCGACGTTTCCGGGCTGCTCGCTGAAGACGATTTCATTGCGGTCGGTACCGAGCACAATCCCAGTATCCGAACCGGTAACCGTGAAATTGGTATCGATTGTGCCGTCACCGATCGAGCCCGTCGCGGGACCCCCAGAAGTAAATGGATCAAATTTAAACGTCCCCTCCGCGGACGTTGTGCCACCGTCTCCTGTTGAAGTAGTTTCGATAATTTCGCCTTCATCCAATGGATCTGAACCGAATAGGATTCCATTGTCCGCGACTCCGGAGGCATCATCAGGTGCATCTTCGGAATCAGTGCGGTCTGTGAAACCAGAGCCCGCAACGGATGCGTCCGTTGACGTCGCTCCTTTGACTCTGAAGGATTGGTTCACGTCGTCGACAGAGCCCGCCACATCAGACACGATCGAGTCACGTAGGGCCGTTGCCGCAACGACCAATCCGATCACTGCGACTACAACTCCGAGAACCATCTCTATGGAGACGACAAATCCACGTCGATCAGTTGTTCCAATGCTCAGCATTTGATTATTTAACCTCAAAGGAAATCATCGCCTTCCCGGCTATCTATCGTGGAATTGCAGCAATGTCGGTCCTGGTCCTCTGAAGTTCATCGACGAAATATAGAGGGGAAACCCTTCTGCTCAACTGTCGGCTAAAGAAACCACTCGTGACGATTGAGTTGGTATTTGACCGCTCCGGACATGTATGTGTTTTACGATTTTTCCACGACTATCGCCAAATTGATTGAACTGACTCGTCATAAAAGTTCTCGCCAGATTGCGGCAAGTGCCGCTGATTGAAGATTTTGAATTTCGTTCTACCTACAAATTGACGGCACAACCCGGACGATCTTTCATACTGGAAAACAAGTAAAATCCGACGAATTTATGAGGACATTGGCTGGGAGGGGAAACCCTCCCGATTATCTGAAAGCGACCTTCGACTTTCCGTCACCCAATGAAATTAGATGCAAACAACAATGATCAGATCACTGTCATTTATTGTCGGGTGCATCGTTAGTCTTTTCGTTGGCCTTGATTTTGCGGCGGCTGACATCTTCTCAGATGTTTGGATGATGGAAGTCGATGCTCCGGCAAACGGAGCTTTCGGAACCAATGGTTCTGTTGCGGGAAACAAACTCTCCGCGGAAATAATCACTGGCGACAACGTTGCAAAGATTGGGCTGGTCGCCAGTAACGCAGATTGGTTCAAACTATCCGATTCAGTGCCATCGGGCAGCAATAATCAGCTCGTTCCATTTCTGGAAAACGATGCCCCACTGACTAACCTGACCTTTTCCAGCAGCCACCCACTGAAGAATGTGGACTTATTGCTGCATAATGTTTGGAATGCCACTGATGGCAGCGTACCGGGTGGGCAGCGCACCAACTACATTGGTAATTTTCGCGTGACCTATGCTGACGGAACCGTTGTCAACAACGCGTTACCGACCCGTCGCGCCATCAATCAGGACTCGCCATTCGAAACCGACTTCGAGGGCGGAACGTTGCAACCGTCTGATCTCAACAGTGTTTTTGACGGCGGAAATATCTTATCGGTATCCGAAGCAAATTTTGACCCCGGCAATGGTGCGACCCCCGGATACTATTGGTCCGATTTATCTCAGTCAATGATGAGTGAAATGCAGGGCTTTGGCATCTTCTCGTTTGACGAATCCAACGGTGGCATCACAGAAATCGACTTTACGTGGGTCGGGCACACAGTCGGAACGAATACGGCTTTCCTTGGCCTAGCAGGCACTGCGACATCTGTTCCCGAGCCTTCTGGAGCATTGATCATTCTTGCAGCGGCCATCGCTAGCTGTACTTGCCGCCGCCGTCAAAGCCAACTCGCCTAGACAGGGCCTGATTGGCGCCGCGTTAGGCCGCTCGGCAACTGCAACGACCAACCACAGCCTTTGCTGCTCTTGCGTTATGCCCCATGCGGCGAACGAAAATTCCGATCTAAGACGAATTTAGTTCGCAATACAGCTGACCTTCTGTTTGGGTCGAATCAATGCCTACGATATCCAACTATGCATGAGCAGGTCGGAGGAAGTGACCCATTCTAAAGTTCGTACTCTTGTGGAAATCTTGCATGCAACGTTGAACTAATCAGTAAAGTCGCGCTAAGTGTTACGACCCCGAGATTAGGAGTAACCGGATCATTGGTGCAAATATGAAATTTAGGGAAAACCCTGCCGATACGGATAATTCTCTCAGTCAGTATTTTCAGTATCAAGCTAATTTTTTGGATTATCCCGAATGCGAAAAATCTCCTTCAAGTTGATCATCATTATCGCCTTCATGTCTTTTGCCTCAATAACTTGTGCCGACATCACGTCTTCCGTATGGACAACTGGCGTATCGAATCCGAATGACGGTGCCTTCGGCACCCCCGGCTCAGTCGTTTCCAATTCGATCGATGCGACGATCACAACGGGCACCACATCAACCGCTGTGAAGCTGGCTGCCAGCAATGGAGGTTTCTTACGCACGAGCGGTTCGCCGAACGTCACCAATAATGAATTGGCACCGTTTTTCGAGAATGATGCGACACTGACCAACCTGTCATTCACGAGCGACATCCCGCTGCATGACTTCGACCTGTTAATTCACAACGTTTGGAATCAGGGTGGAACCAATGGATCAGGAAGCCAACGAATTAACTATGTTGGAAACTTTGAAGTTACTTACGAAAATGGAACAGTCGTCACCAACGCCTTGCCTTCGATTCGATCAATCAACAACAATTCGCCATTCTCAACGGACTTGTTTGGGGGCACACTTCAACCGACAGACCTCAATGGCAGCTTTGACGGAGGCAACTTGCTACAAGCGACTTCCTCTGGATTCGATCCTGGAAATGGTGCGGGTCCGGGACAATATTTCTTTGATCCATCAGAATCGATTATGAGCGAATCTCAGGGATTTGGAATCCTTTCCTTCGATGAATCAAACGGCGGCATCACAGGAATTGATTTCACTTGGGTTGGTCATACAGAGGGAATCAACACAGCTTTTTTTGGCTTTGCCGGTAACGCGATCGAGACGTCGACTGTGCCTGAGCCATCTGCCGCTATCTTGATTCTGTGCGGAGCTCTCTGCTTGCTTCGCCGTCGTCGAGCGTAGTGTGAAGTTAGCTTGATACTGATTGTTCTCAAGCACTTCAACGTGGGCCTTGTTTTTAAAAGAGTCGCACGGCCAAACGTGGTCCGTGGGCTCGGCTCGATGCCGGACGGCCCTCGGTTTCACTACGACCTCAAAATATCGCCTTCGACTTGGCTGGTGATTCGCTTTGAAGTAGCGGTCATTGGGAAGGATTATCTGTTGTTGTGCATGCCGCCTCCGAGAACTCGCTGGTTCTAAATCAAGCTTGCCATAGTCCGCATTCGATACCGCCTTGGATTACGATAGCAATCGTCCCAAGACCGGGAATCTCCATCCGCGGCAAGGCGACTTCTGCACCCGCGTCCGCTGCGGCGGCCACCGCCTCTTCGAGATTTTCGACAAGCATATAAGGCCTGATCACAGGTATTTCGGTTTCTCTCAGTGGACCGCGAATCGCCATCACGCCGCCGCCATTGAGTTTTGCGGTACGGGCATTGCCAAGGTTCGCATCCGGTTCGCTAAAAGTGACTCCATGGATCGCCGAGTATTGCTTGCAGAGGGCGTCTACTTCCGGAGTTACAATCTCAAGGTATTGAATTTGCATCAACTGGCCTTTGTTTTTTTGTTCAGGTTTTTTGACAGCCGATTGACCGGATGCACCGACTTTGGTTGAGTCGTTATTTTTATTGTTTGTCGGTTGCTGACATCCGGTCAGCAGCGACACGCCTCCCAAAGGGACCGCTAACGCTACCCCGGCAATTCCCGCGTGAAGAAGTTTTCGCCGATCAACGGTTGGCATTTTAGTTTCTCTTTCAAATTGGGACAGTTTCAAAACCAGTATTCGTAGTACCGGCTTCAGCAATTCGCTCAATCATGTATTGAGAAATTGTTTTGGCCTAATCTTCCGCAGGCAGTTGGATAATCTGTATCAGATTACCACACGTGTCATCAAAAACGGCAGTCGAGTAACCTGCTTGAGTTACTGGCGGTTGCGTAAATCGGACGCCAAGTTTTTCCAGCCTTGCATGTTCCTCGACAAGGTCGTCGACAGAAAACGCTGTCCATGGAATCCCGTCCTTCACCATTGCGTCTCTAAATGTTGCAGCGGCAGGATGAGCGGCGGGTTCGAGCGCAAGCTCCACGCCGTTTTCGTCACCAGGCGACGTGAGAGTCAACCACCGGTGTTCCCCCATAGGAATGTCGTGCTTCGTCTGGAACCCAAGCACTTTTGTATAAAACTGAAAGGCTTTTTTCTGGTCATCAACCATGACCGATGTAATGTAGATTTTCAAAATTCGCGTCCATTTTCTTTTGGCATGATGTCCTCCAGCCAACGAATCAACCGCTCTTTACTGTTGGCAATACAGGACGTGTGCAATTTTGTTCTTCCACTCCACGCAGTTTCTATCAGTTCGGCATCTTCGAGAACTTTCAGATGTTTGGAAATTGCCTGTCTGGTAATTGAAAGCTGATGCTTTTCCACCAGGCGAGCCATCATCTCAAACAACGATTGGTCGCCACGCAGAGATAGCTCTTCAAGAATCGTTCTGCGAGTCGAGTCGGCAAGTGCATGAAGTGTTTCAGCGAGTTGCTCGTCACGTTTCGTAAGCATGTCTCCATTATGCAACCCTCAGGTTGCACGTCAAGGCCGTCGTTTGATTCGCTAAAAGCGCGTTGGATTCGCCGGTCGATACAGATTATTCTGGCCCTTCTCGACTGTGAAGGGGCGATGACTCCGAACCGGATTGCGACGAACAAAGCAGTCTATTCAATCTGTCCCTTCCCCCGAGACGACCGAAGCAAGGCGAAGTTATTCTTGACTTTCCTTGCCCAGAATACTCACTGTACCTCCGCGGCTAATAAGATCAAAACCGGGCTGTCTCTTTTGATTGTCAAGCGCCATTCTCGGTCGCTCATGCCTATCGAACGCAAATCTGTCCTTACTCGGCGTGACAAATCCGTGCCAATTTCGATAAGGCCTCCCTGTTGAAAAACTAACTTCATCGAGCACATCTCGCGCAATGTTGGAATGTAGAACTCCGCTCAATGTGTGAGCATACAATGGGATTTTGGAAAGCAATGCAGTATCCCCTGATAGTTCGATTGAGCCCGATTCGCTTACGATCCTGTGGACACTCGTTTCGTCAAATGCGTTCTCCAGTTCAAAACTGGTATCGCCAAATTCATTGCGGACATCAATAGTTCCCAAAATATTTTCCACCTCCAAGTTCGTTCGTAGGAAATGAGCTTTCAAGTTCCCAGTGACATCGCGAATAAGTGTCGTTGCTGTCTCGGACGGACGGGCGGTTCGCATTCCGTCTCTGTGGAGTGTGCCACGATTGACGAACTCCGCAGTCGCCATGATTACAATGTTGCCGTCGATATCAACCAATTCTCGAATGGGAGCCTGATAAATCGTGACGTCACCGGTGATTTTTGAAACGGAAAAATTTCCTTCGAAATCACGGTCGAGAGATCCTTGGGTTGTAAGAATCATGTTTGATTCGATTCCCGATATATCAACTTCCGCCTCGCAACCACGAACCAAAATCCAGTTGCATTTAGGTACGAAAATCGTAAGTTTGGCGTGTCGTTGCCACCGCGAACCGTGAGTTCCACTACCTCCTTCGGAGTCGATTTCCATCCACAGTTGCCGATTGCCTTTCTTCAGGCCACCAAGACTAATTTGGACACATTCTTTGCCTTGAAACGAAGCATACTTTTGCTGGGGTTCATAAATCTCTTTTTGCAAAAACGTATTCCGATCGGCAAGTTGGTTGCTGTTAAGCTTGCGACCGTCTTCCGAATTCAGAAATTCTGCTTCATCTCGTTCTCGCTCCGCGCGCGTGGAACCGACAATCTCGGCGGCGTTTCCAGTTTCGTGAATGACTTTGATTTCAGAGAACTCCGAGTCATCCGGTTGGGCTTTGGCGACGATGATTCGTTCAAGCTCACATTTGATTCCCGGTCCTTTCCAAGGACGAATGCGAATTCTGTCACCGGTGACAATGACCAGCTTTTCGTTGCTCATTGGAATTTCAATTGATTCGTTCTTGGTGTAGACGTTAAAGGCGGAGACGAGCACTTTTTGAGCTTCAATTGCCTTGGCGATGTCGGACCGTTCGGAATCGATGACTTCCAGTTGCTTTATCGCATCCGAACTGGTCAGTTTCCCACTGCTAATTTTGTCGCGAATTGAAATCAACTGGCTTTTCAATGCCTCTGATCGTTTGACCAAGTCTTTATCGACAAAGTAACCGCCGCCCAGCGAGCGGCCAATGGAGACTGTGTTTGCAGGAGCGCTGACTTTTGATTTCAAGTTTTCGTCGTCGTCCGCCATTGAAACCATCGGACAGATTCCGATCAACGACAAACTCAATATCACGCTGGTTGTTAGATTAAGCATTTGATTGGTCTTTCAATTCCGAGTCATCATGGCGTTGAGTTTTCGAATCGCATCCAAGGAACCGGCATCTGTTTTCAATTGTTCGATTTCCGACTTCATGTCTGCAATCTCCCGTTCCAATCCCTCAAACGGATGCAGTGCGTTCAGATTTTGGACATGAATCCTAGTTGGTTCTATTGCGAGGTTGTCATAAATCATTGTCGGAGGATCGTTGTGCGAAAGGCGTGGCTTGTCGCGTTCGGGAAGAAACATGTGCGCAATACCAAACATCGCGATAACGACTACGGCAATCCCAATCACCCAAGTCACCACGGAAGTGAGGGGATTCTGTCGAGTCGTGATAATTCCAGAGTCTGGTGCGTGTTCCAAGAGTTGGCGTGGCACCGTAGGTACGTATTGGTCACGCAAATGGGCCGCAAGCTCGTCAACAAGGCTGTCATCTGAATTCGATTTTAAGAATTCATCTTTCATAAGTTCAATTCACCCTGTCCTCTCGTCCGCATTGATTCGAAAGCCGAGTTTTTAATAACGTCCTGGCACGATGCACGTTGACGCCAACGTGGTTGGTCGATATCCCAAGTTGATCAGCAACGTCGGCGTAGCTCATTTCATCTACACAACATAGCCAAAAACAATCGGCCATTTGGTCATTCATTTCAGCCAGCTGGGTGCGAATCCCATCCGCTTGTTCAGCAATAACGAGATCAGCAATTGCCGTGTCCGCTTGATCAGCCTGCAGAACATCCTGATCGCCCAGCAATGAAGGTTGAAATTTACGTTTTCGTTTGCGAAGTAAATCGATTGCCCGACGAGTCGTCAGCCAACTCAAAAACGGCCCCCCAGTTCTCGATGGGTTCGTTCATCGTTTCTCTAGACCGTTGTAGCGCCTCGGTAAACACATCCTGACAACAATCGAGCGCATCAGCTTCGTGTTTCAAGATTCGCCACGCAATACTCCACATGATGGGAGCGTGGCGAAGTCGAATCTCATCCCAATTGATTGACACGAACAAAGGCCTTGATTAGCTGGCTGCTGGCTGGAACTTGATTGCAAATGAGTACGACTTCAAGAGCATGGCGTTCGGGTCAAGTTGTTTCTTACAAGCAAAATAAAAATTACGTTGACTTTTCGGAGAAATGCTCTTAGCCGTTAAAATATCGATTAGGCAATGTTCTAGATCGGCGATGACGTCTTCGGTGTTGCAAATCCGCTCATAAAACCCAAGAGCAATTTTTAATTGCCCAATTTTACGTCCGCCTTGCGTAGCTTTCGCATTATCGGATCCACTGAAGTCATGCAGAGGCCAACTGAGCCATCTGGAAGTAAACTCCCGCCCTGCGGCCGGACGGGATTGTTTCATCTAACTTGGATCAATTCTAGAAAGCACACCGATTCGCTCACGTAGTCTTCGTGCAATCTGTAAGACTTCGTCGCCGGCAATCATGGAGACGTGGTCGGCGTCCATGTCGATCACCTCAATGGGGCGACCAATCAGCTTTCCCCATCCTAAATCAGATGCAGAATCGATATCAATCACGTAACTGCGTCCATTTGGATCCAATGCTCGGTACAGAACTACCGGAACCTCCGGCCGCTGAACTTCGACATATTGGCTGATAGCCCGAAGATTCGCTTTACATACGCCCAAGAAGCGACGCATGTAGGTCTCGTCAAATTCTTCGGGCAGAAAACCGGTCTTCTTAGCACAGGCCAGCATCATAGTAATCCGATCGTTGGGTCCAGCGGAAGCAAGCGTGTCATAGCTCAAGTCGATGTTCAATTGATAGAACCGATTTAAGAAATTCACTAGCTCGGACAGCACCATAGCGTCGTCCTCAACATCAATTCGCATCAACGCCGGAGCAAACGAGTCAAACAGGGAGACGGTCGCGACTTGTTCGCCTCTATCGATCAACCGCCTCGCGATTTCGTAGGCCACGATGCCTCCAGACGACCATGCGGCAAAGTGATATGGGCCCGATGGCTGAACCTCGCGAATGGCTTCGAGGTATTCGACTACCATCGCCTCGATCGTTGCCAAAGGTTCATCGGTTCCATCAACACCGCGTGCTTGCAGACCGTAGACCGGTTGGTCATCACCCAATGCGTCCGCAAGCGGGGCATAACACAGCACGTTGCCGCCGACGGGGTGAATGCAAAACAAAGGCGGCCGCTGTCCGTTCGGTTGAATCGGTACGATCGAAGACCACGCTGCATCTAGTTTCTGCCAAAGGTAACTGGCCATATCAGCAACCGTGTCGCGTTGCAGTAGCACGGCTAAAGGTACCTCGACGCCCGTCGCTTTACGGATCTTGATCACGAGTTCAACACTCATCATGGAATCGCCACCGAGATCAAAGAAACTGTCCTTCACACCAACTTTGTCTTCTCCCAGAACTGCCGCCCAAAGTTGGGCCAGCGTGGTTTCACAGTCATTACGAGGGGCGACAAAGTCGGCTCTTTTGAACCGCTTGCCGATCGATGCCAATGCGAAACGGTCAACTTTGCCGTGTGACGTGAGCGGCAATCGCTCCAACGAGTGAAACAATGACGGCACCATATACGATGGTAGTTGCTCGCCAAGAAACCGTCTCATTTCATCAGGCGATGGATCCGATGTAGTGGACGCATTTGATGCATGCCCATTTGTGTCCGCATGGACATTGTCGGAAATTATGAAGGACACCAGTCGTTTGTTGCCACGAAGGTCGTCGACGGCGATCACGGCACAGTCCTTGATATGCGAATGCGTTCGCAGGACAGTTTCGATTTCCCCTAGCTCGACGCGGTTGCCGCGGATCTTGACTTGATCATCGATGCGGCCAACAAAATCGATTGCTCCATCTTCACGGTAGCGACACAAATCCCCCGTTCGATACAACAGATCGCTGTCTTTCGTCGCCGTTGGGCGATCGCTGTCTTTCGTCGCCGTTGGGCGATCGCTGTCTTTCGACGCTGTTGAGCGATCGCTGTCTTTCGACGCTGTTGAGCGATCGCTGTCTTTCGACGCGAATGGATTGGCAACAAACTTGTTTGACGTCAGTTGCGGATCACCCAAATATCCGGCTCCTACGCCTGCGCCGCCAATGCAAAGTTCGCCAGTCACGCCAACGGGCAACTGCTGAAGTTCATCGCCCAGCACGTAGGTTTGCACGTTGTAAATCGGAAACCCGACAGGAATCGTTTGCTCGGTGCTGTCAGCGGCCACTCGATAGTATGAGCATATGTCGGTGCATTCGGTTGGCCCGTAAGTGTTGACGATTTCGGTGTCAAAGCCGGAACGATGACGCCAAGGAGAAAGCTTTTGCATGTCAATTGGCTCTCCTCCAAGGAACACAGAACGCAGCGAATCCAACTGTGAGATCTTCTTTGAATCGCTGAGCAACAGATAGAGGTTGCTCGGTGTGCAGTTGAGCAGTGAAATGCGATTCCGCGTGATCTCGTCGAGAATCGTATTGGGATCAAAAGTCTGGCAATCAGTCAGGTGTACTTGACCACCGCGTGTGAGTGCTGCGTACAGATTTTTCTGCGTTAGATCAAATCCGTGGGAGGTAACAACCAGTGATCGATCGCTGGCGTCGATTTCAAATTCACGATTGAACCAATCCACCAAGTTCGCAAACCCGCGGTGATAGACCCCCGCACCCTTTGGGTCGCCTGTTGAGCCTGATGTGTAGATCACATACATCAAGTTGTCTGCTTCAGCGGTGGCCGGCAGATTGTCATCGCGTTGTTTGGCAATGGCGGCTTGATCCGCGTCAAAGCAAACAATCTGTTCGCAAACACCGGAGAATTTTCCGTGATGTGCCTCGTCGGTGACAACGATCGCGAGTTCCGCCGTGCTAGTGATTTGTTGCAGACGCTTTTGAGGATAGCTCTGATCGAGCGGAACGTAGGCACCCCCCGCTTTCAGCACCGCCTGTATCGAAACGAGCAACTGCAATTCACGCTGAATTGAAATCCCAACACGAACATTTGGCCCGACGCCAAGCGACTTCAGGTGCCACGCAAGTTGGTTGGCTTTCTCGTTGAGCTCTCGATAGGTCAGGGATTCACCACCGCAGACTACGGCGGTGTCGTCGGGAGTTTTCAACGCCTGCTGTTCGATTTGTTCGTGAACGAGAAGATCATCCAAAAGCGTTTTCGCGGTTTGGTTCCATTGCTGGACGCGCACGTCAATCGGCGTCTCGTCTATTTGACGGGCCTCCGTGTCAGTAGCGATTGAGTACCGCGAAATTCGTTTGGAGGGATCGCTAGTCAGTTGTTTCAGCAAGTCATGAAACATCTCATTCAATCGTTCGATTGTGTCTGAGTCAAACAGATCGCGGTTGTATTGCCAACAGCCGTAGATGCTTCCGCCAGCTTCCTCGACCACCAACATGATTTCGAATTGAGCTTGGCGAGTGATTAGATCAATCGACTCCATTTGCATGTCGCCAAGATGGAACTTGTATCCTCCTTCGCCAATCAGGAAGACTGCGATTCCCTGTTCGTCAAATCCAGGGATACGTTCCATTGAAAACGCGACTTGAAACAGTGGCGAGCGAGACGTGTCGCGCGCTCCACCGGCCTCCTGCACCAATCGTTTGAACGGGTACTGCTGATGTTCTAGGCCATTGGTAACAGTTTCTTTGGTCTGGCGGAGGTAGTTGATAAACGTAGGGTCATCATCGACGCGACTGCGAAGCGGCACAGGATTGACGAAGTAGCCAACCGATTGGCGAAGTTCAGTATGTTGACGCCCAGCCATTGGGCTTCCGACAAGGAAATCGTCTTGCCCAGTGTAACGATGCAAAAGCACGTCGTAGGCCGAAAGTAACAAAGTGAACAATGTGACATTCTGCTGGGCAGCCATTTGCAAGACTTGGTGCGTCAGCTCTTCATCCAGTTTGAATCCAAGCGTCCCACCGCGGAACGATTGAATCGCAGGGCGCGGATGGTCTGTCGGCAGCTCAATCGTGTGAGGCGCACCGTCAATGTGCTGCTGCCAGTAAGTTCGCATTTGCTCGCCCGAATCGCTGGCCAAGTGTTCCTGCTCCCATGCGACAAAGTCCTCAAATCCAATCGAGATGGGCTCAAACTGTGGATCGCGTCCGGCGCGAATGGAGAAGTAAGACTCAATCAAATCCTTGAACAGCACGGTGACCGACCAAGCGTCAGAAATGATGTGATGCATCGTCATCAAGGCAACGTGTCCCTCATCGGTTTGAAAGAGCTCAAGCCGAATCACAGGACCGTTTTCCAGGTCGAAAGGTTGATTTGCATGTTCAACCAACAATTGGCCCAACTGTTTCTTCGAAAGGTCGACCGTGTCGTGTTCACGGAAGTCGACACCGCCATCACGACGATATCTCTGTTTCGGTTGGCCGTCGGAATCAGAGAATGTTACGTCGAGCATCGGGTGTCGTTTAAACAACAACCTAAATGCTTTCTCCATCGCCGCGATGTCGATGTGAGGGGTTAATCGGGCGCTAAAGGTCAAGTTGTAGGCTGAGCTGGTCGGTGCGAGGCGATACAAGAACCAAAGTGCTTGCTGGCCCTCCGTTAGTGGGAACGCATCGCCAAACCTCGTTGTTTTTTGGAGAGGTATCAGCGACGTTGAGTTGGATTGACTGTCCGATGAAACCATCGATTCATCCGAGGACGCATTTCCAAACAGCCCCACCAGCATTTCGGCCAACTCATTCAGGCTCGGGCCTCGAAGGACATTGCCCATCGGAACGCTGATCCCCAATTCGCTCTCGATCCGATTGATCAAGTCAATTGCCATCAACGAGTCGAGTCCGAGGTTTGTCAGCGAGGTTTCCCGATCGACTTGGCTTGGCTCGACGCCAAAAACGCCCCCGACCTGATCAGCAACAAGGTCTTGCAACATTGCAAGACGCTGCGCTGGAGCTGCAGCCATCAGTTTTGGCTTGATCGCTCCGCCGGTATCCGAGCCATATTGTGCTTCTACCAACGATGCAAAAGTGTTGGAATTAGCAACCAGCGGACTCAGGCGAGCCAACGATTGCCAGTCGGCACGGCAAGCGGCAATCTGAATTGGATCACGAGCAATCATTCGCTGAAACACTGCAAACGCTTCGTCCATCGACAGTGATTTCATTCCTAATTTGTCAAGGTACTGTGCCGTTTTTTCGTTTCGCTGGACGAAGCCAGCACCACTCAATGCCGTCCAGTTGATCGTCAGAGCAGGCAGGCCAAGCGAATGCCGATGATGCGCAAGTGCATCTAGAAAGTAATTTCCAGAGTTGTAGTTGGACTGTTTCGCTCCTCCAACGAGCGACGAGAACGATGAGAAGCAAATGAAGTGCTCGAGCGGAAGGCTTCGTGTTGCTTCGTGCAAATTCCAGGCTCCCAATATTTTGGGATTGAGAACTTTACTGAATCGATCATCATCCAGTTCTGCCATGAACTCGTCGTCCAGCACCATCGCGCCGTGAATGACACCCATCAGCGATGGCATGTCGGCTTGGATTTCATCGACAACCCGTTGGACATCGGCTTGTTTTGTCACGTCGCCACGCGCGTCGACAATGTTAAATCCGGATTGCTTAAGCTCACGGATAGTTGCGGCACATGCTTCGTCACGTGGACCACTCCGACTTAGTAGAACGATGTTCTGGGCGCCATGCTCGGTCATCCATTTGGCCAATTCCAATCCAAAGCCACTGGCTCCACCAACGATCAGGTAAGTCGCATCAGCACGCAGTAAAAGTTCGTCGTCGCTACAGGGACCGATCGGTATCTCGTCGACATCGAAGGAGAGCACATTTTTTCCGATGTGCTTTCCTTGAGCCATGTAACGGAATGCCTCGACAATTTCGGTGATTGGAAACGTCTTATGTGTAAGCGGTTGATAGTCACCACTCTCGAATCGCTCCGACAATTCAACGAACATCGATGCGACATAGTCTGGCTTGTGTTCCAGATGTTGTGCCAAGTCGATGACGAAGTAGGAAATATTATTGCGAAGCGGTTCCAAGCCGATCCGCGTGTTGTTGTAGATGTCGATCTTGCCAATCTCGAGGAATCGTCCAAAAGGCGCAAGAACCGAAAAGTTCTTGGGAATGAACTCGCCAGCAAGCGAGTTCAGCACGGCATCAACGCCCTTGCCTTGGGTGATTTCCATGATTTCATCGGCAAAGTCAAGACTTCGCGAATCCATCACGTGTGGGACTCCCGCATCGGCGAGCATCTGACGTTTTTCCGGTGTGCCCGCTGTAGAAAAGATCTTCAAACCGAGATGCTGCGAAATTTGAATCGCTGCTTGGCCTACGCCTCCCGTTCCGGCGTGAATCAATATTTTCTCAGCTGGCTGCATACGTGCGAGATGGTTGATCGCATAGTTTGTGGTTAAGAAAACGGTCGAAAGCGTCGCTGCCTTCTCAAAGCTCATGTGCTTTGGTTTTTTAAACAACATTCGACGGTCGACTGTGTTGTATGCCCGAAACGAGTACGGCGCCATTCCGGCGACTTCGTCACCGGGCTGTAAATCAGTTACTCCGTCACCCACTCGCAAAACGGTTCCGGAAAAATCGTCACCAAACCACAGCAGGTCAACTGGATTGCCCGGGTACATTGCCAAGGCCTTCATGACATCTCGGAAGTTGATGCCCCCCGCCCGGATCTGAACTTCGACTTCACCAGCTTGTGGTTCGCGACGTACGGTTTCGTTGAGCGATAGGTTCGTCAGGATCCCTGGTCTGTCGATCTCGACCCGGTATGGAACAATCGAACCATCGCCGCGAACCGCGTTAACGGTGCGTTTGGCAATATCTTCGGTTTTACGTCCACGTAGCCGATGCCCGTATCGAAGCTCATCGCGATAAGCCAACTCCAATTCACCGTCGTTGCCTAGTAGTTCATCGACGATATCATCCGCTTCGTGTGCCGTTGCACAATTCGCCAAGTCCATCGATGTCCAGCGGAATTGCGGATGCTCATTGTTGGCAACGCGAGTGATACCGACCAGAGGTGAGGAGGCAATGCCCTGAACGGTGTCTCCGTCGACAACGTGTTGGGCGCCGCGAGTCACGATGTGCACGCGAGGTGGCGTCTCAAAAGAGTTTTTTTCCAAAGCTTGGGCCAGTTTGAGTACGCTTAGCACTCCGGTTTGCTGGCACTTTTCGAGGAGCTCAGTCGACAATTGCGGTGTCAATGGATGATCGAGGCTCCAGCAATGAATGATGCCATGCAGTGGTTGGACTGATGTGATCGCTCCGTCTAGCACGCTCGCCATGTCGTCCTTGGACGTGGCGGAGATAGTGAATTGATCTTCAGCGGGATTCGATAGATCGTCTCCCTTGTTAACTAGGATTGCTCTGTAACCACGTTTGCGCAACCCATTGGCAACATTTTCGGCCACGCCGGAATCATCGGCGAATAGCAAGTAGCTGCCAAGAAAACTGGCAGGGGCGTTTCGCCCCAGTTCGTTGCGGCAATCACCGAGGCGAGACGCCCCAGCCACAGACTCTTCAAGTTGTTCGCTACGCTGAGGCGCGAAAGCGACAAAGACGGATTGTTCGGCCTCGTCATCCTTGGGGGAACAGAGAAAACATCCGACATCGGTGAACCCACATTCATTCAACAGTGATTTCCATTGCTCTCTTTGAATCAACGCCGAATCGGTGCGCAAGTCGGTGTCAGTGTATCTCCACCAGCCTTCCAATAGCCCAAAGATGTTATCCCAGGCGGCCCGACGGCGTACGACTTCCTGGAACATCAGCATGCCGCCCGGTGCGAGACACGATTTTAGATTTCCCAATGTGTTCTTCAGATCGGCTGTCGCATGCAAGACATTCGTGGCAAGGATGAAATCGACGCTACCCTCTGCAATTCCTTGTTCGACTGGGTTTCGTTCGATGTCGAGTGTCGCGTATTCGATGAATGGCGAAGCGGAGAAACGCTGTTTTGCTTTGGATAGAAATGCTGGACCAATATCCGTAAACAGGTAATCGGTTTGGTCGCTCGGCAACACCGGCAAAACCGCTTTCGTGAGCGAACCGGTACCTGCTCCCACTTCGAGAACTCGCAGCGATCGACGCTTCGGTAAATTCTTGATTGCCTGTTTTACGGCGGCCGGAATCAAATCATTGTACGCGGGGAAATCGAATGCCTCGACGTAGAATGTTTCCAGTAAATCCGACGAACCACCGGGGAATAGTAAATGGACCGGGTCGACATCGCCACAAAGTACGCCGGCCAGTCCGCTGCCAGTCGTGCGCTGCAAATTGACTTCGGTAGCAGCTCGCGGAAATTCGTCTTCCAACGCAGCAAGTTCGCTCGCGACGTCAACAGCCGTCGGAGTACGAGCGACCTGCCATTGGCCGTCTTCGACAACGCAAAGCACTCCGGCCTCAACCAGCCATCCAAGTTGTGCTCGCACCAGTCGATGATGCTGAGGAACAATTTGGAGCTGACTTGTGAATTGCTCCAACGTGATCCGCTCGCCGACGCTGGGGTTCCATCCAAGTTGCAGGTACGCGTTCTGGATCAGTTGGTGTACGACCGCTTCCAGTCTCGGCGCAAAGTCGTGGTAATGATTTTCGAGATTGTGTTTTGCATGGACATCAATGGTTTGTTGGCTTGTTTGTTGAACGATGTCCGCCGTTGATTCAAAATTGCACGTGCCATCAACACGACTTCCGCGCAACTTCGCTTTTTCCCACGTGTGTTGGAAGTACAAATCATCCAACTCGTTTTCGTTCCCGCCTTGCTTCATGCGGTCGACGCGGAACCCAAGAATGTCAGCGACGCGATTTCCGTTTTCGTCATAAACCCAGATGTCCGAAGAGATAGTGTGTTCCTCGGCGGAGACCACTTTTGCGTGCGCCCAAAGTCTTCCGCTCGGTCGTTCGCTGTAGAGGCGGATGCGACGAACGTGAGCCGGTAGAAAGAAGCTCTCGGCGGGGTCGTCTTCCGTTTGCATGCCTTTGAAAACGTGGAAACATGCATCGAGAACAGCCGGATGGATGCGGTATTGATCGACCGTTTCCTGAACTTCATCGGGAACGACAATTTCGGCAAAAACTTCCCCGGAGATTCGCCAAACGTTGTTGACGTGCCGAAACCTAGGACCGAATTGATATCCAGCCGAAGCGAAATCGGCATAGTAAGATTCGTGGTCGATGTGATCCGAGAGCGAATTTTGTGTCGCTGCGATGTCGATCGTGTTCGGTTGATCGGCTGGCATTTTGATCAGGCGTCCGCGGCCATTCAAATCCCAAACATCTTTACCAACCGTGCTGTGGACCGTGTAAGTTTTCGTCTCAGCATCAAACGTCACTCGAACAGTTGGCACATTGTCCTCAGAGACAAACAGTGCTTTCTTGATTTCCAATTCTTCGACAACATACGGTTGCTCAGGAAACAGCTGTGCCGCAATCGCCAGCCCCATTTCACCATATCCGGCCCCAGGAAAAACGATGCTGTCCCAAATCTGGTGGTCGTGCAGATAGTCGAAAAGACGAGGGTCCAGTTGAAATTGCCACGTCGGTTGTTCCGCGGTAACACGTTGTCCCAATAATGGATGTGGGATTGGATCGAGGCGCTCACTAGCGGATTGCTCTGATTCGAGCCAATAGGATGCGTGATTCCACGGATACTTGGGCAGGCGTACCAGTTGTTCCGTCGACTGATTGACCGTCGCCCAATCGATCGGCATTCCTAAGACATGTAGGCCCGCAAGGTTCGTGAGGATCTGTTCGGACTCGCTGGTTTTTCGCTTTAACGAATGAAAGGCCGAACCTTGCTTGCCTTGTTCGCCTAAAACATCCAAGATCGAGCTTTCAAGCGCCGGGTGTGGCCCAAGTTCCAGAAACAGACGGCCGCCGGCACGCACGAGGTTCGACATCGCTGAAGCGAAAAGGACTGGCTGACGAACGTTGCGCCACCAATACATCGCATCCAACTTTTCGCCTGGAAGAACGCAACTGGTCACCGTAGAGACAAACGGGATGCGACTCGGAAGTGGATTGATATCAGAGAGAACGGCCAATAGTTCTTCTCGAATCGGATCCATGTGGTGGGTGTGGAAAGCATAGTTGATTCGCAACAAGCGGACGAATTTTCCGTCCTTCTCGAGTCGCTCGACAAGCGCTTCGAGCGGCTCTCGATCACCGGCAATCGTTACCATGCTGGGGCTGTTGATCACCGCGATTTGGAGTCGGTCGGTGTTCCCCCCAATCAGTTCGCTGGCTTCGGATGCTGAGATTCCAACTGCAGCCATTCGGCCATCGCCGCCTGCGGAATCTTGCAGTCGACTGCGATGATAGATGATTCGAACTGCATCTTCGAGTGAATAAACTCCGGCAACGTAGGCAGCTGCAACTTCACCAACACTATGGCCGATGACTTTGGTAGGTTCGATGCCCCAAAATTTCCACAGTTCCGCCAGCGCAACTTGGAGAGCGAAAATTGCAGGTTGCGCAACACTTGTAAGGTGAATCCTTGAACTTGTTTCGGATTCCGCATTCATCATTTCGCCGACAAGCGACCATGACGCGAGCGGTGTCAGCAAAGCATCAATGCTGTCGACGACGTCACGAAAGATGGGTTCGTCAGCGTAGAGTTCACGCCCCATCTGCCACCACTGGGCACCTTGTCCAGTGAACACAAAGGTGATGTCACCAACGCTGGTGGTCGATTTCCCTTGGACGATCCCATCCGTTGCGTTTTCGTCAGAGAGCCGTTTAGTAAGTCGGGATCGTAACTGATCGCCGTTGCGTCCCAGAACGACCAAACGATTTTGATGGTGTTCCTTTCGGGCGCCCGCTGAGTAGCAAAGGTCGGCAAGGTTTTCGTCGTTGTCGCCGGAGCCAAGCGAATCCTTAATCAGTTCTATATAACTGTTCAGCGACGTTTCGTCGCGTGCTGAGATCGGTAGCAATAGCGGTCGATTGGCTTTTTTGGCAACGCCTTTATTGCATGCGTCTCCGTTGGCCGATCCAGAGTAGCCGTTGGAATGCTTTGGCTTGGGTGCCGAATTGCCTTCCACGGGTGGCGCAGCTTCTAGGACGACATGAGCATTGGTGCCACCGAATCCGAACGAATTCACTGCGGTGACCGGAGTAACCCCTTCGAAATGTGGCAGCGCCTGAAGTTCTTTCGCGACTTCAAGCCCAAGTCGTTCGAAAGGGATGTTTGGGTTGGGCGTCTCGAAGTTTCGATTCGGTGGTACCGTGTCATGATGTAGCACGAGCAGGGCTTTTAGAAATCCGGCGATTCCCGAACCGGATTCAAGGTGGCCGATATTCGTTTTCACAGAGCCAATCAAGCACTTGTTGTCCTTCGCGCGGCCCTCGCAAAGTACATTCCCAAGTGCGGTCGCTTCGATCGGATCCCCAACCGGCGTTCCTGTTCCGTGTGCTTCCATGTAGGTCACATGAGAAGGCTCGATGTCGGCATCGCGATAGGCTTGACGCAGCATCGCTGACTGACCTTCGACACCAGGAACCGTCATCGATGATGTGTGTCCATCTTGATTGACGACCGCGGATCGAATGACTGCATAAATTGGATCTCCATTCTCGATCGCGTCGCTGAGCGGCTTGATCAAGACCATCGCCGCACCCTCGCCACGCACGTAGCCGTTGGCTCGCGCGTCAAACGCAAAACATTGGCCACTCGGTGACAACATCTGTGCCTTGCTGAAGCCGATCGTTGCGTGAGGAGTAATGATGGCGTTGACTCCACCGGTCAGCGCCGCGCGGCATTGGCCATTCCAAATGCCATGACAAGCCTGAGACATCGCAACCAAGGCCGATGAACAAGCGGTGTCGACCGAAACGCTTGGTCCCTTCAAGTCCAACAAGTAAGAGATACGGTTGGAGGCAATGCTCTGCGTGCAGCCGCTGTTGGTATGCACGTCGATGCCAGCGTGGTGAGGCATTTGTATTCCAGCATAATCATTGCCCGCGATGCCAACAAAAACACCGACTGAATCACCTCGTAGTTCGCTCGGTGCAATCCCAGCGTCTTCGATCGCCTCCCAAGCGACTTCCAACAGCCAACGGTGCTGCGGGTCCATGCGAGCTGCCTCGCGGGGTGAGATTCCCCAGAACTGCGGATCGAACTGGTCCAAGCCGTCGAGAAAGCCACCCCACTTGGAGATCATTCGGCCTGGAATCGCGCGATTGGAATGGTAGAAACGATCGCGATTCCAGCGATCGTCGGGCACCTCGACAATTCCGGATCGCCCTTCGATGAGTAGATTCCAAAACGATTCTGCGTCAGTAACACCACCAGAAAATCGGCAGCCGATGCCCACCACTGCCAGTGGAGGACGTTTTAGAGCATGGCTATTATTGGATTTTCGGATCATTGTATTTACGCGTCGAGGTGGAAGTGCTGTTAGCACCGGTCAAGAAATGTACTGCTCGACCGGTCAAAAAGTGCAGCGCGTGAGTTTAGATTTTGTAGTGTATTTGAGCTGAAAGCTAAGGAAAAACGTACTCGGACGGCATTTTCGTCGCTAAAGAACCACTTTGAATTTTCATCGCGTAATCTTTCAGATGTGTCGTTCGTGAATCGTGGATATCTGAAGTAGCGTGAAGTTTTCAGCAGTGTTACAGATGATTTGAAATGTTTGGCCAACTAGGGGCGATGTTTGACCAGCATATCACGGCATTTAGCTTGGCAGGCGTTCTAGGTTCGAAGTCGCGTGAAGGCCTGCCAAGTAACCGAAGACGAGGCCCGTTCCGATGGACATGCCATGGGAGGGATAACGACCGTTCAAGAAACTCGCGGCACAGGAACCGACCGCATACATATTGTTCCAAGGGTCCCCCACGGAATTCAAGACACGCGAGTCCTCATCACATATCAGCCCTCCATGAGTACCGAATGTCGAGAGCCCATAAATGCAGGCAAAGAGTTCGTTCCCCGCAAGCGGGCGCATGGTCCGAGACGGAAAGTTGTTGTCGCGATCCGGTTTCATGAACCCAAGAACATCGAAAGCATTCTTGCCACGGCCAAATTCGAGGTCATCTCCTTCTCTCGCAAATTCGTTGAATTTCATTTTTGTATGACGCAAGTTGGCTGAGAATTCGTCAGCAAGGCGAAACTCGCTATCGTTGACTTGCAGTTCACGATCGATCTCTGAATGCAATTTTGACTCACTCCCGCCATGAATTAAGTGTTTCTGTTCGAACGGCAACGAAATTCCGAAACCCCAATTCCGCTCCTTGAATCGACGGTCGCAAATGAGAAATAGAAACTCTCGCTCAGCATTACCAATGTGGTGCTGAGCGCGATCGTGGTAGCTCAGTTTTTCATTCATCACGCGGCGCCCATGCCGATCGACTAAAAAGAAACTATCTCCATAGAGATAGAAGACTGGCTCGTGCGAAACTCCGTGCTTTTGCTTTGCCAACGGCAATACCGTCTGAGCCAGCAACGGACGTGGGTTTCGATCGATTTGAACATCGGCGTCTTTCAGAATCCTTATCGCATCACCTTTGTTGGCGGGAGCAACACAGGCCGATTTAATGGGATAGGGATCTTGATCAAGACGGTTGCTGAGTTGGTGGGAAAAACAGCCGCTGGCCAAAATCAGCGCGTCGTTGATTTGCCATGTGATCGTTTGCTCTTTGTCGGTTTTCACATCGACGGATTCAACTTGGTTGCCACTTGTTGTGACTGCCAAAAGTTCGTGACATTTCAGTACCGGTACTTTCTGTCGTCTTAGATGTCTTCGGAAACGCTCGACCAAAATTAATCCGCTCCCAAACCCCCAAAACTTTGTAAGCAGTTTGGGCACTTGATCCACCATCGAAGAACCGCTTCGAATCGACGCCATGTTTTGAATGATGTGCCAAAAGTGGTTGCTAAGCCCTCGATAGAAAAACTTGGTCGACGCGAGCAAATCAAGCTTTGCCCAGATATGTTTACCATACGGAATTGTGTTGAATTCGTTTTCCCAGTGATAGTCCCATGAAGAACTGGCAGCTTGCATCAATTCATCATCAGATGGAGACTTCTTTGAATTGAGTGCTTGTCTCGCACATTCGACTGAGTCTCTGGCCGAAAAGAAATACTGTTTGAATACCTTGTCCAATCGCGTGAATGCTTGGACGCGCTCATTGGTCATGTCGCGGATTACTTGGCGGCCAGCAGAAACGTAGCGTTCAACGCGTTGGTGCGTCTCCTTGCTCACGCCACACCATTCTCTATCTTTCTCAAAGCAATCCCAGCACTCGCTCAGAATAAATCGCACTTCGTTCTCGTTGTCGTATTCGATACCATTGGCGACCGCGAAATCATTGTTGGGAATCCAGATGCTGCCATTGGCAACGCCTGCAGTGCCACCAATTGTGTCGGACTTCTCAATCAAAATTACAGACTTGCCTGACCAGGCTGCTGCAGTTGCTGCACTCAATCCGGCCACGCCGGCTCCGATAACAAGGATATCTACTTTCCGTGCTTGCACAGCCTGTTTCACGCGTCACTCCTTCGGTTCAATTTAATTCCGGTTAATGTCAGGGTTGTGGATCGGGCAACAGCGTGGAGATGTAAGTACGAAAATGACCTTTTCTACCATCCCGCGTTGAGCCGCGTATGGTCAGCTGACAAGACTCAGAACCATAATTGTAAAGGAATCAGACGTCGAATTGAGCAACATTGAAGAAGCCTTTTCGGTAGGGTCGATTCAGCCGGCCAGAACCGCTGCATTTGCCGAGTAAGCTTGGCGAGGTGAAGGGGTGTGTGCCTTGAATTTGAAATGTAGCGACGAAATCGGTAACGTTTGGGTCTCTGGCGAGCGTTTTGACTAACGCGATTGAAAACTGGTCTTGAACCACAGCGGAGGCGTCTTGACTGCGGATTTCGGCAGTTGGAATCCACCTCTCGTTATTGATTGCAACCTGTTCGACGATGAAAGGAGGAAAGATCGTTGTTAAAAAGCCACTCGCAATCATCCTGCCAGATTCGTCTATCAGGAACGGGCCAATTTTTTTTCGAGTCACTCCATTCAAGATCTTCGGTCGATGAGGTTCAGCAATGGAATGCAAAATTGGAAGCAGTTGAAGAAAAACTCGACTCTCTGTCCAGTGACGCAGAATAACGTAGACTAATCTTCGACGCGCAGTTGCCAATCCAAACCAAAGGTTAGCTTGAGATGGAGGAGAAACGTGGACTATCGCAATGGATCGCGAGGGCAATCGTGCAACGTCGCGTGTTCATTCTTGTTGCTCTCTTGCTGACACTCTTCCTTGCCGTTCCTTTCGCTTTAAAGATCACATTTGATTTTTCACCTGAAGCGCTGCTTGCCAGTGATGATTCTGCGTTTGCAAAACGATCCCATGAGATGTTTGGCAGCGAAACCAGATTCATTGTTATTGCTCTGGAAGCAACTGGCGATAAAGACATCTTCGCGCCCGATGCGCTCAACTGGCAGTACGAAGTAGCGATTGCTCTGCGGAAAGAACCTCGAATCGAAAAGGCGAAGAGTCTCGTGACCATTTGGTTACCCAATAAGATTGCCTTTTTCGATGGGAAGCAATACAAATGGCTATTCGAGACTCGAACTCATACCGCCGAATCGGCGAATCGGCTAAGGGAGACCGTCGCGAGTATCGATCAGTTCAAAGGGACAGTCGTCAGTGACGATATGCGGCTCACCGCAATCGCTGCTTTCCTTCACGACGACGACGAAAAGATTGACGAGATTGCTGAAGTCGTCGAGATCATTGAAGGAATCCTTAGTGAGCATCCTTGTCCAAACGGATTCGAAACACACCTGAGCGGGCTTCCATTCGTTCGAGTCAACATTATCGATCTGTTGAAATCTGACCTGATCTTTTTGATTCCGATCACAGCCGTTTTCTTTGGCATCGTTTTGATTTTACTGTTTCGATGTTCAGCGGCAGTCGCTCTGCCCGGCGTTGCGCTTGGAATCGGTTTGGCTTGGACGATCGGTGCCCTCGCGTGGGCCCAGGAACCCATCAACGTGATCACGAATGTGATGCCTATCATATTGCTGGTGATTGGCGTATCGAATTGCGTTCACATCTTGAGCCGTTACGCCGAAGAGAATGCCAGATCAGACGACCGAGGCATCGCGATCATACGTACGATGACGCATATGATTCCGTCATGCCTACTCACGACACTGACAACTGCAATCGGATTCCTCAGCCTGTTGTTTACCAGTTCAGATGTCCTGCAGGGGTTTGGCTGGCAATCTGCGATGGGGCTCGCGATGATCTATGTTGCGTTGATCGCCGTGTTTGGAGCCTTGGGCACTTCGTTCCGAGCTCCTGCTATGTATCAAAAGGAAGAAGCTTCGCTTGAAAATCGATTTGCAGAACGAGTTTGCGTTTTCTCAGCACAGAAGCCTTGGTTCGCTATCCTGATCTCATTTTTGGCTGCGAGTGTCGCCATTGCGGCAGCGATCGGATTGCCCGGTTTTAAAGGCGTTGAGCTTAATTCGTTTCTGGTAGAAACCATCGAGAAGGATAGCCCCGCTGTCCAATCAATGTCGCTGATTGAAGAAAAGCTTGGAGGCTTCATTCAGGCCGAGGTGATCTTGGAAACGGATGACCTAGAACTGCTCACAACCCCCGATATGTTTAACCGGATTCGAAGAATTGCAGATCAATTCGAACGTTATAAAGAGATTTCACATGTGACGTCCTGGGCAACAATCTTTGAATTGGCCGATGGGTTTGTCCCCGGAGAGAAAGCGTTTGTGAAGGGAGAAGAGGTCAAGGACAACGTCGAAGTTGTTCGTCGGCTGGATCAGATGCGCTTTGGTCTTCAGAAAAAGCGTGGAAGTTCGGGCCTGAAGCAGTATCTGACACGGGATGAATCTGCAGGAAGGATTCTGCTGAGCCTTACGGATCTTGGGTCGCTTCGCGGTCGTGAGCTTATTGCAGAATTGGAGTTGGCATTGGCCAAAGAGTTTCCGCCTGATTGCGGAGTGCAAACGAGGTTAACTGGCGAAGGCTATCATGACCTACGTGCGCTTGACGGGTTTGTGTCGGAACTGTTCGGTTCACTAGTCATCGCCTCGCTGTCCATTTTCTTTGTGTTGGCTTGTTTCTTTCGTTCATTAAAATTTGGATTAATTTCGATTCTTCCAAATGTCACTCCGCTACTGTTTACATTGGGCTATATGGGACTGCGCGGTTACGATTTGAATGCAGCCAATGTGACGGTTTTTGCGATCGGCTTGGGAATCGCGGTCGACGACACGATTCACTTCCTGGCGCGTTTTCATGGGGAGTATTCCTCAGATGGCCTGTTGATTCCCGCAATCAGAAGAACCGCTCGCGGAACCGGCCGAGCGATCGTATTGACCACGGTGCTGATTGTCTGCGGCATGCTGCTGATCCTGTTGAATTCCAGCTTCGTACCGACAAAACGATTCGCGGAACTAACGATTGTCACGATGATGGCCGCGTTGCTGGGAGACCTGATACTCTTGCCCGCAATTGTCAGGATCGCATATCGTGACCGCCCAGCCAACTAGCGGAGGAGAAAGCCAATACGACGCCGAACTTGATCACTGAAAATGCAGGTTGCAATCCTGTGATCTGATATCCACGAATGCATTCGCATCTATGCCCAACCCTAAATCAACTGTTCGCCAAATTCGAAGCATTCACGCCATCTCATTGGCGAACTTGATATCGTCAAAAGTTGCGTCCATGGGGTCTGGATATACGTTTTCCCAGTGCCAAGTCCTATTTGAGTGGTCGTTACACAATTCTCTTAACTTGATGGCGTTAGCCGATATCCTCCCGATTGATAAATCGATAAATCGAAGACCAGGCGTACCGTTAAGAAACTTGTCGAGCTTGCTGTGTTACGATGTTGAATCAAACGACGTCAACGGACTCGCGATGGCAAACACCATTTCTTGGGAACATTACTGTGAACAAATCTTGCCCCTGGCTGATACTTTCGTGTGTGGCACTCTTGTTGGTCGGATGCACCGAATCAACGACATCGAGCAAATCCGATGAGAACACCGGCTCGACAACGCAATCCGATGTGGAGAATTTGGAGAATGCAGAAAACGAACTTGCCGACGGTCAAAATGCGGATTCATTTTTTGTTGTCGATCACTATGATCCTGAGCGTGACGCGGTCAAAGATTTAGAAATGACGACCTTGCTTGCCAGTAAATCAGGAAAACGAATCCTGATTGAAGTTGGAGGCAAGTGGTGAGGATGGTGCCCTCGACTGGACGAGTTCGTTCAGACCAACGAAAAAGTTTCCAAGTTGATGAAAAACAATTTCTTGATCATGAAGGTCAATTTCAGCGAGGAAAACAAGAACGCAGAGCTTCTTGACCAGTTTCCCGAGGCCTCGGCGTATCCACATTACTTCGTGCTCGAATCAGACGGCACGTTTCTTCATTCCCAAGGGACTGGCGAACTGGAAAAAGAGAGTTCCTATGACGAAGATGTGTTTGCGACTTTTTTAAGCAAATGGAAGCCCAGCGACAGCGACAGCGCCGGCAAGGGCGGGCAATAATTGCGACAATTTCTGCACCCAGTTCAGCTTAGCGTCGTGAGCGGTTATCGATCTTGCCTACGAAAGTAGACGCAGAATATCCTCGTTCAAATAACTGTCGAACAATAGGGTCCCCAGTTTTTCCAGCGGCCCCAGTTACGAGGATGATTGGCGTGGTAGTTGCCTTGTGCCTTCTTGGAAAATTAGTTGAAGCGTGTCAAATCGATTCGCAGTAATTACTTTTGAGTCGCGATTTTTTGTTTCTGTGATTCAAATTGGCGGCGATGCCATTCGGCGAAGCGGCGTTCGACGGCCGCCATCGTTTAAGGAACTCAACGTCTAATCGCATTCAAACAATTGGTTGCCAGTGGAATGCCGATGTTCTGTTTCACGGAACCAGCCCTTTTGCGGAGCTTGTTTAAAACGAAACATCTTTGGAATAGTCGCTGCAGTGAGGGCAACTTCCTTTATTTTTAAATTGCAAACTGTTTCTGATGTCGTCCAACATCGAAACACTGGGCACGTAGATCCGGTCGCCGGGTTGAAGTTGATAATTGGTCGCCACGTCACCAAGTTGTAAAATCTGTTGATAACAAACGGGCAATATTACTCGTTGTTCTCCACTGAATCGCGGGCGAGTCAGAATAATCTTGTGCTCGTTGGCTTTGTTGGACAAGCCACCGGCCGTAATGATCGCGTCCAGTACGGTTTCGCTTCCGTTGAGAGCGTATGAACCGGGCGCGTTGACTTCGCCCATCACATAAAACTTGCCGCTCTCATGATTGACCAGCCGAACGGATACGCTGAGATCTTCGTCCATATTCGCGTTTGAGGAAGTCGTCTTGGAAAGGCTGCCCAAGAATGAATTCCCATCGCCTTGATGCGACGCGAGTTTAATACTCGACTGTTTGTGTTTCGCAAGTTCAACTTTTGCAATCTTGTTTTCGATCTCACCTTGAATTTCGCCAACCGACTTTCCACCAACATACATTCGACCATAGCTGCCAAGCTCAATCGTTCCGTCTTGTTGAACGGTCTGGTCGCTTTGGAGCCGGATTGACGAGTTGAAATCGTTCGGCTCAATCACCAAAACGTCGCCGGCCTCCATCCGATGGGGCGAAAGTGCCGCCTTGGCAAGTTCCGTTGGAATTCCTTCGACGTGCCCAATGGATCCGCGAATCGTTGCTGCCTCCGATAGCAAGTAATTTGATCCTGTAGAAACAGGCAACCCCAACGAAGCCGCAGTTCGACAGCCCGTGGCAACAACGAGAGTCGTCAACAACAGCAACAGCAAAGCACCCGTTGGAGCAGAGCAGCGCTCGTGTTGCTTTGTCACCAAACCGTATGACACAATATTCATCATCTGAGAGTCCATTTATTCTGATCCGCAATGACTTGCGGAATGCCCGGTCCAACACTGCTTTTGATACAGAACTTTATCGCGTCTTGAGTCATTTGTTTTGCCAACTGCATTCGCAACACAGGGCGTTTTGCTGTGCCTACAACTTGAACATGAACCACCCGATTCTTCATGGCTTCATTCGCTTTCGCCAACCACGCGATGGGAGCTGGGCCCGCCAACATCAATGGCGAATCGGCGAGCGCAATCAATTCGTCGATCGGTCAAACGCAATCAGACACAACTCGGCGGCGATGGTCGTCGGCTACTGCATCAACTATTCCGCCTGCCACTTTGAAGCAGCCGCAGCAGATTTTCAGGTCGCCAAGGAATTGGCCCACCATTGGGGCGAACCACTGGAGATGCGGTTTTGCTCGGTGCCATTAGGTGCGATGACGCTGGCCATGGAAGATCCAAATGATCCGGCGATTGATCCACTGCTTAAATAATCTGAGCTAGCGATGAAGGATTCTGGCTGGCCTTCAGGCCTGTCCTGGCACTTGTATATCAGCTCGTTGATCAAAGGGCTGCGAGGTGAAGATTGGCCAGCCAAAGAGTTGTTTGGTCGGTCCGTCTCGCTAGCCAAGAAATGTGGAAATCGGTGGCTCGAATCTCTGATCCCATTGAGCAAAGAGAATGCACCGACAACAGGCACGGCAACGGAACATTTTGTAGAGTCGTTGAATCGTTTCAACAGTCTGCTTGAGTCGAAAATGGCAGTCCACGCCCCGATGGCCGCTCGAACGGTCATTCACTCAATGGTCGATTGCAGACTGGATGAACTGGCCGCCAAGTTGATTCCGATCGCCCAAAAACTACCCGGCATCGGCAGTCGCAATGAGTATCACACATCATTCCCAACGCTGGTTGCTGAATTGGAAGTGCGACTGGGAAAAGGAAAATTCGCATCACTCCAAGCGATCGGCCAAACACTTAGCGTTGAAGATATGTTGGTGCTGAGCAAGCAGGCTGCTGAACGGCTGAGAGACCAACGTAAATCAAAATCGGACGTCGACGAGTAGATAGGCGGGAATCAACAGAAAAAGATTGAGTCCCGACCCAAACTGCTGTGAAAGAACAAGCGTCGTCATTGGTTCGACCGCTTCGGGCGATGTGACCGGAGAGAGTTGGCAGCCTCATCTGTCTCGGTCGCCGAAGTGTAAGTGGCTCGCGAATTGATTCCACGTTGCTCCATCAAGAACCCCAAAATGCCATGCTTTGATATCGCTGTGTTTGCATACAGCGATCCTCTCTTGGCTCCCGAAAAAGCACTTGATTCGTCCAGTGAATTTGATCAATCCTAACGGGTTGAACTTTAAGGTTCTTCGTGAAACTTAGTGGCTAGTTTTTGGTTTCAAATCGAGCTTTCCGCAGTAGAAGAGAATTCTTGTTCTGTAGTTTTCAAAGGCACGGAACCCTCTGGCAGCAGACTTGATAAACTGGATCTTTGAGTTGTATCCTTCGCTCATGGCGTTGGTGATACGGTATCGAAAGTAGCTGAGTATCTCCGGAAGGTGACGCTCCAGCATCTTGGCGACCTTGATCATTGGTTTCAATCCACTGGCGATCACCCAGTCATGCCAGGTGTGGAAAACTCTTCCGCAGAAATCGAGTAGACGTATCGCCAGAACCAACGGAAGTTTTCTTTCATCGACCAAGCTTGAGCGGTCTTCAAGTCGTCGTCTTGCAACTGCTTCAGTTCCTTCATCCGCTTGCGTGACAGATTCTTTTTCGCATAGAGCCATAGTTGCTTTGTTCCTGTCAAACGGGTGTCGTCGGATTCACGGAGTTCCTTGTTTTCCCGTCGGCGAACCTTGTCGACGGCGTCGTTGAGATACTTTGAAATGTGGGATTTGTCGTGCACGATTTCTGCCTCAGGAACATGTGCTTCTGTCGACTTGATGACGGTTGCCACATGTCCATGGCAACGGCCAACACGTTTTCCCGTTGGGTTTCAGGCAGTGTTTCCCACAATTGATCCGCGGCTTCGGTGGTTCGGCCTTGAGTAACTTCGAGGACACGGTACCCGTCGAGATCAGTCATTAGCGAAACATAATCATGCCCCGAACCAAAACTCTTTTCATCAATGCCGACGTGGTGAACTTCTTCGACGGCGCGTTTCTTGAGCCCGCGATCGACCGCACGTTTCATGATCGCATGAGCCGTTGACCAGTCGGTTCCCAGCAAGGCGGCCGCGCTATTGACGTTCGAGCACGCCAGCAGGACTTCGACGGCAAAGGCTTCAAACAGCAGCGTGAAACGCGAGTGCTTTCCGGCCCAAGGAGAATCTTGCCTATTGATGCTCTCAGCGTGGGGCGTCGGTTTCTCTTGAGTGTGACAACGCAAATCCACACAAGCTCAACGTTGTGTCAGGTCTGAGTCAGATTCACTTAAGGGATACGTGGAAACACGAGGCGAAAACGTGTTTCATCTCGTTTTTTATTGAGTGGATGAGTGGCGTTCGGCCACTAATAAGCCAGAGAATTCAATGCTGCAAACGCACCTTGCGAGCATATTCGTTGATGGCAGCGAGTTCTTCTTCGAGGTGATCTGGAATCATTACTTCTGAAAGCCGGAAGCCTAGCCCGATCGCTTTGAATCGAGATTGTTGATCGGGAGAATGCAGTTGACCAAAGTCCACCGGCTCGCCTCGATTCAGTTTTCGGGCAAGCTCAAGGTACCCTCTGAAGTAGACTCTTTCAAATTCACCGAAATGATCGAAATGTGGCTCGATCTCTTCATAGCGTTCCTTTGCTAACTCGATCCTTATTTTTGAGAGTCCCTCTGGGTAGTCTGGAATCTTGCCAAGAGCTGTTTCGACCTCGTCCAAATCGATTTCATGATTCGTTCTGTAGTCTCCGCAATGCAGTGCATAACTTGACAGGGCCTTTTCGGACGGACAAGCGTATCTCGGGTTTACGGCAACTACATTCAATGCCTGGGAGAATCATGATATTACCAGTTGGTCGTTTACTGCTGTCCCAGAGCCGAGTTCAGCATTGATAATAGGATTTTTCGGGACATTCGGTCTACTGCGGCGCAAGCGATACAGTCGTCGGGCAGAGCAAAACAGTCCGCATTAAAAGAACCTAGTCACGTGAATTCCTAGGTGGCTTTCCCTTGAGTTGAGCAGTATTCGTGGAAAGCAGACACACACGTTCTCTCAAGGAAAACCTTCTTCTGCTGCGATTGCCCGGAAAAACCGGGGGTTGGGTACCCACACTAATCCGCGATGGACCAATTTTCGTTTTCGCTGCTTTCGCTCGAGAATCTCAACTGTCGGTGCTTTCTCACCAAGGCGAGCATCATTGCTGATTTCTGGCTGGCTTATGGAGTTTCCATCTGCAAGCAAGAAGGCCGGCACGTCGACGAGGAGAGGCATTTTGATTCGCCCCAGCTGTACCAGTCGAATCGTTTCTTCAAGACGAGCTTGAATAGCCTGAGTCTGTCGTTTGTCCTTCGTTTTCAGCGATCGTTTGAATCGCTTTCCACCAAAGTGAAAGGTGATGTGGAAGTTGCCAGAAGGGAATTGTTGGAACGATGCCATGGTTTTGGTTCCTCGTTGGATTCTTGCTGAAGGGTAGCCAGCAATCGCAAGTTCAACGATCCACGCAAAACCTACGCATATCCAACGATGTCACCAATCCGCACCAATCTCAAAATCAGGCACGAAAAAAGGCCTTCGGCAAAATCTGCCGAAGGCCTTTTTCAATCGGTAAAAACCGAGTGCGGACGAGAGGACTTGAACCTCCACGGGAAGTAATATCCCACTAGATCCTTAGTCTAGCGCGTCTGCCAATTCCGCCACGTCCGCGTCGAATTGGATCGGTATCTTAGTAGCTGAACCCTTACGCGGTCAAGTCGCGTTTTCGCAACCATTGGAGAGTTAATTTCCCCCAACAATGGGTCCGTAAGTATCCGGGCGGCGATCGTTGATGCGGTGGACTTCGTGTTTGCCGGGGACCGCAACGAGGTGCTTTCGTCTGGCAAATGCAACGTCAATCTCCCCATAGACAATGGCTTCGTCAGAATGGTTCGCGAAATCCAGCTCCCGGCCCAACGGATCGCAAATCTTGCTCTTGCCGATAAAGTCGAACCCGCGTTCGGTTCCGATTCTATTGATTGCTGCGAAGTAAACGTTGTTTTCCAAGGCCCGCGTATTGGGAATCACGTCAGCGACCAAACCAGATCCAGGCGGCCAGTTGGTTGGCAGGGCGATCAAGTCTGCCCCCTTGAGCGTCAGGACTCGGGCAGATTCGGGAAAGGAGCAGTCATAGCAAATGTTCATGCCGATTCGAAGCGGCTCAGCATGGCCTTCAAGCTTCAAATCAAATACTTCAAACCCTTTGTCACCAGGAGTCGTGAAGTTGTCTACGCCCAACGTTGGCAAATGAACTTTGCGGTACTTCGAGATGATGCCAAATGGTCCGACGCAAACGACGCTGTTGAAGATGCGAGATTCGTCTCGTTCCAGAAATCCAAAGATGGCGATGGTGTTCTGTTCTGAACACGCCTGAATCATGCTGGAAACGGACGGTCCGTCGACGGCTTCTGAGACTCCAATGGCTTCTTCGAAAGAATCGAAACAGTATCCGGTGGTGGTGCATTCAGGAAAGATCGTCAATTGCGAGCCGTTAGCCACGGTTGATTGCAGATGGGACTGCATTACCTCGACGTTGGCGGTTGGGTTTGCCAGTTGGATGTCCATTTGGACGCCCGCGATTTTGATCAGAGCCATAACGTTCGAGAGGTTGGAGTGAAGAAGCAGATCATTGTATCAAATCCGAACGAGCAAACGGTGTCGCGTTGTTGAGGCACGGATTGCCGAATGAAAACTTGCATTAATCTGTGTACATCCGTGTGAATCTGTGGCTAAAGAATTGCAGTGTTCAGCGAAGCTCTTTAATAACGCAACGGCTGGAAGCCGTCGGTAAGGCATGCAAATACTGCGGCTAGAAGCCACAGCCACGGGATGAGAGCTACTGTTTCAGCGAATCGAGTTGCCGCTGCAACGCTTGGTATCCGGGATGTTCGGGATCGATTTTCAATAGCTTGTTGATGAATGATTCTGCCTCCTCGAGATTCTTTTGTTGCAGGTAAAAAGTTGCGATGCCCATCAAGTAGCCGGGTTGCTCAGGATCCATCTCGGTTGCGATCTTTAAATGCTTTTCGGCACTGGCAAGGTCGCTTTGAAGATAGCTAGACATACCGTAGCGGTAGTGCAATGCGCCAACCCCGGGGAGATCCTTTGCACGTTCGACATCGATACCCAGAAGCTCGTGATCTTTCTTGCGAAGCTCAACAATCTGATTCATCAAATTACCAATCTGCTTCTCAGCAGCATCCGATCCGCCACTGGATTGGAACTGTGTCTGCAATGACTGGACTTTGTTTTCCAGAATCACTGCTAGGCTCGATCGTGGTCCCGTCAATTCCGGTTGCAGGCGGATGGCCGTGCGATAGCTGTCAGCGGCTTGGTTGAACTGCCCCATGCGCTCATACAATCCGCCGATTTGCATATGTGCTCCGGCACTGTCCGACATGACCATCAGTGATTTACGGTATTCTTCGATCGAAGTTTCAAAAGCACGCTGCTGCTCTCCGACGATCGCACCGTTGCGAGTCGATGGAGCCAAAGAAGTCAGGGCTCGAGCGGCTTCGATGCGAATTCTCGGCGATTCGTGCTGAAGCATCTTCCCAACGGCAACAATCAACTTCCTCAGTTCAGCTCCAACCACATTCGGTGTGCTCGAGTAAGTTTGGCGGTTTTGGATGTCCAGAAATGCAATCTCCAGTGTGCCGATGGCCGCAACGACAACTTTCGTATCGCGATCGTCAAGCAGTTCGACGGCGGCGTCGTAGGCCGAGTCGTCGGCTTGCGCGGAGAGCAGTTCTGCCGCAGTCGCCCGAATGATTGCCGGATTGGCGACGTCGTTCGCGAGTCTCTTCAGTTGATCGGTCGCTGGTTTGTCGTTTCGAATGTTAAATTGCGCGGTCGCAAGTTCTGGATACCATGAAGTCTTCGGCGGTGAAGATTCTGGTGGATACCACTTCAAGCAAGCGTCTGCCATCTCCTTGTCGATCCGATTGAGAAGTGCTTTCGAATCGGAATCTCCATTTTGCGAAGCGGTGACCCAATCAAGGTACTGAGCGAACTGCTCTCGCTTTGGCAATGCATCTGCAGTTTGCAAACCCAAATGGCATTGAGTGCAAGCGTTCGGCGTGCCGAGCGATTTGCTTATGTCCGGGCGAGGAACGCGGAAACTGTGGTCGCGTCGATGATCGACGGCCATATAAGTCGTCGTCGGCATGTGGCAATTAACGCACATGGCGCCGTCGGTGCCGGGCTTGTGATGATGATGAGCTTCGGAATCGTATTTCCCTGAAGGGTGTTGGTGGCAGGAAGTGCAAACCATGTTGCCGGAATGTTTGAGCTGTAAAGAATGTGGATCGTGACAATCGCTGCACTTGATGCCGTTCTGAAACATTTTGCTTTGTGTGAACGAACCGTGAACATAATCTTCGTCACGGATTTGACCATCTGCGTGATAAAGTGGTTCTGACAGCAACTGGAGCGAGTGATAGTCGTCGTAGTTGCAGCCGGGTTTGAAATCGGCATTGATGACCGTTCGTCGCGAGTGACAGGGAGCACAGGTTTGGATTTGATCGAGGTTGCGATCCGTTTTAAGTTTCACAAGGCCCATGCCATGATTCTTGTCCCAAAACGGACTCATTTGAGAAGCGATTTCGTTGTGCAGGCTGGCCGGGCCGTGACAGGCTTCGCAGCTGACATCGATCTCTGACCAACTCGTGCCCCAGGATGCGGACGCGATGTCAAAGTTCTTTTTTAAATTGGTGCTGTGACATTCGGCGCAGCTCACGTTCCAGTTTTGCGTGATGCCAGTCCAGTGCAGCGGGTCGGAAGGGTCAAGCTTTTCGTTGACATCGGGAGGCGAAAGATAAAACCATTTCGCTGCCTTGGTGTCCCAAGACTGGCGAAGTACCTGGACACGCCCCTTCTCCAGTTCGACCATGTACTGTTGAAGCGGTTCGACGCCGAAAGTGTATTTGACTTCGAAATCCTGCATCGTTCCGTCAGGACCTTCGGTGTTGATCATGAATCGATCGCCATCGCGAAACAGTCGCGACGTAATGCCGAAGTGCTCAATGGTTTGGCCGCTGAAGTCTCCCAGGACGGATTCTTCGGTCGCCAAGTCCATTGCCTTGTCATGATGCGAACCGGTGAACAGCTCAACCTGCTGCTGGTGGCAACTTGCACACGTGTCGCGGCCAACGTACTCCGCGGTGGCGTCGATCGGAACGCCGCGATGATAGTCGGCCATCAGGTATCCACCGACGATGATCAACACGAACAGCATCAGGAAGATCAGATGGGTTCGTTTGAGCATGAAAGACGTCGTTTTGGAGAACTGCAATGTGATTCGGAATGCGATATCATATCCTAAATGCAAAGAGTTTCACCAGTGTGAACGAATGTAATGGACTCAAATCATTCAACGAAACGAAAAGCAATAGAATTGCTGAGCCAATGTGACGCATTCGATCGAGGGCGGGGGCTTGGAAATGTTCACGTGGTGACATCGTCAATCGCGATTCTTGGTTTTGGTCGCTGCAATGAAGTTCTTGAACGGCGATCGGTTTTCGTCGGTAGTTCTCGGCTGCCACGGAAGCTCGATGAGATTCCGAGATTGTTCGACGGTTTGTTGAAGCTTGCTGTTCAGCTGAATCCCGATCGGGATGTTTTGCTGACTGGTGAAGCTACGACTTGCGACGCCATGGTACGTCGAGTCAGCGACCTTTTCAGGATTCCTGTGGTTGAGCTGATTCTTGCTCCCTTGGATCCTAGCAAGCTCAATTCTTTGGTTGCGGAGCTTGCTGAACGTGAAAACAGCGTGGCAATGGTCGTTGACTTCGAGGAACGGGGGATCGATTTTGCTCTGGCAAGTTTTGCAAATCAGATGACGGTGTTCTCGATGCGAAAGAACGGCAAGCTGCATGCTGCGGTTTCACATCGACTAAGTGAGGGTAAGGCGACTCGGGTTTTGGCCGAGCCATCGCTGACGAAAAAAGGCCTGACGGACGAACTGTTGTCCAGCGGTGCTACTGGCTGGTATTTGTTCGGCGATGATGAGTCGCCTGAAAGTTTCGATGATTCACAAAGATTTTGCTCTGCCAATGAACTGGACTCTGAGAAGTATTTGCTGCATTGGACGCGGCGGCGTGTTGGACCGTGGCCAGAGCAATCGGATTCCGAGTTTCTCGACGATCTGATTTTCCGCTCGTCACGGAAGGATCACCGAGAAATCGCTGCCCTTAAGAGGATTCTTTTAACAGAGCGCCTGATCGCCAGCAACGCGTTGACTCGCGATCCGCGTCCCGTGGTCTGCTTCTCTAATGTGACCTTTGCTGAACTCAAGAAGCGTCGTGTTTTCCGAAGCCACCTGAGTCGTTGGGATTTCGAGCCCTACGGTATCGCCATTGAGAAAACGTGGCTCGCAAAGTTTGGTTGCAACGAGGTGACGTACGGTGATGACGCGCATTGGGATTCACTAGCCGAAGCAGATCGGCCTTTCTTCCAGCGGAACGATCACAACAAAAAAGTCGACTGGTCCGTTGAAAAGGAATGGAGAATCTTAGACGATGTCGATTTGAGAAAGGTGCCCGTCGATGCCGCAGTCGTTTTTGTGCCGACTGAGGTCGATGCGAGAGAGATTGCCGGCGTGTGTCGCTGGCCGATCGTGTTACTGCAATCCTGAGCCAAGTGGGGCATGATCGTTGGCGTTTTTTGCCACGAAAAGCACAAAGCTTCGTGAAGAGTTTGCCGCTAAATTGTGTTTGTATCGATTCGCGTAATTTTTGGCTCCAACTCGACTGCTGCCGCTAGAAGCCGCAGCCATGGAATTGCAGACGGAATGAACGATGAACTATCGCAACTTGAGGATAAACTTCTTCAGACGGCGTTCGAGGGTGTCGAAGTCCGTTTCGAACGTTTCCATGAAGAACGTGATTCGCTGGTCAGGCGTGTAATTCGCAAATTCGTTTTGATTTGCATCCGCAATGACAAAGCGGAGATACTTGTCTTTCTCTTTTTCTGCTAAATAGAACGACAGGCCCCAGGCAAGGCTGTATGCGAGGTCTGGATCGGTTTCGAACATTCGGTCATTTCGCAGCATTTTCTCGAGCGATCCTGTCACCTGGCCAGACTGTATCAACTTTTGCAATGTCCTCATCCGACGCTGATTCACACGCTCAGATATCGGCTGGTCTGCTTTGTTTTTCCGGAAGCCTTTAGACTCGAAGAGCATTGCGAACCCTTCCGACATCCAGCGTGGAACTGCGCAAAGCCGATTGTGGACGCCGGTATTGAATGCGGCTTGGTGAATTGTTTCGTGAACGACAGTGACCGCGGAAAGCCGCTCGATCCTGCGTACGAGTCGTGGATCGCTGGAAACAAAAGTCGTCACACGGTTGTTGATTCGCGAGTAGAAACCGAAAACGTCTTTCTTGAAAATGATTTCATCGGCGAGCGATCGATTAAATTCGTTTCGCGATCCAAGGATAACGACGATCATTGGAAACTTGGGTTCAGCGATGTCGATTTTGCAGCTGGCAAGGTAACGCTTGAACTGAATATAAACCGCTTCGTATTGGGCTGCCCATTCTTTTTTCTGGGTCCGAGGATAGACGACTGTGAAATGCGGAGACGATTGAACCAAATAGCCATCGCCATATTGTTTCTGCAGTCGCTTCGTCAATTCGTCTTCGGTGTACGGAGCGAATCCTTTTGAGAAAATCTCCATTTTTTTCTGGCGTGGCAAGACGGTGATTCGTCCGTCCCAACGTAGCAAGGCCAGCTTTTCACGGTCCTGGCCAATCGGCCTGCCGTAGTAGACTTTGCCTTCGTGCTCGACACGAACGGTCACGACCTTGGTAAGCGGTCCTTCACCTTGGAGCTTAAGCCAGCGTTTTTTCTGTTTGGGTTCTGTTGCTTGCTGAGCAGCAACCGAAGCCGATGATATGAATAGAGGGACCACCAACGCAACAATAGCGGTGCGACAAACGAGTGTCGGAAGTCGCAACTTGCAGCTCAACATGCTTTCCCTAAACTTGGTCCGAAGCGGTTTCTTTCTCGGATTCCACTTCATCCTTTTCTGGTTTTGCCGATTTGTTTTCAACCGAGCCATTATTCGAAGGCTCTTCCTTTTGGCCATTGTTTGGCCGAACCAGTTCGCCATGCACCGACTGGCCAATCAGATCAGCGATCTCGTAGCGGTCAAGCTCTTCGTTTTCCATCAGGCCATCAGTGATTGCCTGCAGGTCTTCGCGATGCTTGTTTAGAAGTGCAATTGCCGATTTTTGAGCTTCGGCAAGAATGCGATGGACTTCCTCATCGATGACTTCCATCGTGTGTTCGCTGAAGGATCGCGGTTTCTGGATCTCGCGTCCCATGAACGGATCTTCATCGGACATTTTGTAGCTGACTGGTCCAAGCTTTTCACTCATGCCCCAATATGTCACCATCCGACGGGCCATCGAGGTCGCACGCTCTAGATCGTTTTCAGCTCCAACGGTAAGCTCGTTGTAGATGATTGTCTCTGCACCTCGGCCGGCCAACAGGACGACCAAGTGGTCGATGATTTCCTGTTCCGAAAGGTTCATTCGATCTTCGTCGTGAACCATTTGCGTCACGCCAAGTGCCTGGCCTCGAGGAATAACCGTCACTTTGTGGACCGGATTAGCACCTTTGAGGAACCACGCCGCGATGGTGTGCCCGGCTTCATGGTAGGCGGTGCGTTCTTTTTCTTTGACTGTCAGGACTTCTTCACGAGCTGCGCCCATGAGGACTTTGTCGTGAGCGTAGTAGAAGTCGTCCATCTCGACTTTGTTTTTATCTTTGCGTGCTGCCCACAGGGCGGCCTCGTTGACGAGGTTCTGAATGTCAGCCCCCGTCATGCCTGCGGTCGCTTCCGACATCGCTTCGAGGTCTACGTCCTCGCCAAGTGGAACTTCGCGAACATGAACTTTGAAGATTGCCAGACGGCCAGCTTTTGTCGGACGGCTAACTGTAACGTGACGGTCAAAACGTCCCGGACGCAGCAGCGCCGGGTCAAGGATATCAGGTCGGTTTGTTGCGGCAAGGATGATCACTGAGTCGGTTTTGTCGAAGCCGTCCATCTCACCGAGAATCTGATTCAGTGTTTGCTCTCGCTCGTCGTGGCCTCCACCGAGTCCGGCACCACGCTGTCGACCAACCGCATCGATTTCGTCGATGAAGATGATCGCCGGCGATTGTTCTTTGGCTTGAGTAAACAGATCGCGAACACGGCTAGCCCCAACGCCAACGAACATTTGGATGAACTCGGAACCGTTAACGTTAAAGTAGGGGACGTTGGCTTCACCGGCGACAGCGCGAGCCAGCAATGTCTTTCCAGTTCCCGGAGGTCCAACTAACAGCACGCCTTTCGGGACACGGCCACCAAGTTTTTGAAATTTTGTCGGGTCGCGGAGAAAGTCGACGATCTCCTGTAGGTCAGCCTTAACGCTTTCAAGGCCAGCGACATCCTTGAATGTGACGGGCGCTTCGTTTGGCTCGTATTGTTTCGCTGGGCTTTTTGAAAAGTTTGACAGGAACCCGCCGCCCCCCATCATCTGACTTTGGCGACGCATCATGAACATCATGATCCCGATGATGCCCAGCGTCATCAAACCAAGGAACATCAACTGATAAATCCATGGCTCCGTTTGGCTTTCGAATTGAAACGCTACTCCGGCTTCGCGAAGCTTGTCTTGGAGTTTCGAGCGGGAGACATCGTCCAAAGATCCAATTTCAACGATGAAGTTTTTTTCCAGCTTGTCCGTTTCCTTTGGTTCAACCAATTCGCCTTCGGCGTTTCGTGTTGGTTCAGGATTAGGGATGGACTTAAATGTGCCAGTCGCGACGCTCGGGCCAATTTCGACCGACTCGATCATGCAACCGATTTCGACGTCGCTTCCGTCTTCATAGGCGTTACCATCGTACTCCTTTCCTTCGATCAGCTTTTCGAAGTAGCCGTACGAAATCCGCGAAGCTTGCGGCCCGGGAAACAGCAGCGTGTAAACTAGAAACATCATCAAGAGAGAAACGAGCAACCAAATCGGAAATCCGCGCATCGGCGCACTCCCTCTTTTTTCGTTATCGCTTTTCTTGTTGTTTCTGTCCTCTTTTTCGTCCATCAAGCTTCTCTAAAATATGTATTCGTGGCTGCCAGTCTGTGTGGCACCAAGTTAACCGCAGAATTCTAGACTATTTATAAGCCGTTGACGATGCGTTTTGGCAACCGCTGCGCGATGAGGCAAGTTTTGACGTCATAGCTTCGGCAAGATTCGTGGTGAGACACTTCGACACTCAGCAATCGCCACGTCACCAACCGTTGGTGGCACCGAATGTAGCGGTCGTGTTGGCCTCGGGTCCGTTGGCCGAGAATCTCCCTGCGAAGCAAGGATTTGCGTCCTAAGGTTGAATGGACTCAACCTGACCCGTTCCGCCCAAAAGCCATGTTTCAACTCAACCAATACCTTTCCATGCTGGCAGTGCTCGCCGTCAGTCTTTTATTCGCCGACCGCGTTTCTTATGCGAGACAGGTCGCGCTCATTAATCTGGATTTGAGCGACGAGAAAACCTATCTGCTAAAAACAGCTGACGGCAAACGACTTGCTGGACGTGTGGACACTTACGATCCGAGTGGCCTCGTGATGACGAGACGCAACGGACGTATCGCAGTCCTTGAACCGACGGAAATTGAGTCGATCAACAAAGTTGACGATTCTTTTTATCCAAAATCGTTCGAACAAATGAGAGTCAAACTGCAAAAGGAGTTTGGTTCGAAGTACACCGTGTCCGCAACGCGTCACTTTCTCGTGGTCCACCCGATAGGCGACTATGAAAAGTGGGCGTTGCCATTTGAGCAACTCTTCGCTCGATTTGAGGCATACTTCAAATCACGTGGGCTGACGATCAAAGAACCAGAGTTTCCGATGGTCGCGATCGTACTGCGAACTCGAAACGAGTTCAATCAAATGGCAAAGACGCATGATATGCCTGCCAATGTGATTGGTTACTATGCCTTTCACAGCAATCGGCTGATTGCATATCAACAGAAAATGCCTTGGCTCAACGCGTCCCAGAACTGGGCCGACACGATGGATACGGTCATCCACGAGGCGACTCATCAGACTGCTGCGAATACTGGAATCCATAGTCGATTGGGAATCAATCCTCGCTGGGTCACCGAAGGACTGGCAACGATGTTCGAAGCCAAAGGAGTTAACAACTACTTCAAGTATCCCGAATTCAAAACGCGTATCAATTGGGAACGCTTGTACGCGTTGAGAAAGCTCTATGAAGACAATGCCGTTAAGGGGACTGTCGAGCAGTTGGTGCTAGGTGACGCTCTCTTTAATCACGATCCGGAGCGAGCGTACGCAGTATCGTGGGCGCTTTCTCTTTACCTTGCTGAACGCAACCCTCATCGCTACGTGCAGTACCTTGAGACGCTGCAGAAGAACGAGTTGACCTCGTCGAGGTCGTCTTCAAGACGCATGAAGTACTTTCACCAAGCGTTTGGTGATCCGGCAGGAATCGAAGCGGACTTACGACGCTTTATCGATCGAATACCGGCGAAACCATGATCAGAATGTTAAGGAGTTTAACGGGGCGCAGTTGAAAAAGTACCGCAGCGGCAGCTGGATATCATCGCTCCCGGAGCAACCGGTGCTTTACCTACGCGCAAACGTATTCCAAGATGTCTGAAGCGGAAAAACGAAATGCCACGTTCGAACGATGATGCATGAAGCGGCACATCAAATTGCGCACAACACTGGGCTTCATGATCGCTTTCTCCTATAGCACTCGATGGTAATGTGAAGGCCTTGGGGCTTTGTTTGAGGCCAAAGGCGTGCATGATATTCCATCGATAGTCTGCCGAAAAAGCAATGCGTCTCTGACGTCGAGATTTTCAGTCCATTCGCCCTACCAATTGGAAGGTAGTTGCTCTTCGCCTTCGATGTCCACCACTCGAAACAAGGACATGATCCCGATCACGATTTTGTAGACGCCGATCAGACCAAGCGGAGGCGGGAGCCAATACTGCGCGCCAAATATAATCGGGGCTCGCATGAAGCTGGAAAGTCGTAACAGCATCACTCCGACAACGATCGCGGCTGCGATCCAAATCGCCCCAACGATGATTAAATGCAACGAATTCGAAATGCGATTTTGTTCGATGGAATTTTCTCGCCGTTCCCGCATTCGATCCTCAAGCGATTTCTCCTCTGACATGAACTTCTTGAGGATCGCTTTTTCCTGTTGCTGCTGGATCGTTGCGGGCAGAGAAGCAACGACGCTTCTCGCATTAGGAGACCGAGCAAACGTTCCGGGAACGTTCTCGTTCTCGAGATTTATTTTGGGCTTGGGAGGCGGCGTAGGACAAACGAAAGTTGTGTCGCAATTCTTACATTGAACGTTCTTCCCACAAGTCGACTCTGGCACGTTGTAGATCGCACCACATTCGCAGCGAATTTTCATGTGTCACTTTCCGTTATTCGAAAGCTCCAAGCTCCCCATTTCTACTTCAATTCTAGCTAAAGATGGTCTGCTTTTCACGGACGAAAGCCCCGACCAGAGCGTCAAACTGTTTGTCCAATGGTGATTTATGTTCGTCCTTGAGTTTTTCCCTCTTCAACTCATGGCCAAAGGTCCAGTGGAATTCGATGACGTTTTCTTCGACGACGATCGTGCCTTCGATTCCGTGGTCATTGCAATGCTTGATAAACGAGTTCAATTCTGGCTCGATCTGCATTAGCAGTTTCTCAAGTTTCGCGTGGGCCTTTGCAGAACGCGGAATTCTCGCGGTCCAGAATTCGAATTCGCAGAGTTTTTGATGCGTCAGGAAAACTTGTCCGATGCCGTAGCAGAACCAGTCGGGGCCACTGAAGCTGGACACCAGTGCGTATGGTTTCGGCAGAAGAGATTTCTTTCCGATGTTAGTTCGAAAGATCAGATGCCGACCACCAAAGCGTTTGACAACTTTGTTGTTGGCGTCGGCGGTTTCCGTATGCTGATTCATTATTGTGGGCTGTGGTGGGAACGAAGCGAGCCATGATGATAGCGAATTCAAGGGGCGTTGCAAAATAATCACAGCCTCGAAGGGGCAGCAAGCCACGTTCTGGTTCCTCGCTCACGCGCTTTGAAGTTGCACACATCGCATCAAAATTCAGATTCCATCCGGCAGTAGCTACAGAAAATGGAAAAATCGAACCGTGCAAATACAAGCCCGAAGCGCAAGCGAGTGAGTCGAAAATCCAAGCAATTATTCACTCGCTCGCGCTTCGGGCTTGTATTAGTGCAACTTCAAAACTCACGCGTCGGGTTGGGGTTCCAGAGGCTAGACGCCCAGATACTGAGCGTATAACTTTTTCGCGATCGCAATCTCTTCCGTGCCAGAAATGATGGCACGTCCGTCAGCAAACGCCGTGATGGAAAAGTTTTCAATATGGAATCGAACAAGAAACGAATTTTCCTCAACCTTGCCCAAAGGTCGAAGCCGATCGGCGAGCGAAGCCAAATCAATCGATTCGCGTTGAGCAAAACTCAGTTGTACCGCATTGCGACCGCACATGATTGCTGACTGACTTCCGCGTTGACCGCTGAGCCATTGGAAATCGTTCTGTTTGCAAGTCGGGCAGTCAACTTTGTCGCGAAGTTTCGACACATCCATTGTACGGAATTCGTTTGACCACATTCCAAGGATCGTTAGCTTCTTCGAGACGGCTTCGATGTTTCCCGAGAGGATTTTGATCGCTTCCATCGATTGAATTGATGCGATGGCCCCGATGATCGGGCCAAGGACTCCAAACGAATCGCAAGTCGCCGAAGTTCCTGGCGGCGGAGGTCCATCGAGCATCAAGCAGTTTAAACACGCCGACTGCCCAGGGATGATCGTCATCGATTGCCCGTCCGCGCCAAGGCAACCGCCATAAATCCACGGAATCGACAAGCTCACGGATGCATCGTTGATCAGGAATCGAGTTTCGAAGTTGTCGGTTCCATCAACGATCAGATCGACGCCTTCGACCAATCGCCGAATGGTCTGAGGGTCTACATCTTCGACGAAGGCTTCGACGTTGACGTTGTGGTTGATCTCGTTTATTCGCTGCCGAGCAGCGATGGCTTTCGGCAAACCGGACTCAACGTCCTTTTCCGTGAACAAAAACTGTCGTTGAAGGTTGCTGGTCTCCAGAAAGTCACGATCAACGAGTCGTAGATTGCCTACTCCAGCGCGGCAAAGCGTGCTCGCGATCATCGACCCAAGCGCACCGCAGCCGACCAGCAAAGCTCTCGACTGCGAAAGCTTGCGCTGTCCTTCAATTCCGATTTCAGGAAAACGTATCTGTCGACTGTAACGGGCGAACTGCGGTGGGATTTTGGATTCGTCAGTCAAGAATCAAGCTTGGGGTCGAGCAATGGAAAACCTGATTGTAATCGAAGGAAAACCGTCTACACAGGACTCACTACCGGTAAGACGTCCCCGAGCTATGAGTTGTCGACCCTTCTGGTGAGTTTGGACTCGGCTTTCGCGTCCGCGCCTAAGACCACTGAAATTCTTGAGTTTCGTCCGTCCGAAGATTGGAAGATTGCTCCTTCGACAGACGTTGGTCGATTTACTGAATTCTTGTCGAAATTTAATCGTCCAGAACATCCAACCCAGCGTAAAGAAATTGCGAAAAACGCTAGAGCCAATCGGATATGACGCCTCAACAATGTCATGGTTAAGAAGGAGAGAAAGGCATGGCACCCAGAAAACGGGTCAAGTCAGTTTGGATGAAGCATTAGTTTGTTAGTATCGGAGCAAATGGGGCAGCGATTGCCAGCACAACCATCGTTGAACCGACCATCAATTTTCCAGCAGTACCAAAGAGCCGACCCACAAATGCAGCCGCACCAATCTTGACGCTGTCTTTCAGCGGCTTGCCCATCCATCTTTCGCCCAACGTCGCCCCGATCCATGCTCCAATGCCTGCGAATAGGATTGAGCCGATCAGCATTCCAACCAACGGTATTGGAAACGGGATACCGAACACGGCGCCCGTGATTCCGCCGGCGATCGAACCGATAACAGAAAGTGTCGCTCCGCGATTGGAACCGCCGAACTTCTTGGTTCCCAGGACCGACGTCAAAAATTCTATCAGTTCACCAATAATCGCCAACAAAAACAGGGCGACGGGGATGCCCCAGTGAAACTGATAATGGTCGGGACCGGCGAACATCCAAAGCAAAGCGATGGCGACAATCATCCAGTTGCCTGGCAATCCGATCAGGTTAAGCCCCCAAAACAGGATCACCAAAACGATAAACAGCGTTAGCCAAACGTAAACCATATCCGCCGCAACTATCAGAACCAGAACACGAAGCTTGATTGAAGCGTTTTAATCAGTTCGTAGAACACAAAAACATACCCGATTGATCGAGTGCCGCATTGAATAAGGCGTTGCCGAGTCGGTCAGGAAGAAACTAATGTAGCCTGCCCCTTTCTATATTTCCCAGCCAATTTTGCTCCTAGCACTTTTAATTTCCATATTGCCAATGCAAGCCCGAAGGGAAAGCGAGTGAATCGTCCGCGGTATTCATCGCTGGCGGTTCGTGCTTGTATCTTCAAGCAATCGGCTCAATCACTTTCAACGGGAAACTTTCGGAAGACCGAAACCGCTACCAGCATCCCGGCGAAAATAAACATTGCTCCGACGATGAACGAAGCCCCCGGAGCCGGAAAGATTGCACGGTCGGAAGTGAAGTAGCTGAATAGGCCAGTCGTGAAGAACACGGGCGCAAAAATATTTGTAAAGCTCATCAAAGAAGTTAACGCGCCTTGAACCTTGCCTTGCTCAGATGAGTCAACCTTGGAAGCGACAAGGCTCTGGATCGCGGGTCCGGTGATTCCACCGAGTGAGCCGAGCACGATGATCACCAGAATCATCCAACCTTGAGATGCCAGGCCGTAGCCAAGGAACGCCAACGACGAAACCGACGTTCCCAGAATGATCGCTTTGCGTTCGCCAATCTTCGCGATGATCGGACGAACCAATCCTCCCTGAACAATCACAGACGTGATGCCGACTAGCCCAAGCACCAAGCCGTTCGTCATCTCGCTCCAGTCGTATCGGTATCCGGTGTAGAGCACCCACACGTTTTCCAAACCGCGTTGGGCGAAAGAAAGGCACAAGAACACGATCGCCAAACCGGCAACCAACGGATAGACGCGCAAACGCCCAATCGTGCCAAACGGGTTCGCTTTCTTTGGTGTAAAACTGCTTCGTTTCTCCTGCGGCAAGGACTCGGGCAAGATGAAGAAACCGTAGATCCAATTCACCAACGCCAATCCGGCCGAAACAAAGAACGGCAACTTGATGTGGATGCCACCGAGCAATCCACCGAGGGCGGGGCCAAAGATAAATCCGAGTCCAAACATCATTCCAACCAAGCCGAAATTCCTGGCTCGATTCTCTGGCGTTGAAATATCGGCGATATAGGCGTTGGCTGCCGAGAAGCTTCCTCCCATTACTCCGGCAAGAATTCGACCGACAAACAGCCAGCCGATGTTCGGAGCGAATCCCATTACCAAAAAATCGATTCCCAAAACGAACAGCGATCCGAGGATGATTGGCCTTCGGCCGTATCGATCTGAAAGTGCTCCCAGAATCGGAGCAAATAGAAACTGCATCAACGCATACGAGGCACCGATCCAACCGATGTACCAACCAGCTGAAGAATCGACGATCGACTTGAGTTCGTCTGCCGACTTGCCAGCGAGTTCTGGATCATTTTCGATGAAGCCTTTGATTAATTCGGGCAACACCGGAATGATGATCCCGATTCCAAGAATGTCGATAAACAGAGTCAACAGGATGAACGAGATCGCGGCGTTCCGCCCGCTGTTGTCTCCACCTGAAGCCTTGGCTTCGCCGTTTGGAATTTCTATTTGGTCTGCCGAATTCAATTGATTCCCGCGGATGCGTCCATGGTTTCGTGTTTGCTATGAAAACCTCGTGGACGACTTCGTCGTGAGATCGGTCAAACGAAAATCGTGACCTTGATATCTGTTAGTGGACACAACGTGTCTTACAACAGCTCTCGGTCGATGGAAAACCGTCTATACAGGACTCACGAGGCTACAGAAATCGTCACTGCCCTGCCCCAATTCGAATCTTCTAAGCTACTGGTCCGTCGGTGCCAAACAGACTGCAGGCTGACGGCACCAAGCAAGTTGCCTTCACGGATCAACGCCAAACGTTCGACGGCAGAATCGCGAGTACCCATATCTTTGATGACGATTGAGTCAGCATTCCTGTCGCGATTGTCAAATTCAAGCGTGATCTTGAGATTGTTGCCGAACCTTCGAAACTGAAGATCTTCAAGGCCATCGAAATTCTTTGGCCCTTCGATTCGCAGCGTCTCAGTTCCGCCTCCACTGGCTTTGTTGATCACGTCGTTGTTATGTCCTTGGTAGCTATGGTAATCGTTGCCCTGACTGACGCAGTGAAAGTGATCGTGGTTGTCGCCGAAATCTTGGTAGTCTTCGCGCCCGGGAACCTTCTCCGAGTGCTGAGGTTCCCAGATTAGTCGCGACGATGAGTTGTACAGAGAAAGATCGGCATACGAAATGAAATCTTCATCGGTCGATCGAAACAACCAGACGTCGTAGAAAAAGAACTTTTGCAGACCTTTCACGCGAATCCAATCAACGTCACCGGATTCCTCGAATCGTGCCTCCAGTGGAGAACCAGAAACGGTGTAGGTGGCCGGCGTTGTTGCGTCAGCTGAGAAGTCGTCATTCATGGTGTATCGCCTGTCGTCCTTAGCCTCCAAGACCTCAGTTTACTTGATCGAAACTATCAAAGTTGGGGAATTGAGACAATTCGCGTTGAACATAAAACTGTAAAAACAGGTAAGGTTGCAGCTGGGCAAACCGGCATCACGTCCTCGGCCCGACGGTGAGGTGTTTTCTTCGCGGGCAATGACAATTCGGGAGTGCTGTTTCGGCATCAGCGGCTCCATCGGTTTTGAAATCCAGTAAACTTAGGGCTACGAACCAATCAACAACGATACAAGGCGTCACTAATAGCATGTTCAAGTCACTCATATTCTGTTTGCTTCTGACGATGCCGGCGATTGTTTCCGCCGACGATCAATTCGAACAGTTGTTTAACGGCACCGACCTAACTGGTTGGGCTGGGAAGACCAAGTTCTGGTCCGTGAAAGATGGAGCCATTTTTGGCGAAACGACGAAAGCGAATCCCACCGATGGAAATACGTTTCTGGTTTGGCAAGGTGGGGATGTCGGCGACTTTGTTTTTAAAACGAAGGTCCGCTTCGAGGGTAACAACAGCGGCGTTCAGTATCGCAGCGAGCTGGTCGATGCCGACGGATTTGTCGTTAAAGGCTATCAGGCTGATTTGCATAAGTCACCGAGCTACTTTGGAATGCTGTACGCTGAAAGATGGCGAGGAATTGTGGCGCAGCGTTTTCAACGAGTCGAAGTCGGTGCAGACGGGAAACCAAAAGTTGTTGGAGAAGTCGGCGACAAAAACCAGCTCCTCGTAGATTCGGATTGGAATGAATTGACAATCATTGCTGTGGGTAATCGTCAGATTCACCAGGTCAACGGCATCACGACGATGGATCTGATCGATAATCATCCAGAAGCCAAGAGGAAAGGCATTCTCGGGTTGCAGCTTCATGCGGGTCCGCCGATGACAGTCGAATTTAAAGACATTCGACTTCGCCATCTCTCCGGCAAAGACGCTGAGGCCACGCTCAAAGTTGCAATCGAAAACACGAAAAAGTCGGCCGTTCACGCTCCGGTGTTCGACGAAAAATTCGAACATTGGCCCGTCGATTTGAAAATCAATGGCAGGATTGTTGTCGCGGGTCAGTTGGACGATTTCGATTTGATCAAGGGTGCATTTACCAAGTCTCAACGGACTCAGAATACGACCATTCTAATTGATGATGCGACCGAGCAGAAAACACAGGATTCACTGCAGGCTGTTTTTGAAGACAACCCGAACGTGATGGTTGTCAAATCTGACGGCACTTCAAAACAATTCGAATCGATTCTCAATGCCTCTGAATTTGTGCTGTGGTATGGCACAGCCCCACTCAAGCCATCCGTAATACGAGCCGCGACAGAATCACAGAATTCGTTTTCAAAGTTTATTAACGATGGCAAAACTCTGGTGGTGATTGGTTCGCCTGCAGAAATCGTGTCAGAGTTTTACTTGCCAGTAGAGGGGATAGGGGAAGCTGCAGGCTTGAATCTGACTCCTGATTGCGTGATTGAAACGAACTTTTCAGATTCGGCTGACGACCGAAATCGCTTACTCAGCGTCCTGACTGCCCATCCTCGATGCGTTGGCGTTGGGCTTGAACCCAATTCTCTGTTGGCACTTTCCGGACGTAAAGCTCAGGTAGTTGGCAAAGGAGTCGCCAAGTTCTTCTTAAGTGCCAACGACCGAGAACCGGCGCGAACCCACACAATTCACGCTGGCAAATCTCGCAATCCGGAAAACACCAGAATCGACCTGACGCAATGGCGTCGAGATGCCATCGACCGAACACTCGACGCGTTTCCGGTCGCTAAACCAGTCACGCCTTTTGTCCAAAACGGCACGCTGATGATTGTCGGTGGTGGAGGATTGCCGCAAGGATTGATGGAGCAATTTATCGAAACAGCCGGCGGCAAAGACCGCGCTAAACTGGTCTTCGTGCCGTGTTCTGAAAGTGACGCGGTTGGCGAAACCCAGCGCACCGTTGATTTATGGAAAAGAAGCGGCGTCAAACATGCGACCTTCATCCATACGAAGGACCGAACCCAATCGCACACTGACGAAAAATTCCTTGCACCGCTCAAAGAGGCCACGGGGATCTGGTTCGGCGGCGGACGGCAGTGGAATTTTTCCGATTCATACTACGGCACCAAAGCCCACAAGTTAATGAAAGACGTTCTTCAACGAGGCGGCGTGATCGGCGGTTCGTCGGCCGGAGCATCCATTCAGGCACGATATCTAGCCCGTGCGACTCCTATCAGTAACTTCCGAATCATGGCTTTCGGTTACGAACGCGGCGGCCTAGGGTTCATCAGCGGCGTTGCCATCGACCAGCATTTTTCACAACGCGGTCGCCAAAAAGACATGACACAACTGGTCAACACGTACCCACAACTGTTGGGCATTGGCATTGATGAAGCAACGGCCATCATCGTGCAAAAATCAAAAGCCGAAGTCGTCGGTCGAGGTAAGGTTCACTTCTATGATCGCAACCAACCTGTCGTTGCGAATAAGCCCGATTTCGTTGCCTTGAAACGGGGCGCCGAGTACGACCTTGCCGAACGCAAGGTGCTGAAGGAATCTCCGACCGAATAATAAGTCTTGGCAGAAGCAAGCAAGAAATGCGTTAGCCCGTGTCGGCGGACTCAGGCAGAACCAAGCGGCGCTTAAGAAAAGTAGGTGTAATAATACAGCATCTACGAAGCTCAACCGACAAGCGGTTTTAAGTATCTGCCGGTGACCGATGCTTCGTTCGCGGCGATCGACTCGGGTGTGCCAGTCGCGACTACTTGCCCACCCTGCTCTGCCGCATCGGGGCCGAGGTCGATAATCCAGTCAGCGTGTTTGATGAAACTTAAATTGTGTTCGATCACGATCATCGAATGACCAACCGAAATCAAACTGTTGAAGCAGTCCAGCAATCGAACGATGTCGTGAGGATGCAATCCCGTCGTTGGCTGATCCATGATGAACAGCACGCGGCGGTTCTTTGCCGTGTTCAGGTAATGAGCCATCTTCAATCGCTGAGATTCGCCAGACGAAAGCGTATTCGCTGGCTGGCCTAGCTGAATGTACTCCAACCCTACATCGATGAGCGCTTTGAGTTTTGTTTGAACTTGCGGATGTCCGCGGAAGAAGGGGAACGCTTGGCGAACGGTCATCGCCAAAACCTGAGCAATGTTCCGATCGCGATATCGAACCGAAAGAACATCTTCGCGGTACCGAGTCCCATCACACTGGTCACACTTGACCCACAAGTCCGCCATGAACTGCATGTTCAGGGAAAGCTGTCCATCGCCGCGGCACTTTTCACATCGACCGCCCGCGACGTTGAAGCTGAACTTTCCGGGGCCAAAGTTTCGCCGACTGGCGTCGAGGGTTTCCGCGAAGCAGTTACGGATCTCAGAGAACGCTTTAACGTAAGTCACCGGATTGCTTCGCGATGATTTCCCGATCGGTGACGCATCAACAAGGACGACTTCGCTGACCCAATCAGCACCGTGGATCTCTTCGTAGGGCAATGTTCCTGCAATATCGGTGTTGAAATGTTTGCTGACAGCTCCGAACAAAGTGTTCTGAACGAGTGACGTTTTTCCGGCGCCGCTGACGCCAGTAACAGCACACATGACGCCCAACGGAAACTCGACGTTGATGTTCTGCAGGTTGTTTCCCTTGGCCCCGATCAGCTTCATGAATCGATGGGACTTGCGGCGGTTCTCCTGTCCTGCAGACTGGCCGCGCCGTCGCGAAAGATACTGGCCGGTGAGCGACTCCTCATCGCCGAGAAGTTCTTCAACGTTTCCATCGAAGACGACTTCGCCGCCATCAGCACCTGCTCCCGGCCCGATCTCAACGATTCGCTGAGCCGCGCGAATGACGTGGGGTTCATGGTCGACAACGACGACCGTGTTGCCTCGCGAATGCAATTCTGCGATCGAACGAGTTAGCTGTTGGACATTGTGAGAATGGAGACCAATTGACGGTTCATCCAGAACGAACAACACGTTCACCAGCGTTGTTCCAAGAACCGTTGTCAATAGAACACGTTGTGCTTCGCCTGAGCTGAGCGTTCGCAACGCGCGATCCAGCGTTAGATGGTCGAGCCCCGTATCGATGAGGTAACTGAGTCGCGTTTTTAGCTGATCGAGGACCGAATGAACGGTTTGCCGCTGCATCTCAGAAAGTTCAAGCGATTCTAGGAATGCAATTGCTTGGCTAACGCTCAAGGCGCTGACCTGAGCGAAATTTTTCCCGGCAAGACGAAAGGCGAGCGGAAGAATCTGGAAACGGGTTCCAGCACACACATGACATCGTTCCAATGTTTCTCGCAGCAGGCCCGTTCCCTTGCAGTTGCTGCAGGCTGAATGCGGGTTGGAGGTTGAGAAAAGCCGTGGCTCGATTTCCGGCAACACGATGTGACAATCGGGACAAGTCGCATCCGTTGAAAACTGATGACGCTCGTAGCGGTGTCCGCCAATTTGTTCGCTTGCGTCTTCGTTCTGAATGAAAACCGCGACTTTGCCGCCGCCGCAATAGAAAGCGGACTCCAGTGATTCCGTGATTCGGTCCGCTGCAGAATTGCCTGTTTTGATTCGGTCGACAACAATCAAGACTTGCGTTCCGTTTGCTACCGGCGTTACCGATGGAAGGTCGATGAATGTTTCGTTCGCAATCGCGCGAACGAACCCATCCCGTACGGCATCGACGGCGACTTCTTGCAACTCCAAATCCGGGTCAACCGGCCAAGCGATGACGGCTCGTTGATCTGGCGGAAGGCTCAGCATCCATTCGGACACCGATTGCGGCGTGTCACGTGTGACGTTGCGGTTGCATTGAGGACAAAAGGAATCGGCGACTTTGGCGTACAATAGCCGCAGCAAGGGATCGAGTTCGGCGGCCGATGCCAGCGTGGTACGCGGGCCAGGCGTTCCTTGGGTAGCACGAATTGCGATCGCTGGCGGCAAACCGGAGATCCGATCGGCTTCGGGACGATCTAGTTGCTGGACGAACTGGCGAGTCTTCACGGAGAGCGCTTCCATGTAACGCCGCTGGCCCTCTGCGAAAAGCGTATCAAACGCCAGACTTGACTTTCCGCTGCCGCTGAGCCCGCAAATTGACAGCCATTGCCCGTGCGGAATGGCCAGACAGACGTCCTTTAAGTTGTTCACTCGGACGTTCGAGAGTTCGATTTCTGGATTCGACATTGGAATGGAGAATTCGGAATGAGGAATTGGAAATGGGTGGTGCGGAACGTTCGAGCGGGATGATATCATAAGAACGACGAACGCAGTGTTCAGAACATCGTGTTCAGAATTTTGCACTCTCCTGCATTCTGTAAATATTTCGACTTTCCGCCGATGACCGATCCAGAAAACACTCGAGTGCTCTACCAGTGCAGCTGCGGGCACCAGATGGAATTGGTCGAAGACGTCGGCGGACAATGTCCAGAATGTAGCCAAGTTGTTTCGTCGAAGCTTCTGAATCATGATTTGGCGATGACGATGACGTTGGGCACGCTTCCTACCGGCCCTGCATGCAGCGGCACGCTATATTACGGAGAGTCGCAGCTGGAAACGGATCCAGTGGAAGTTGCCAAGATCGAAGCCTCCATGGCTGGTAAGGAATTGGGGCACTTTCGAATTATCGATCCGCTTGGTCGCGGCGGCATGGGCCAGGTGTTTCGTGCTCTCGATACTTCGCTGCGGCGATACGTTGCCGTGAAAGTTCTTCGTTCTGGTTTGGCGGGATCTCAAGGAAACAGCTCGGATCATGAGATCGACTTGTTGTTGCAGGAAGCCGTCTCGCAAGCCCGAGTCACGCATCCGAACATTGTGACGATTTACTACGTCGGCAAGCATGAAGAAGATCCATTTCTTGCGATGGAGCTGATCATTGGCAAGACGGTCTCCGAACTGGTCGCGGATGGGCCGTTGGTCTATTCACAATTGCACTCGATCGCCGCGCAGATGACGTCGGCGCTCAAGTTCTCTCACGAGTTGGACATCATTCACGGCGATATCAAGCCATCTAACATTATGGTGCAGCAGAACGGCATCGCGAAACTTTCTGACTTTGGGATGGCGCGGCGAGCTTCCGATACGGAGAAGCGTTCCGTTGGCGGGACTCCGAACTATCTGGCGCCGGAGCTATTGGTGGGCGAGTCGCCATCGATTCAGTCAGACATGTATGCGTTAGGCGTGACGCTTTTTGAGATGACGTTTGAGCGTCTACCGGTTTCAGTTTCCGGACGTACGGTTGAGGAATGGTTGGATTGCCACAAGCAGTCCGATGTTGTTTTTCCTGTCCCTTGGCCTGAGCATCTCGCCGAAGGTTGGCGCGATGTACTTAAAAAGCTGTTGGCAAAGAGTCCCACAGATCGCTTCGAGTCATGGTTGGAAGTTGAGCAGGAGCTTGAGTTGATCGCGCCGGCCGCTCCGGTTCCGGCCAAGCGAGTTCCCCGTTTGGTTGCGGCGACGATTGACTTTGCCTTGGTGAGTCTGCTGATTGCGCCGTTCCAAATATTGCGTCAGATTCCTCCCGTCGAGGAATTCCTTTCACAAAGTACAGCGACTGCAATCCTGCTTTTGTCGCTGGAATTCGGGGCGATCGCTGCCTACACCTTGTTGGTTATCTTGTGGAAACAGTCTCCAGGTAGAAAGCTAATGCACGTTCGTGTCGTGAACGAATTCGGATTGAATGTGACTGGTCAAAAAATGGGCACGCGAAGTTTGATGCGTATGATTTTGATTTGGTTCATTATTCTGGCCAACGTTTCGACGGAATCAGCTGGTTGGGCCAACTTTGCGGCGAATCTCGTCGTGACTGCCGCACTTGTTTTCACGCTGCTTGATATCGCCATCATGATGATCTACCGCCAAGGCCGGAGCTTGCACGATTTGGTGTCCAAGACGTGGGTCGTGTTGGACACGGATTAGCGGTCAAATTAAGATGCCTGCCCAACCTAGCTCTTAACTGACACTTTTTTCTTGTTTGGATGATAATCATGAGAACCGATTCATGCCTAATTGGATTATGCCGAACTACGAGTCAAGTGTTGCTTGGCATGGTTCTCTGCGTGTCGGGATTCGGAGCATCGGAATTGCTGGCTCAAGCATCCCCAACTCCTTTGCCGTTTGATGTTTTCGGTGATGCTGTCGATACCCGAGCGATTCACAATCATTTTGTGAATCAAACGAGCGATTCAGCAGACGAAGGCATTTGGAACGACCTTGAAAAAATCTTGGCCGGGCTGAAGAGAGCAACACCAACAAGCGACATTGCTCGCGATGAGTTGAAGTTTTCCCTCGTGGCGGAAGATGGTCAAATCTATCAGCACATGGTCAAGTCGAGCCTGTTATTGGGCATGCTTTATAATTGCGGTCGCTGCGACGACACTCACGCGAAATTTGCAGGCGGCGTTACTGTAAGCGAGAGTGGATTGGTCATAACCAATTACCATGTTGTCAAAGGATTCGGTACCAATGCGTCCAACGAAGGCGTCTTTGCGATGACGCACGATGGGAAATGCTTTGAGATTGATCGGGTCCTTGCGGCCAATGAAAGTGCCGACGTTGCTTTGTTGCAGCTGAAGGGAAATGGACACAAGTTTCACGCGGCAGCGATCGCGGATGAACGCCCTAACTCAATGGATTTGGTGCGAGTCATCAGCAATCCGGCAGGTCATTTTTTTGTGATGACCCGAGGAGAGGTGAGCCGCCATGTAAAAGTTAGAAGCAAGAATAGTCCGCGCGGGTTGATTTCCCGTATGGAGATTACTGCTGACTTTGCCGCCGGCTCAAGCGGCAGCGGCGTGTTCAACGCCAAAGGCGAAATTGTTGGTTTGGCGTCAAGCGTTCAGCCAATCATGCGGCAAAGTGGTCGCGATGCCGCGAAGGGCGAGAAAGGTCAGTCCAGCCCGATGTATACCGAGATGGTTTTGCGATGGTGCACCACGCATAAGGCGATTGTCAATTGCTTCAAGTAGCAAGCGACTGGAGGTTCTCCGTTATTGCGTTTCTATCCAGCACTGCGTTAGCCCAGTGCTGCCGGACTTAGGCGGAACATTGCAGAACAGAATCCGCTTGGGAGGAACGAATGTCAAGCAAAGGTATCGTCAGCGGCGAACTTTTCCAGAAGTGTTCAAATGAGACGCTGAATCTGATCGTGGTGGAAGGCGACTCATCTCGTGCGGCAGCTAGGGTCGTGAGTGCAAACGAGAACAGTCTTCGCAACCGCCGGCACCGAAGTACGCCTTGTGAACAGGTGACCTGCGTTCATTGACATCACTTGTTCGATGAGTCGTACCTGTGCTGTCATGACAGCGCTGTGATCAAGCGGTTCTTATGGTCGCTCAAGCACGATTGGACCAAGCATCGTCGCTGCGGAAACCTCGAAGAAGTTCGTGTGAGCGTCTTTAATTGCATCGAGACGTTATACAACTCGAAGAGAATCCATCAAACCTTGGGATGCCTGTCGCCAGATGAATGAACGCGCCTAGGAATGGGGCAGCGTTTCATGTTTTTGTGCAGCTCTTTCTGAAGTACGTGAAGTACGTGAATCAGTGTGGGCTATTCCTCTGTTCCAACTGTTAGTGTCCTTTCTCTCGCCCCTCGACCCGGCATCGCAGCCAGTCATTGTCACCGATAAGAGGTTTTATCTTTTTGTGAGGGGAATTCGGAAACCAAAACGACAATAAGGGGGTAAGACGGGGAACAGACAAAATGAGTAGGAAATGCCATGTCGTGCCTGATGTTGCTCGAATTTGAACAACTGATTTGGCGAATGCCTCCAGCTCCAGATGAGTATCGGCATGCCGGCTCTCACGAAAATACAACTCCAAAAAAATTGTATAATTCTATTTTCTAATTGGTAAATTCAATGATTAAATTGAAACATCGTAGAGGCTTTACTTTGGTGGAGCTTTTGGTGGTTATTGCCATTATTGGCATTCTTATTGGGATGTTGTTGCCTGCTGTTCAGCAAGTCCGCGAAGCGGCTCGCCGAACTCAGTGTGCAAACAATCTAAGGCAAATTGCACTTGCTGATTTTAACTTCGAATCAGCCCATATGGAGTTCGTGCCACACTTTACGGTGATGTCACAAAGCCCATACCTTGAGAACGAGTCGTTCATTTTTGAGTTGTTTCCGTTTATGGAAGCTAACAATTTGCAACAGGCCGTGTCTCAGCGTGCGATAACAACCAATGCGGCTAGCCCGTACAGCTTTATGGAATTCGTCCCTTCGTCGGCTCCAACACAATTTTCGTCTGTTCCGGGGCTTCAATGCCCATCAATGAGTGACCCAGCAGAGCTGTTGGATTGGTGGATAGACTCACCGCTGGTTGATTCAGTCGGAACTCCTGTTCCGACAGAGATGAGAACAGATTATTTGGCCAGCGGAGGAATTTGGTACGGTGGTGCTCCGGGGTTCCAGCCAGGGACCGGATGCACTGGTTCAGTTACGCCCGTCGGTTGGTCTGCTGCGTCATTTGATAACGCTTACGATGGCTGCGGAATTGCGCAAATTTCCGACGGTACTTCAAACTCTTTTCTCTTGGGTGAATCAAGAGGTTTTGTGCTCAACAACCAGCGGCTATTGAGCTTCGGCTACACACAGTCGCGAGCGATTACGGTCAACGATGCCTACGATCACCGCGGCGGTGGATTTGTCGACGATTTCGCGTTTTTGAATCCGATTCTCGATGTTAGTGCTGGCGAGACGTACTACACCTTTGAGCAGTTTAGCTCGACGCATGCTGGTGTTGTTGTTTTTGCGTTCAGTGATGGTTCTGTTCATCAGATCAGCAGGGACACTGGCGATGACGTCCTGAATGCATTGGCGACGCGGTCGTTCGGCGAAGTCGTCAATGGCGATGCCTACTAAGGCAAGAGTCCATTGATTGAATTGTGAAGCGCCTATTGGATTGGAGAAGCGTTGGATTTCGTTTCACCTCTTTTCTTTTTTTGCGAGCCTTTTTTATTTGGTGAATTAGAACTTTTTGGAAGATACAATGCTAAGCAACAAATTGCTTCCTCAGTTGTCGGGGTCAATTTTGATTCTTGCTGCCGTCCTGTTTACATCCAGTTTGGGCTGTTCAGAGGGGCCAAATAACGAAAAACCACGTATCCTCAAAAAGGATCCAGATGGGGTTGCTAGTTCAAAAGCGACAGGAAAAGGCGGGGGTAAGGGAGGGAAAAGCTCTCGTGCAGCCGGAAAAGGCAAAAGGTAGAGCGGTGCAATCCGAGTCAATCCGCTCGCGCTGATGAATTTGTCAAAACTTGCAACTGTTGCAACGGATCATTGGTCAGTCTATTGCGACGTCATGACGGTTGTCAGACTGTTTTACTTACTTCTCTTTTTGCGGCGATGCCATTGGTGTAGTCGTTCACAGGTGTAGTCGTTCATCCAATCTGAATTGATGTGCCATGCCATACGCCTGCCTGAGCATGCTCACGCGAGCGTGAAGCATGGCACCCGCAAAAACTGGTTGGGTCACCCCTGACGAACCACTAGTTCGCATTGCAGCCATATTTTGGGTCGATCCAAGAGCTTTCCTGCATAGGATGATGATCATTTTCACACGGTGAGTCGGTTTGCGGAAGGAAATGCTCAGACCGTCAAAGTCGTCAATCGAGCTGAAAAATATCGCTGGGGAAGTCTATGGATCTGGCGCGGTAGCGATTCGGTGATCCAATTCTTACGTTGCTTTTTGATGAGGCAGGAATTGACTCAATGCCGCAATGGACGCAAGTTTGAGTCCAATGGAGGACAAATGACCGTGCACCAGTGTCAACCGTAGAATTTGCATTGGAGATTTTCGGTTGATTTCATCTAAATTGACTTGCGGATTAAGTTTTTGCTCCCGACGCCTGTTTCTTATTCGCCGTTTAAAGTTGGAATAACGGGGAATCGTGAGCTAAACTTGCCGTATTCTTTCCTCGTGTGTAGGATCGTTAGCGATGGCGTACCTTCTTCAACATAATTGTTCATGAACCGACTAGTCCACATCTTGATGATCATCGTCATTGTTTCGTGCCCCTTGCGGTGTGCGGTTCAAGGATGTGGATGTTTCGCATTGGCGAATAGTTGCTGTTCAACGTCAGACACTTGTTGCTCCGAATCAGCTCAGACAACGAGATGTGATTGTGAATCGCGTAATGCGAATCCTGAACATGAACCGACGCTGCCGCTGCCTCAAAAATGCACGGGTGAGTGTTTTTGCTCCGGCGTAACTGTGGCGGACAATTTTTCGATGTCGACTGACCAGTCGTCTCAACCCCTTTTCCAACCACTCGATAGTTTGGCACTGGAATTCAGTTTTCGCCACTCACTCTCATTCGCAGCAAGTTTTCATCCGCCCGACGATTTGTTGGATGACCTCTCTACGAATCGCGGCAGACAAGTGCGCTGTTTGATCGGCTCTTTCGTAATTTAACGACGCAAGATGGCGAGCGTCTTGCTCGTGTCTTCCTGTTTCGTGCGTCTGAATATATTTGACGTACTTTGCACCTTCGCGTCGTTTTTTCTTTGAGTTGTCTATGTTCTTTCGATTGCTCCCTTGGGAGTACGGAATCCGAAATCTGTTCCGCAGGCCGCTGCGCACGGTGCTCACGTTTCTGGGCTTGACGACGGTGATCGTATTGATCTTGGTCGTCGTTGGCTTCATTCGCGGATTGGAGAACTCGCTGGCAGTCAGCGGTGATCCACAAACCGCAATCGTGTACTCGCTTGGAATGGGCGAGAACATTGAGTACTCATCCATCCCGATGCGGACTAGCGATCTCGTGCCGGCCAGCATCACAGGTATTCAGGAAAGATATGGAAACAAATACGTTTCGCCTGAGCTGTACTTGGGCACTCAGATTGGAGTCGGGGTGTCCGACGGTGGCCCTCGTGAAACGCTTGGGTTGGTACGTGGTGTGACGCCGGCGATTTTGCTGGTTCGCAATCGTGTCGAACTGGAAGAAGGACATTGGCCGGAGCCGGGGCAAGTCATGCTGGGCAGATTGGCAGCGACGAAACTGGGGGCTGCCGCAGAAGAAGTCTCGCTTGGAAAAACAATTGAGCTTGAGAATCGCACATGGGAAATTGCGGGAATCTTTTCCTGTGGCGGTGCGGCGTTCGAATCAGAAGTTTGGTGTCGGTTGGATGATCTGCAACAAGCCATGAAGCGGCAAGATCTGAGCATCGTCGCTTTGTCCGTTGAATCGGATACTGTTTTTGTGGAGCTGGACCTGTTTTGCAAAGAACGACTCGATCTGGAACTTCAATCCACCCGTGAGCAAGACTATTACGCGATGTTGCAGCGAGATTACGGCCCCATTCGCTGGCTGGCTTGGCTGGTTGTTTTGATGGTCGCTGGAGCCGGAGTGTTTGCTGGGCTCAATACGATGTACGGCTCGGTCGTCGGACGGGTCACCGAGTTGTCGATGTTGCGGACGATTGGCTTTGTGCGCCGGGCAATTTTTGTAAGCTTGATGCAGGAAGCAGTCATCCTGTCGCTCGCAGCCAGCCTTTGTGCTTCTTTGATTGCGTTGCTGTTCGTCAATGGGGCCGCGATTCGATTTACGATGGGTGCGTTTCCGTTGCGGATCGATAGCATTTCAATCCTCATTGGCTGTATCGTTGGGCTGCTGTTGGGGATTTTTGGTGCGATCCCTCCATCGATTCGTGCCATGAAGATGTCTGTCGTCGACGGGCTCAAAGCCGTATAGAAAAACCTAGAGACTAGAACGAACTTTTATTATCAACTCATCTCAGAAGGAATCCAAAATGAAATCTACAACAACCTTTGGCGCGTTCGCTTTGCTGGCCGCTTTCTCAATCTTTTTTGCAGGCTGCAGTGAGACGCAAACCAAGGCGCCCAAGTACGACGCTTCAGGTTTCAAGCTGGCAGCAGAACCGGCAGGAGCTGTTGAAGTGATCGCGGCTCGTGAGGCGGTGGAAGATGAAGATGAAGTCGTCATCGTTGGGCGTATTGGCGGAAGCTTGGACCCGTGGGTCAAAGGCGTGGCTGCATTTTCGATCGTTGATGGATCGTTGCTGGCCTGCAGTGATGAAACAGAAGAAGGCGAAATTTGCAGTTGCACAACGCCTTGGGACTATTGTTGCGAAACAGACAAACTTCCAAACGCGATGGCATTGGTGAAATTCGTTGACGCCAACGGCAAAGTCATTGCTCATGATGCCAAAACAAATTTCGGCGTTTCCGAGTTGGATACGGTTGTCGTGACAGGACTTGCCAAACGTGATGAAGCCGGAAACCTGACGATTCTGGCCAAGGGCATGTTTGTAAGAAAATAGTTGCACCGTGCTGAGGTGGCCGACAGGTTTTGCCGCCAACCCATTCGAAGGAAACCTATGGACCAAGTCGATTTAAAACAACTTGCAGTCGAACGAGTAGCCCCGACAGGTTTGCTGGTGAGTGCGCGTCGTAATATTCTAACGCGGTTCGTTTTGCCTGCGTTCTTGATTCTTGGATTCCTGTTTCTTGTTGGCTGGGCGAGTCGTGACCTGATCTTTCCCCCTAGGGAAGTTCGCGTCATTCCCGTGTTGGCCACTCAGGCCGACGTCCGAGTCGAAGGATCGGAATTGTTCAATGCTGCGGGTTGGATTGAACCAAGACCAACATCGATTCGCGTCGCCGCGATTGCTGGTGGCATCGTGGAAAAGCTGTTGGTCGTGGAAGATCAATCGGTCGTCAGAGGGCAACCGATCGCGACGTTGATTAGCGAAGACGCTCAACTGGCGCTTGAGCGATGCGTGGCTGACCGAGAACTGGCTGAGGGGCAGCTGCAGCAAGCCGAGGCGACGTTGGTAGCAACAACGACCCGCTGGGAACAGCCGGTTCACTTGCAGGCTGAGTTGGCCCAAGCCGATTCTGCGTTGGCCCGAATCAACACCATGCTGATCGATTTGCCGTTTCAAACCAAGCGAGCAAAATCGCGTTTGGATTTCGCAAAACGAGACTACGAGCGGAATGCGTCCGCAGGAGCCCGTGCTCTTTCCGAGCGAGAAATTGACGAATCGAAAACTGACTACGAGACGGCTGCTGCGATGCTTCAAGAACTGCGCGACCGCAATGCTTCATTGCTGAATGAGGCAAAAGCGACGGCGCAGCGCCGCGAAGCGATCAGTATTCAGCTCGAACTTCTGGCTGACGAAATCGAAGAAAGAGATCGAGCGAAAGCCCAGGTTGCGATCGGTGAAGCGGGTGTCAAGCAGATGCGAGTTGCCGAAGCAGAAGCGAAACTTCGCCTTGATCGCATGACCATTAAGGCCCCGGTTCCCGGACGTGTTTATCAACTGGTCGGATTGCCCGGGGCCCGAGTCGGTGAGGGTGTGATGACAGCCATGTCGGGCCACGACGGAGCGACGGTGATCACGATGTATCAACCGGAAAGCCTTCAGGTTCGAGTCGATGTTCGCTTCGAAGATATTCCCAAAGTTAGACTTGGTCAGCCCGTCAGGATTGAGAACGCAGCACTGGATCGACCGATTATCGGATCGGTATTGTTTGTTAGTTCCGAGGCAGATATTCAGAAGAATACATTACAGGTAAAGGTCGCGATCGATGAAGCATTTGAGTTTTTCAAGCCAGAAATGCTGGTTGATGTTACGTTTTTGGCACCGAAGCCAAAACATGATCAGATCGAAATGACGCTGCAGGAAATGCGATTGTACATTCCGGAAAAATTTGTCGGTTCACACGAAGGGAGTTCGGCAGTTTGGGTTGCCGATCAATCGTCCGGGCGTGCAAAGCATGTCATGATTTCACTTGGCTCGGCGGTCAACGGTGGACTGGTGGAGGTCAAGCAAGGACTGAACGTCGGCAGCCGGATTATCGCATCGAGCAATGACGGGATGAGTGACGGCGATCGGATCAAAGTGATCGGTGAAGAGGCTGGTTTCAGAAACTTAACCAAAGAGTAGATTATGGCACTCGTGGAAATCAGAAATTTGACGAAGCATTACCACAAGGGTGGTCAGACGATCAAACCGTTGGACGGTGTGTCGCTTGATATCGAGCAAGGCGAGTTCGTATCGCTGATGGGAGCAAGTGGAACTGGCAAATCAACGTTGCTCAATGTTGTGGCCAGCATCGACAAACCCAACGAAGGTTCGGTGAAGATCGACGACACAGAAATTACGACGATGTCGCGAACGAAGTTGGCTGCTTGGCGGGCGGCGAATATCGGTTACATTTTTCAAACGCACAATCTAATTCCCGTCCTGACAGCGTACGAAAACGTGGAAATGCCGTTGTTGCTTTTGCCGATCAGTAAAGCGGAACGGCGCAAGCGAATTGGCATTGCGTTGGGCGCCGTCGATTTACTTGACCGCGCGGACCACTATCCACGTCAGCTTTCCGGTGGACAGGAGCAACGTGTTGGCATTGCTCGGGCAATTGTTGCCAACCCACGCGTCGTCGTGGCTGACGAACCGACGGGAGATCTCGATCCTGAAACCTCAGAACAGATTTTGGTATTGCTGCAACGTCTCAACGATGAACTCGATACGACGCTGTTGATGGTGACGCACGATGCAGGAGCTGCAGCGATTGCTGATCGCCAGTTTCATCTGGTGCAAGGGAAGCTGGTCGAACACACGGCGGAATCTCAGGCGCAACTTTCGGCAGGGAGAAACTAATGTTCAAATTGGTCCCTTATGTGATGAAAACGCTTTGGCGCCATCGCTCACGAACCGTGTTGACGGTCAGTGGATCCGCCGTCGCGTTGTTTGTTTTTTGCTTCGTGGGTAGCGTTCAGGAAGGCATGAACGATTTGCAACGGCGTCAGGCTGGCAGTCGTTCGCTGGTCACTTTTCAGGCGAACAAATTTTGTCCGGCGACCAGCCATCTTCCGCAGGATTACGCGGACAAGGTTTTGAAAATGGAGGGTGTTCGCGAGGTCGTGCCAATTCAGGTATACACCAACAATTGTCGAGCCAGTTTGGACGTGGTCGTTTTCTACGGCGTCCCACCCAAGAAACTCCGACCGGCGAGGCCCGATTTTGAATTGGTCGATGGCTCTTGGGACGATTTTGAAAAGAATCAAGATTCGGCAGTCATGGGCCGCGCTGTTGCGAACCGCCGCGAAATTTCCGTAGGCAGTAAATTTTCGATTGGTGAATTGAGCGTCGTTTGTGCCGGAATTTTTAAAGCAAAAGATCCTGCTGAAGAGAACTACATTTACTCGCATCTCGATTTCTTGCAGCGCAGCAAGGGAGCAAATCTTGTTGGGACCGTCACTCAAATGGAAGTGTTGCTAACGGAGAATGCAGATGCCGATGTGATCTGTCGCAACATTGATGAAACGTTCAAGGCTGGATCGGTGGAAACTGATACGCGGCCCAAAGGCGTGTTTCAAGCAAAAAGCCTTGGCGACTTGACTCAATTGATTGGCATGGCGCATTACCTTGGCCTTGCGTGCGTTGGGTTGGTGTTGGCTTTGGTTGCCACGACGACAATTATGTCGGTGCAAGACCGAATCAAAGAACACTCCGTATTGCAAACGCTGGGATATTCAGGGCCAAAAGTGTTTACGCTCGTGATGATGGAGAGCGTTGTCTTGTCGTGTTTGGGTGGGGTGATCGGCGTTGGCACTGCGCTCACGTTTCTGAAGTTCAAAAGTATGTCAGTCGGCGCAGAGGCGGTGACGATCGCGTTCACCCCGTCCCTGAGTTTGGCGATCACTGGTCTATTGGTTGCTTTGATAACTGGATTGGTCGCTGGCGTCTTGCCGGCGATTCAAGCCGCGCGGACCGAAATCGTCAGCGGCTTGCGGCAAGTTTAAATTACTGTCAGTCTGTGGGTTGACGTTCGCTTCCCATTTTTTATTTCAATTATCCGATCATTCAATCGCTATCTCATGCTAAAAATACAAGTTGTTCCCGTAACCGACTACCAGCAGAATTGCAGCATCATTTATGATGACCAGACGTTGAAAGGGATCGTTCTCGATCCCGGCGGTGAACCTGAAAAGATCGCGGCCGAAGTTGAGCGGTTGGGTGTGACCGTGGAAGCGATTTGGCTCACGCACGGCCACCTGGATCATGCCGGCGGATCGGAAGACTTGAAGAAGTTGTTGAGCGTCGAGATTATCGGTCCGCACGAAGCAGACAAAATGTTGCTGGACTGTATCGAAGTCGTTGCTGCGGGATATGGAATGAGTGGAATGTCCAATGCGACTCCGGATCGTTGGCTCAATGAGGGCGATGTGCTTTCGATTGGCGAACATCAATTCGAAGTGCTACACACGCCCGGGCATGCCCCGGGGCATGTGGTGTTTGTTAACCGCGAATCAAAGTTGATCCTGATGGGCGATGTTTTGTTCCAAGGCTCGATTGGACGCACAGACCTGCCTGGTGGAGACCATCAGCAACTGATGGATAGTATTGCCAACAAAATTCTTCCGTTGGGTGACGACATGCAATTCATATGTGGACACACGTCACCGTCGACGATCGGCCTGGAGAAGGCGTCGAATCCGTTTCTGGCTGATCTCCGTTAACGAGGCTCGCATTGGTTTCCGTTCGGTGGTTTGAGCGTTTGGGGAACTTGGTCGCCGGACCCACAGGAATTGAAACATAACCGATCTATCTGGGTAGGTCTCTTTAGCCCGGATTATTCACGAGGCGTGGGCGTCAAACGGGAGGCACCTGCTTCATTGCGGAGGAAGTGTTCAAAGGTTGCTGTTTTGACAGTTCACCTACTAAATGAATCTATGGACTCGCAAATTTGTCATCTCTGTCGTTGAATCATTCAAAATCGTCTACTGGACGCTCGTCGTCGTGAATAATTCCGGTTTAGACGGCTTGAGTGTTGCTATTTTTTGTATGGGTTTGCTATGCGTCGATTCATGTGGGTGGCGGGATTTTTAGCGGTTGTGCTGACCACAAATGAGACCGCTATCTCGCAACAAACCTCTTCGTCAACGAAGGTCGAAAAAAATGCGTCTGTTGATCCATTTGCGGCGATCAAACAGTCAACCGATGACAGGCTCGAGAGCCTTCGTTCTGAGTATCATCTTCCCTCGATATCGCTTGCAATTCGAGTTGATGGAAAGCTTGCATATGCGAACGCGGTTGGTTGGGCCAATGTCAAGAAGGAGATACGAGCGACGCCGAAAACAGTCTACTCTGTCGGAAGAATCGCGAAGCCCCTAACTGCCGTGGCCATCATGAAGCTGGTCCAGGACGGCAAGCTTTCTCTGGACGATCCAATTCACAAGCATGTCCCTGACTTTCCTGAGAAGGAGCATGTTTTCATTGTCAGGCAAGTTGCCTCACACACGGCGGGCATTGTGCATGGAAATACGGGCCGCGTGATGAAAGGATGGTTTCAGCCAAAACTACATAAGCACCCCACTGAAGCGCTCGACTTTTTTCAAAACGACAAACTCTTGTTCGAGCCCGGAACCAAATTCTCATACAGTTCAAGCGGATACGTGCTGCTATCAGAAGTCGTCGCGCAAGCCGCTAACGGTTCTTACACTGAAGTCATGAAAGAATTGGTGCTGGAACCGTGTGGCATGAAGCAGACGGAACATGACACCGCTGAGGTAGGCGGCGGGCTCGAAGCGGACTACTACGTGAGTGTGACCGAGGGGCAGGCGGTTGAAGCGGTCAGTCGGCGCGATCGGAGCTTTCTTTTTGGAGGTGGCGGTTATATTTCCACGCCGACAGATTTGGTTAACTTTGCGGAAAAGATAATAACAAACGAGTACCTGTCTTCTGAAACGCGTGAGGCAATGTTTACGCCAATCAAGTTGAGTGATGGCAGTATCAACCTCCAGAGATACGCGATTGGTTGGCGTACCCAAACTTCCACGAATTTGAAAATCGATGGAGAGTTCATATCAACCGTCCATCATGGCGGAACCGTGAGCCAAGCGGCTCACTCGTATTTGTTGCTGTTCCCTGAGCACAATGCCAGTATCGCATATGCGACCAACGCAATTCCTGCAGGAGCAGACGCATCGAACATGCTTCGCAATGAGATGTGGGTCATTCTTCATCGATACGTGGAAGCGAAGATACTTCCGAGCAGTAAACCAAGACGGAACTTGTAGGCATTGGTGGATGATTACGTTCGCGATCCACTCTGCGCCGTTTCTCCTTACTTTCCATCCAATATTCACAGGATGGCAACGAATTGCTGGCAGATATTCAATATAGGAATCAATGATGAAAACTAAAATGCACCCAGAAAAATTAGTCAAGCCAGCGCTATTTGATACTTCTCGCCACTTAGTTGTTTGCTGGGCCATGCTCGGGCGACGCTATTCCAAACACTTTAAAAGCTCGCGGTAGTCGCGTTTGGCGTTGAAGATTCGTGCGGCTTGCATTCCTGCCTTTTGCGCAGCCAGCGTTTCGGTTAGGCTCTCACCAACGAACATCGTTTCCCAAGGTGAAAAGCCGGTGTGCTGAACGGCAAGCGAAAAGATTCCGAGGATCGGTTTCTCAATGCCCACTTCGGAGGACAGCAATGTCAGCCCTTCCTCGAACAGGCCAAAGTCGAAATCCGGTGGAAGCAGTTTCTCCAGATCTTCGCGGCTCAAGTTACCCGTGTTGGAGATCAAACCGAGACGCAATTTTCGCTCACGCATCGCACTGACGAATTCCCTCGAACCGGGCAACCATTCCTTTTTTCGTATCAGGGTATCTCCGATATCGAAGAAGATTGCTTTGATTGTCATGGCGATACCTCGTTTGATTCGGATGATGTTGGTACTGCGCTCGAGAGTTCGGCGATGCTTCGGGTTGCGGTTCCAATCAGTTTATTCTTAAGCTGCTCTTCCGTCACCTGATTCCGTAAAATCCAACGAAACGATTCTCACAGCATCAAATTCCGTTTTGAAATTACGGGGCAATGCCATGTCGGTAGTTGGAATAGCGGCGAATTCAGGTCACAATGAGATGAAGTTCCATTCTCCTTGAAAGAATCCTTGAAAGAAATCATGCGACTCAAATATTTGACTTCCGTTCATTGTTGCCCGTTCCTGATCGCATTTGTTGGAGCGGTTTTGTTTTCGGCATTATCTGCCAGCGCTCAGTTCGCAACAACGCAGGCGCCGCCTGAAGAATTGAAGACCGGTTTTGATTCCATCACGGAAGATCAAGCCAAAGAATTCCTTGCGGTTTTGGCTGGTTCGGAGTTCGAGGGGCGAGGCACGGGACAAGTCGGATACATGAAAGCGGCACACTGGGTCGCCGGAAAACTCGCTGAGTTCGGACTTGAGCCGGCTGGAGATGGCGAAACCTATTTTCAGATGATGCCTTTGAAGCGACGCTATCCAGCGATGGATAAATGCAACATCGTTGGGCCTGATGGGCTTGAAGTTCCCGGCGAAGGCAATCTTGGATTCGACCGCTACACCGACGCAGGTGAAGTTTCGGGCGAAGTCGTATTTCTAAGTTTGCAGGGCAAGGCTGCGAAAATTCCTGAAGACATTTCCTTGCGTGACAAGATCGTTATCTACTCAGCAGACAAGGAAGCGTTTGGTCGCGCCCCGTTTGCGATCGCTCGGAAACGACCTGTAGCGGCAATTCGCTTGGTCGAAGGAGTTCCAGAGTCGACTGCTCAGACAATTTTTCCTGGTAGAAGGCGACGATCGACCAGTATTTCGGGACGAATTTCGGAGACCGCTGCGGTGGAGGTTGCTGCGGCTCTTGGCGTCGCGGAAGACTGGAACGAAAAAGCGGGTGTGGTCGAAAGTGGAAAAGAAATCACGATCAACATACCGATGCGGGAGGAGCAAGCAGGTGCTCCGAATGTCGTCGCTTTGATCGAAGGTTCAGATCCTGAATTGAAAAACGAATACGTTGTAATCGGTTCACATCTTGATCACCTTGGAATTCGCAATGGAACCGTTTACCCTGGAGCTGACGACAACGGATCTGGATCAACGGCGGTTCTTTCAATCGCACGTGCGATGGCAGCGAACCCGATCAAGCCAAAACGCAGCGTGCTGTTCATGTGGTTTGCGGCTGAAGAAGTCGGTCTGTTAGGTTCGAAGTACTACACCGAGCATCCGATTCTGCCTCTGGATAAGATGACATGTATGCTGAACATTGACATGGTCGGGCGGAATGAAGACACAGGAGAAGGCGACACCGACAGCGACAATGAAGGTCATATCCATCTCATCGGCAGCAAACGCGGCGATAACGAGTTGCACAACCTGATTCTTGCCGCCAACGAGCACGTTGGATTCGAGTTCGAGCTGGACAACGAAGGCTACTGGAATCGAAGCGATCAAATCAACTTCTACAAACAGGGTGTGCCAGTTGCATTCCTGTTTGGCGGAATGCATCCGGACTATCATCAACCTTCTGATCAAGTAGAAGATATCAACTACAAGAAAATCGCAGCTGCGGCTCGACTGTATTATCTGTCGGTTCACGCTGCGGCGAACTACGGACGTTTCGAACCGAACCCTGAGAAGTGATAAGCCGATTGAAGTTGGACGACTTAGTATGGTTCTGAATTAACTTTCGATCTGCAACCTCGGGACGATTCCTTAGTCCCTAGTCTTCGAAACCGATCAATTCTGCTCGAAGGATTCCTAGTGTCTCCTTTTCGATTTGTCGAACTCGTTCGCCGGTCAATCCAATGCGATTGCCGATGAATTGTCGCGAGCGAGGTGGTGCGCCGTCAAAACCAAAGCGGAGAACGACGATTTCCATTTGACGTTCATCCAGTTTCAGAAGGGCTTGATTGACTTTGTCCTGCCTCAAGGTATTCCACATCCCGATCTCAGGATCCCGCTGACCATCATCTTCAATGTCGAAAGCTGACGCGTTTTCTTCAAATCTGCAAGCTAGGAGATTGTTCAGCGATGAAACCCCAGATCTGATTTTTGTGAATACGGACGATTCAATGGGGTAATTTGCAACCACTTCACCTTCGTCCTCCGCATTCAGTTCTCGCTGAGCGAATTGGGCAAGGTTTGCAAGTTCGCGTTTTGCTTTGGAGATCACCATTAGTTTTTCGAAAGGAACGCGAATGGTAGAGCGTCTTTGAATTCCTTTTGAAATTCGTTCGTGAATCCAATGAGAAGCGTAGGTCGTGAAAGCACATCCCATTGCAGGATCAAACTTTTCGGCCGCCACCAACAGGCCGGCGTTCCCATCCTGGATCATATCCATGAGCGAACGTTTTCGTCCGTATCCGTAAGCGATTTTTGCCACCATACGAAGTCCCGTGCAGGCAAGCCGCTGTTTGGCCTCGACGAACCTTACAAACGAATTCTCTGCGACGGAACTCTGGCAACCGCTGACTCGAAACCACGTGCGGATTCGTTCCAAGCGAATATCGAGTTGCTCGACTTCTGCAATGATTGACTCGACACGTCTTGAATCAGGATAGCGTCCCGACCGCGGCTCGCGACGAGTCAGCGTCTGGAGTTGTGCGATAACTGGCTCAACTTCTTCGCGCAATTGTTTGACGCGAATTGAATTTCGCAGGCTCAGCTCAAAGCAATAATCAGGACGGATCTCACGTCCGCGAAACGCGATCAACATTCTCAAACAGTGACATAGAACCGGATGCCATTTCAGGATTTCATTACGATACTGAGTCTTGGAATCGCCTACCACACCAGCAATTTCCATCACTTCTGATCGATCGGGCACCGGAATTTTGCTGATACGACTGATGTATTCGCAGGCGTCAACATCTTTTGGAGCCCATGCATTTGAAAAATTACCCATAATCTCCGAGTCAATTGGTTTGAAGCGTCGGTGTTTGTCATGCCAGAAGTTCGAGGAAGTGGCGTCCGGCAAGAGACTTACGGCAAAAAGCCGCGGGTTATTAAGAAGTGCGAGTTTGTATGCGTGGAGACGCCAAAATTTTTCTTTTTTTCGCTTTCAATTCTGACAAACGCTAAACACCCTACATTTTATGGTGCCGTCGGTGAATAATCGTTGTGTCTGACTTGCCCGCTTCCCGGATTCGTCACACGTGCATCCCAAGGAGAAAATTTGAACGATCTGGATCCTCCAATCCAACAGGGCGATACTCCTTCGACGGATGCGATGACGGACATCCTCTATGGGGAGCTTAAAAAGCTAGCCCGTCGGCGCCTGAACTCCGAGCATCACCGGCAGTCGATCAATTCGACCGATCTCGTCCATGAAGCCTACTTGCGGCTTTCTAATGACAAATCCAGTGCTTGGAATCACCGCGGCCATTTTTTTATGGCGGCTTCCGAGGCAATGCGACGCATATTAATTGACAGAGCACGACGCAAGAGTCGAGTGAAGCACGGTGGTGGTCGAGTACGAATCGAGTTTGATGATGTCGTATTTGCGATTGAGGATGAATTTGATTCCGACTTGGACTTGTTGGCACTTGAGCAGGCCATGCAGCAACTGGAATCAGAAGAGGCCAGATCTGCTGAAATCGTGAAGCTGCGTTATTTTGCCGGACTGTCGGTCGAACAAGTCGCACAGGTATTGGAAATCTCTCCGCGAACGGTTAATCGAGACTGGGCGTTTGGAAGGGCAAGGTTGTTCGAAATCATCAATAAAGCCTAACGCTTCCAACGGCAGGTTGCCAAAAATGAACCATCCAAAACTAACCGTGAAAGAACTCTTCGATGCAGTTGTCGACATGGATTCGCCCGAACTGGCGGATACCTGGTTGTCGGAATACTGTGAGGATAAAAATCTGCGCCATCAAGTCACCAGTTTGTTGGAAGCGCATCAAAATGCAGACACATTTCTTGAAACGCCTGCGGCCCGTTTGAATTCTGAATGTTCTGAGTTGTTTTTCCCTTCAAGAATTGGTGCTTACGAAATAAAGAAATTGATCGCGGAAGGCGGATTTGGTCAAGTCTTTTTGGCTAGGCAAACATCTCCAGTGGAGAGAACGGTCGCGCTGAAACTTCTTCGGCCAGGGCGTAACAGTTCGGATGTGCTCGCTCGATTTAGCGCCGAACGGCAGGCACTGGCGATGATGGACCATCCAAACATCGCCAAAGTTTTTGACGGTGGGAAAAGTGAAAACGACCGCCCGTTCTTCGTGATGGAGTACGTTCCCGGGGAATCGATCACAGGATACTGCGATGAACATCAGCTGAACGTTGGGCAGCGAGTCAAAATTTTTATCGACGTTTGCCGCGCAATCGAACATGCTCATCAAAAGGGGATTATCCATCGAGACATCAAGCCATCCAACGTGCTGGTTCGAGATCAGGATGGAAAACCAGTCGCGAAAGTTATTGACTTTGGTGTGGCCAAGGCGATCGGGCATGAATTAACGGATCAGCCTGCTCATACAACGGTTGCTCAGCTCCTCGGCACGCCGCACTATATGAGCCCGGAACAGGCGACGCGAGGAGAAATCGTTGTCGACACTCGCAGCGATGTCTATTCGCTTGGCGTTCTTCTTTTCGAACTGTTGGCTGGCTCAACACCCAATGAGCAACAAACGAAAGGTAGTTCTCTGGCAAACTTTCGAGATTGGTTTACGCAAGAACAAGTTGTTGCTCCACATCAGCGAATTACGCACAACGAGAAAAAACTTGCGGAGATTGCGGAAACCAGATCAACCAGCCCGCGGCAGTTGCAGCAACAACTTCGGGGCGATCTTGAGTCAATCACGTTGAAAGCTTTGGCGACGGACCGCTCCATGCGGTATCAGTCGTCTGCCGATTTAGCTGCGGATCTTGAGCGATACCTCAACGGCGAAATGGTCACGGCAACTCCGCCGTCGAACTGGTACTACGCGAAGAAACTTTTCCTGCGTCACAAAGTCGCGTGCCTAGCATCGATGGCGTGCGTGCTGATGTTGGTTCTGACCACCGCATCGAGTCTTCGGCAAGCTTCCAAAGCGGAACGCTCTCGAAATCTGGAATCTCAACGGAGACAGTATGCCGAGGGCTTGTCGGACAGTTTCCTTACTTTGCTGGCGAGTGATGGCGAGGAAGCTGATCTGGCGACTGTTGTTGATGAACCCCTGCAAGGCGACCTCGCGGATGACATTTATCAATTTAAACTGGATCAGGTCGTAAAGGGCTATCAGAAGATACTCAAGACGCTGCGGCGAAAACTGCCATCCGACCATCCGCAGATTATTGGAACGCAATTGCAGTTGGCGACTTGTATCCGACGTGCTGGATTTCATCGAAAGGCAAAGCCGTATTTGGAAAAAGGGTTGCCGGCAACCATCGCCAGTTTGGGACCAGAGCATTTTCTCACGCTTGAAACGCAAATGGAAATCGCGGCTTGTCTTGTTGATGAAGGCCGAATTCTTGATGGTTTGGAACTGCTCGAAAAATGCCTCCGAATTGCCAAGCGTATTGAGGGTGCCGATGGGCATTCGGTGTACCTTGCAAGACATCATATCGCCCACGCCTACGAGCGGAATCGACAGTTCGACCTCGCGCTGAAAGAGCTCGACATTGCATTGGCAATTGCACTGAATAATGAGATTACAATCCCGGAACAATCGATTTACACGCGAATGAGAATCGGCGATTTGTTGCTGCACAAGGATAATCTTGATGGTGCCCGCGAGCAGTTGAGCCAGTCGGTTCAGCTCGCGAATAAGTCATTCGGGCCGGCTCATCCTTTAAGGCTCAATGCAAGGCTGCAGAGTGCTCATCTTGATATGCTGTCAGGGAAGATGGAGACGGGGATTCAGGAGCTGAGATTGTTCGCCGAGATTGCAGAGTCTGATTTTGGCGGATCCAAAAAGATGTTGTCAGAGTTGGTTTTTCATCTGTCACAAGCTTATCCTCACACGCGAGAAGATCAGGATAAGCAAATTGAGGAAAAGATTGCTCGGGCCGCGAAGCAGTATCTAAGATCGACGTCTGAAAAATCGGAAGACGACGGAATCGAAGCCTTCTTTATCTCTCTTTGATATGCTTTTCTGCAGGAACGCATCTCCGGTCTGTTCTGATCCCTTTTGTAGACGTGGACGTAGTCCACCAACACTTGGGACATGCTCGAATTTTCAAATCTTCGGAATTCGCAGGTCCATCGAAACGGAAAATACTCTTTCAGCTTGGAAATCTGGCGCAAAAGTACAGGCAATCTCAATTGTGCAGTGCTTGGGAATCCGCTAATAGAACCTTGAGTCGCGAGCTGCGGTGAACGCTACCACAATCGCCAGAATCGGATTTATACCTCGAAATCGGAAAAGCTTCCGGTTTTTACTAAACCCGCGTAATCGTTAAACTCGATGATCCATGGACGGACAAACTCGAATTCCAAGGCAGGAAGTCATGCTAGCTCAACGTATCTCTAAAATCGCCACATGGTCAGCGCTGACATTGCTCATCGCCGTAATGGCTGAGTCATTGCTCGCCCAAGATCAACAAGACGTGCAACCGCCATCACAGCGGTATGTGCCTTCGCAGACACAGGCGGCACCACCTGCGGTTAACATGGAACCGGCCGAAGCCAAACGCTTGCAACGAAGTCTGAGCGATCAGTCGCTGGCGAATTGGCAGAACCAACAGCGGGGCACGATTGCTCAAACGAGCTATCAGGAGCCTGCTGGACAAGAGCCTGCGGTACCGGGGATTCTTGCTGGCGTTCCTGCTGCACGTCCGACCGCACAAGACTTCGTGCCGAAGGGGTTTTCGGCCGCACGGTCGGCGTCTTCGACTTCGATGGAACGCTATTCATCACAGGTCAATCAAATGCGAACCCACGGACCCGAGGTCAGTCCAATCGTCGAATCCAGCCTCCGTGCTCCACAGCCCAAAACACAACCTGCAGCGACTCAGCAAGTTGCGGCACTTGGAACGAGAATGGCATCGCCAAAGATCGGCGAGTTCAAAACTCCGCCAAGTCCTGGCGTTCCAGTTGAAAAGCAGAAAGTTGCTGAAAAGAAACCAGCCCCAAAGAAAAGTCAAACAGCAAAGCCAACCAGCGATTTCGCTGTCAAACCAGCCGTCGCAACGCAGGAAGCGTCTCCCACGAACCTAAACGCGACTCAGCGATCGATCGATCGAAACGTTCGTCAGGTGTCGCGTCAAGTAGAATCACCGACGGCGAATAAAGACAAAGCGAAGATGTCGTTGAACGCTCCTGGTATCGAAGTCGAAACTTTTGGCCCACAATCGATTGGGGTCAACAAGCAGGCTTCATTTCGTGTCGAAGTCACCAATAACAGTCGCACAGAAGCAAAAGATGTACTCGTTGGGGTCAACGTTCCTGATTGGGTCGATGTACAAAACACAAATTTGACAACGGGCAAGAAAGAAGTCACGGACGGGAAAGATCAAGCTCGAATCCTTTGGACGATTGATCGAATTCCTGCTGGTCAGACTCATTCGGCCACCATTGTTGCGGTCCCTCGCAAGGCTCAGGTCTTCGACCTAGCCGTTGAGTGGACTCTGGTTCCTCGTATGGGAACTGTCAATATCCAAGTCACTGAGCCTCGACTCGAGATGTCGATGTCGGGTCCAGGCGAAGTTCTGTTCGGTGAGACAGCGGTCTACACCGTTACCGTTCGAAACCCAGGAACAGGCGTAGCCGAAAACGTTGTTGTGATGCTTCCAGAAGAGTTCGGCGGAGATCGTGCCGCAATCGGAAACATCCCTGCTGGAAAAGAGTCGACTTTTGATATCGAGTTGGCAGCACGAACTGCGGGCCAACTTACCTTGACGACCAGCGCCACAGCTGACGGTGATTTGTCAATCGATGCTTCGCAAGACGTGATCGTTCGACGAGCAGTCCTTGGCATCACGATCGAAGGACCGCCTTTAAAATACTCTGGCACCATGGCTCGTTATAAAGTAACCGTTACCAATAACGGCGACGCGGCAGGCAACGGCCTTGAAACTGCGATCGCGTTCCCGCAAGGTGCACAGTACCTCGGCGGAATCGACGGTGTCGAAAAGAGGGATGGTGCAATTCTTTGGCAGATCGGCTCGCTTGATCCAAGCCAGAGCAAAACGTTTGAGATTGACTGGGAGTTGGTAGGCAGCGGTGAGCTTCAATTCGAGGCAGGCGTTCGCCACAAAGACGATCCCACCAAAGTTGCCACTGCTGCAGCGGCATGTGTCACGATGGTCGAAACGATTGCTGACCTTGTGTTGAGCGTTGAAGACCCGAAGGGTCCCTTGCCAACGGGTGAAGAAACTGAATACCAGATCACGGTTCAAAACCGTGGTAGTCGTTCCGCGAAAGGCGTTGAGTTACTGATGCAATTTTCGGAAGGCATCGAGCCGAGTAAGGCGACCGGTCTTCAGAACCGCATCGTTCCGGGACAAGTAATCTTTGCTCCGATCGCTCAAATCGATCCAGGCCAGTCGATGACCTTCCAAGTGACGTCGATTGCGAACAAGCGTGGAACTCATGTCTTCCGAGCATTCCTTTCTTGTGACGAATCAGACTCACGAGAAGTTGCTGAAGGCACGACCAAGTTCTTCGGCGATGAGTTTGAAGTTGAGTCAAATCGCGAGAATGCGACCGCGGACCAGAGCTCCAACGCGAATGACTTCAAGCGATAAGGCTTGAGATCACGATTAGAAAAGAATCAAAGCTCCTGATGGCCTTGCTGTCGGGAGCTTTTTCCGTGTCACAGGTCGTTTTCTGGCCGTACTTTACATCGATTAGGAAAGAGCTAACTCCTCGTCAAAGAGGTTCGGAAACTCTCACTACCGGTATTTCCCGGAGTTTTTGCTTTGGATGGCTCAAGTTATTGCCTTTATGGCCAGGCATCGGCATAATGTCGCCCAAATTGAATGCGCGCCAAAGCGTGGTTTGCATTCCCTCGGTACGGAGACAAGAGACGGTCTCGCGCACTTTTCCTGTCAGGATGATAGAGGTCGATATGAGATTGGGAATCATAATTCTTGCGTTTGTTTTCGGTTGCGTTGCGACCGCTTTCATTCGTGTTGCGCCGCAAAATGCAAACGCCAATAACGAAGCGGTTAAAGATGTTGCCGAGGCCGCAAGCGAATTTACGCTCTCCGAAACGCAAGAATCAACCCAACAACTAGCTCTCGATGTCGTTGAAGAATCGTTTGGGGAGACTTCAGACGGACGCACTGTCAAAAAGTTTGTCTGCACCAATAGCAATGGTTACGTCCTCGAAATGATGGACTACGGGGCCACGATCGTTGCGATGCGTGTTCCGGGTAAAGATGATGGTCCCTCGGTGAATGTTGCTCTTAATTGCAACGACATGGCCGGCTACGAAGCGTGCAGTTCATATTTTGGTTCAACGGTGGGACGTTTCTGCAATCGAATCGCGGCGGGAAAATTCTCGCTGGACGGAAAAGAGTACACGCTTGCGACGAATGGTGCCCCTCATCATCTTCACGGCGGTAACGTAGGCTTCGACAAAAAGATTTGGACCAGTGAAATCATCAAGACCGATGAGGCTGCTGGCGTACGATTCACGCTCACAAGCCCCGATGGCGAAGAAGGCTATCCAGGCGAAGTCAAAGTCGTTGCCGAATATACGCTGGACGAAAGAGACGAGTTGAAGATGGTGTTCACGGCGACCACCGATGCGGCGACTCATGTCAATCTTTGTAACCACAGCTACTGGAACATTGCGGGATCCGGTTCTGGTACCGTCATGGATCATGAACTGATGCTCGCATGTGAGCAAGTTCTCGAATTCGATGACACACTGATTCCGACTGGCAAGATGTTGCCAACGAAGGACGATTCCTTCTTCAACTATTTGGAAGCGAAAACGCTAAAATCTGGAATGAAAGCAGCTCCAGCGGACGCCAAAGGCTACGACCACTGTTTCGTTGTCAAACGAAACTCGGCGAACGAACTGGCGCTGATCGGAAGTGTCCAAGATCCAAAATCGGGCCGGAAGATGACCGTTTACACGACGCAGCCGGGCGTTCAGGTATACACCTCGAACCACTTTAATGGCCAGCCTGGAAGCGGCGGTTTTGAGAAGAACGGGGCGATTTGCTTCGAATCACAACACTATCCAGACACGCCCAATCATCCAGAATTTCCAACGACGTTGCTCAAGCCGGGCGAAACGATGAGCCACACGACCGTTCACAAGTTCTCCAACTAGTTGGGGTAATTGCGACTTCAGGGGCACTTTTCGATGTAAACACTTTCGTTCGGTACTGAACGATGTTGGCACCGGAGAGCTGCCATGATGTCGCTAGGCACTACGGTCCCGCTACAATCGGACCGCTCTGCCTGTTGAGGCTTTCTTGGCCCCATTTTTCGTTGACCATAGAGGTCACAGGACTAGAATGAGGCTCAAATTAGGGCTGCGGTCCAGTTTTGGCAAAAACTGTTGCTACGGCCAACTTTGGTTACATTCCTTCCTTCTTTGTACCCCTACTGCTTCTTGGCTTAGGCCAGTCTGAAACTAATGAGCATTGCAATCGTCACTGGTTCTGCCGGACTTATTGGCTCTGAAGCCAGCCGCCATTTCGCCACACAGGGCCTGAAAGTTATCGGCATCGATAATGATATGCGAGCCGAGTTCTTTGGAGTAGAAGCATCGACTGCTTGGCAACGTGGGCAGCTTGAGAGTGAACTTGGGGAGAACTACGAACACGTCAACGGCGACATTCGTGATGAAGAGCTGATTGACAACCTGTTCAAAAAGTACAGCTCGGATATCAAGCTGGTCGTCCATGCCGCAGCTCAGCCATCGCATGACTGGGCGGCCCGTGATCCAAAGAAAGATTTCACCGTCAACGCGAACGGCACGCTCAATCTGTTGCAGGCTTGCCGCGAAAGCAGCCCTAAGGCATGTTTCATTTTCACATCGACCAACAAGGTTTATGGCGACACGCCTAACCGCTTACCGCTTGTCGAGCAAGAGCTGCGTTGGGAGATTGATCCATCGCACGAGTTTAATGACGGCATTAGCGAGAGCATGTCGATCGACAGTTGCATGCACAGCCTGTTCGGTGCTTCGAAAGTTGCTGCAGACGTGATGGTTCAGGAGTACGGAAAGTACTTCGATATGAACACGGCTGCTTTCCGCGGCGGGTGCCTGACCGGTCCGAATCACAGTGGCACGCAGCTGCACGGATTCCTTGCTTACCTGATGAAGTGCACGCTCACTGGACGTGCCTATACGGTTTTTGGTTACAAAGGAAAACAGGTTCGTGACAACATTCATAGTTACGACTTGATTCAGGCGTTCGATCACTTCTATCGCAACCCTCGAATGGGCGAAGTTTACAATATTGGCGGAAGTCGATTCAGCCACTGCTCGATGCTCGAAGCGATTCAGATGTGCCAAGAGATCACTGGAAACAAACTGGAACACACTTACGCTGACGACAACCGCATGGGCGACCACATCTGGTATGTCAGCGACGTGAGCAAGTTCCAGAGTCACTATCCGGAATGGAAGTTGACGAAGGACGTTAAGACAATCCTGACCGAGATCCACGGTCACAACGTCGAGCGTTGGGAAGGCGAGACGGTCGAGGCATGATCGATCTTGGTAAATTCAATTTGGTCGGTGTCAACATTGATGCAGTCGACTACGAGGCGGCAACGGCGAAGATTGTTGATGCTGCAAAGACACGCAAGCCATTTGGGGTTTCCGCATTGGCGGTGCATGGCGTCATGACTGGCGTGATGGACAATGTTCACCGTCATCGCCTGAATCAATTGGAGCTGATCGTTCCTGATGGTCAGCCCGTTCGCTGGGCACTCAATACCATCCACGGAACCAAGCTCAGGGATCGCGTTTACGGTCCCAATTTGATGCTGGAAACGTGCAAGGCGGCTGCCGAAGAAGGCATTTCCATTTTTCTTTTTGGTGGGAAGCCGGAATTGTTGGACGACCTGTCGGCGAATCTCCGTAAGAAGTTTCCGAAGCTAAATATTGCGGGGACGTTGGCCTCGAAGTTCCGCACGGTAACTCCCGAGGAAAAGCAGGAGATCATCGACGTGATTGACGCCAGTGGCGCGGCGATCACGCTTGTTGGTCTCGGATGCCCCCGCCAGGAAGTCTGGGCTTATGAGTTCAAGAACGATCTGAAGATGCCGGTCCTTGCCGTTGGTGCTGCGTTTAATTTTCACGCCGGTCAGCTTGCTCAGGCGCCGCCGATCTTGCAGAAGTATGGCCTCGAGTGGCTGTTTCGTTTCACGAAAGAGCCGCGTCGATTGTTTCATCGTTATATGGTGCTCAATCCATATTACATTTCTTTGGTCGCGCTGCAAAAATTGGGCTTGAGGAAATTCGATCCGCAAACGACTGAAACGCCGACATCCGAGATTCTCTACGGCTAGGTCAATCGTGGTTGTGGCTTCCAGCCGACGCATCGGCAGCGCGGATTTTCATCGTGGTTGTGGCTTCCAGCCGCAATCGTTTGCATTAGCGCAACGACGGCTTCCAACCGTTGATTATTTGCCTTGAATGGCACGAAGGTACACGAGTGTTCCGGAAAAAAAATCGTAGTGACGGCATCCAACCGCCGCATCGGCGGCGTTGAAGAACCACAAATAAACACGGATTTTCATCGTGGTTGTGGCTTCCAGCCGCAATCGTTTGCATGTTTCGTAACGACGGCTTCCAGCCGTTGATGACCTCGTTAGGCAGGCGATGTTGAGACGCGGAGAATCCTCCTTGTTCGCAGATCGCGGCTGAATGTGATTCCGTTCAGCCGACTTGTTTGCATTAATCCGCCGCATAACATCAAGTTGCTTAACGGCCCTCGAAGATCCGAAGTTTACTTTAATGAGTAACACCAGGTTTTGGGGAGAAAAACGATGCGACTGATTGCAACGGCACTTCTGATGACGGTTCTGTTCGGCGTTGCCGATTCGAAGGATTGTGAAGCTCAGCTTTTTCGTGGTCGAATGAATCGCCCCGTTCAGACAAAGACTCATCAAGTCAATCCACCTTTGTTCGTCCAGTCTGCCGGCCATGTTGGCTCTTACGTCCCCCAGGACTACACTCAACCAACGGCTTTCCCAACCGAATCGTATTTCGCGAATCGCAATCCTGTGATTTCGCGAATTCTTGATGGCAAGATGACTCACAAGTATCGGGATCCAGTCGAAGTTGACTCGCGATACATCGGAGGCTTTCACCAAAGCCACTTCCAAAATATTGGCATCCCTAGCGGCGATATTGGACTTCGCGGCAACGCTTACAACTGGCGAACGTGGTAAGGCCTCCCAAGTTAATTCGCTACGCTGAGACGACGCGACATGCCGACAGAAACTCGAGTCGTTGCTCCAGGTCCGGAGCCAGACACCGTCCGTACAGATGATGGAAGGATCCTGAAGATTCCCGCAGGCTGGGAACTGTTGCCGCCCGGTGATGCTGGTGTCACGCGTCGAGTAAAGGCACGTGGCCCAAGCTGGACGGTGAAGGAAAAAAAAGGTCGTCGAACTTTCTCGCGTGGAGTCTGGGCTCCCGCGGATCGTATCGCGTCCGTCAAAATTGAGCTCGAAGCAGAACGAGGCACGGACGCTTACGCGAAGAAGCAGGCTTCTGCGGCAAAGCGTCGTGATGTAAAACAATCGCAGTACGTTGAAGATTTCACCGCTGCGATCCTTCAGTTTCTCAACTTCGACGATTTGTACTCAGAACTGGCCTTTCGCCTCGCAACCGCCGTCAGCGAACACGCAACTCCGGTTGGTAGCGGCACCGTCGCAAGGACTCAGCGCATTCCGATCGAGCGTCGAGCCGAATCGGCCGTCGTCGCGTGGATGCGGCATCAGACGACGGCCTATGATCACATGAAGATTGCTCGTGTGAAAGGCAAACGTCGTGAAGTACGACGAATGCTGGCCGAGGAGTCACGGCGACTGTTAACGAAGTATCGCAGTGGTGCCAAAGTCGATGTTTCGCAGTGTCCGCTGGCTAAGGCGCTCGATTCAATAAGTTCCTAATGGGCCCTCCCAATAGGGTTGAGTCGTTTTCGTGGATGGGCATCTTCATCAAACTTGCTGAGCATGCTTAAGCAGGCGTAAGGCATTGCACACCTAAAGATTCAGATTGTGCGAATTCCTAGCCGGGCAAACGTAAATTGCTGAATGCAAGGCAGATTCGCTTGTTTCCGACCTTGGGGAAGTTAATCGTGGCTGTCAATTTTCGGCCGGTGCCAGTCATTGCGATGACTTTCCCAATGCCGTACTCAACGTGTTCGACTTCGATACCGATTTCGCATGACTCGGGCTCCATGCGATCAGCGGTAGAATTCGATTGATGCTGCTGTGCCAGTTCCGAAGCAGTCATTAAGTTGGCCATCGAAGGCTTTTTCGCGGCTGGTTTTTCCGGTTTGTCGCCGAATAGGTCGCCGCCGACTGAGATGGCTGCATCGCTGGCGTGAATGTCGATCTCCGGCAATTCCGATAGGTCCGGAACTTGGGCGATGTCCATGGCATCGATGGCACGCTGCAAATCGTCGGCAGTCATGTCGGACTGTTGGTGTTGAGGCCCGAAGACTTCCATCTCGTCGCGAGGCAACTCCATCAGGAATCGACTCGGGATTGCGGGCCAGTAGCTGCCGCGGCGGAAACGATTCAAGCAGCGGGAGAACTGAAGTTCTTCCTCGGCTCGCGTGATTCCAACGAACAGCAAACGGCGTTCTTCCTCCACTTCATCATCGTTGCCAACGCTGCGTTCGTGAGGCAAAAGTCCGTCTTCGAGTCCAACGACATAAACACAGGGAAATTCGAGTCCTTTGGCAGCGTGCATTGTCATCATCGTTACGAAATTTGCATCGGACTCCCAAACATCCGTGTCGGAAACGAGGGCGGCCTGTTCGAGGTAACGGGACAGTCCTCCGTCTTCTGGATGCTCGCTGTCGAACTCCTGAGCCGCAACGACCAGTTCATCAACGTTGCCGGCACGTTCGTAGGCTTCCTCGCTGCCGTCGTCGGTCAGCCATTCGCGATAGTTTGTTGCTGCCAGGACGGAACGAATCACGGGTTGGACTTCGCTATCTACTTCTTTCGAGAGCCCGTCCATCAATGCGACGAAATCAAGAATTCGTTTGCCGACAGCTTTTTTGATGGTGCTGATTTGTTGGCAATTGCGAGCGGCTTCCATCATCGAGATTGAGTTCTCGCGAGCGTATCGTTGCAACCGAGTCAGCGTGACCTTGCCGATCTTTCGTGATGGGATATTGACGACCCGTTCGAACGCTACGCTGTCGTCGGGGTTGTTCAGCAAATGAAGATACGCAATGACATCTTTGATTTCTCTACGTTGGTAGAACTCGTGTCCGTTAAGTACTTGGTACGGCACGCCGCATTGGCGAAGCGTGTGCTCAAAGGCACGGGAAAGCCAGTTGGTACGGTAGAGGATCGCAAAATCTTTGGCCTGTCGGTTTCCCTTTTGAATCTCCAATGCGATTGAATCGGAGATGTCGGCGGCTTCGTCCTGAGGGGACGGATAGGCGACGAGGCGAACGGCTTTGCCTTCATCGTTCGATGTGGTCAGTGACTTCTGTTTACGGCGAATGTTGTTACTGATCAGTTGGTCAGCCACACGCAGGATCGATTTGGTGCTGCGGTAGTTTTCTTCCAGTCGCACAACGGCGACCGCAGGATAGTCTTTTTCGAAATCAAGAATGTTCGAAATGTTGGCTCCTCGCCAGCCATAGATCGATTGATCGGGATCTCCGGTCACCGCAAGATTCTGCACGCTGTGATTGAGCAATCGAATCAGTTGGTATTGAGCCCGATTCGTGTCCTGATACTCGTCGACCATCATGTAGCTATACTTCATGTCTAGGCCTTCACGAAGCTCAGGACTGTCACGAAGTAAATCCACACAGTGCAGCAGCAAGTCATCAAAATCGACGCCGTTTGCCATCTGCAATAACTTTTGATACTCCGGATAGACTTTGCTCACGATTTTATCCATCACGTTGCCGGGGCGCGGGATGAAGTGCTCGACGGAGACACCGTTGTTCTTCTGGTTGCTGATTTCGTTGCCAATTTTGTCGGCAGAGAAATGTTTGACGTCAATTTCAGCATTCTCGATCGCGTGCTTGAGTACTTTCTTACTGTCGCCCATGTCGTAGATCGTGTAGTTCTCTTGCAGGCCGACCAGAGGAGCGTATTGCCGAAGAAGCCGCGAACAGAATCGGTGAAACGTTCCAGCCCAAGTCAGGTTTCCAGGCGAGAGCTTGTTCAGCCGGTTCCGCATCTCGTCAGCGGCTTTGTTGGTGAAGGTAAGTGCAACGATTTGCCATGACGGAATGCCCTGCGCGATCATGTAGGCAATCCGGTGCGTGATGACTCGCGTTTTTCCACTGCCAGGTCCGGCAATAATCAGTAGAGGACCTTCGGTGTTCTGGACGGCACTCTGTTGTGCGTCGTTGAGACCGTGAAGTAGTTCCTGTTGCGTTTCAACTGCCATGTTTTTGGTTTCGTCGTGATTGCTCAAGATCGGTCATGTTCTGCTAGCGGTTGGCCCGGAAAAAGCTTAGTGAAAATACGCTCGTATCCTTTGAGGCCTGACACCATATGGTATAAACATGACAGTTTGAAACAAGGACGACAAACGCATCTACCCGCGATGTAGATCGACTTCGCCACCGAGGTCGAATCGAAATCTGTCGGCCGATTTTTCAGTGAATTCATTGATAATACTTTTAGGGAAGGACCCCCGATGGCTAGAACCAGAATTCCGCTTAGTGCTGCTGAAGAAGAAGCACGTGACTTGCGCGAGAAACTTGAACTCAGCACCGCTGAGATCGGCTTGACCGTTCGCACAACAAATTGCCTTGAAGAGAAAGGCATCTTCACCGTCAAGGATTTGCTCAATACGACTCGCGCGGAATTGCTTAGCATTTCGAACTTTGGTGAAAAGACTTTGGAAGAAGTCTACAAGTCGCTGGGTGCGATCGGCTTTCAGCGTAAGACTCGCGAAGTAAAACCAAGATAGAGTGTTTGTGGCTTCGGCCGCAATCAATTGCAGTGATTTGAGACGGCTTCGGCCGTCTTTTTTTGTGCAATGGCTACTGGAGTAGACTTTGCCTTCCCCTCGGTAAGTGGCGATCGAAATCAAAACTGCTAGACTTTTGAAGGAACCTGTTTCCACCACGTCCGATATGCAGAGAAACATCGTGGATAAGAAAACCAAAAAGCGTCTTGAAATCCTTCGTCAAAAACTTGAGAAACAACAAAAGTTACTCAAAGATGCCAAAGCTCAGACAGATGAACCCGGCGAAGTCGAAAAGATCGTCGCGGAATTTGAAGCGATCAAAGCCGAGATTGCGGAGCTGAGAAAGTAGCCGAAGCCGAGTTATCTGCTCTTCATGAACAGGACCAGTTCGTTCGACTCAACGCCCTCGGGCAACTTCGCCAAAAGATGAGGCAATCGCTTTCCCTCGTTTTCGTCTACGAATTTGGAAAGCCGTTGTTGCACGGACTCTTCGATTAGCCAATGAGTCTGAATTGGATATTCGCTTTCTGCTGCTCGAAGCATGTGCTCAAAAATTGCTTCGCGATCCAGCTGTCGAACCTGAGCAACGTGCTCGACGGAGTATCCGTCATTGAACAGTTTCCACGTCCAGAAGAAATTCGGACGCGTCTGCCCGGGATAAGGAAGCGACTCATCGAAGGCATCGATTCGAATGGTTTTCTCTTCGGCCGGGAAGCAGGCAGCAATTTCTTCCGCTTCCACCTCTGGCATCTCATGAACGGAATCATCATCCTCGTCATTGTCGACGACATTTTTTTCGATGGCTTCGTCCGTTGACTTGGCAGCCGTTGAATGAGCAGACGTTGCTTCACCTTCTGTCGCCGCTTCTTCGTCACTCTTAGGTTCGTTAACGTCAGCTGAATCGCGAGTCGGCAGCAAGTGCGGCTGCTTGCCGCGAAGTTTGATGCCGACTTGGTCGACCAGTTTCGTCGACATGCGGTCCGTTAGGTCAATATCGATTTCACCCAGCATGAGCATCTTCCCTTCATCGTTGATTTGGACGACGGGACGAAATTTTGTGGTTTCGATCTGATCTGCGTAGCCGTTGTCGATCAGGAACTCTAGCAAGGACGTGATGTCTTCGAGGCGAAGCGGCTTCAAGAGTCCGAAAGTGCTCAGGCGATCGAGCCCCAAGTTCTTGAGCTTTTTCTGGGACGATCCTTTGAGCATTTGGGCAACCAAAGTCTTGCCGATGCGACCGTGCGTACGAGCGACACCGCTGAGGGCAACTTGAGCGGCATACAACGCAGCGGGAGGATCCGCGAACTTGGCATTACCCTTGTTTGGCTTTGGTCGTTTGTCACAGTTGTCGCATGATCCGCAACGTCGACGATCCGAATCGCCAAAATATTCCAAGATCTCGAGTTGCCGACAGCGTCGGGTCGTGGCCAAACGAATCACGGATTGAAGTTTTTCTAGCTCCGCTTTCTTTCGTCGTTCTAGTTCCGCGATATCAATGTCTAGCTCTTGATATCTCGTGTCACGGCAGCGCATACTG
>CAYGUE010000003.1:0-82630 GCA_964352885.1 uncultured Pirellulaceae bacterium
GATCGGAAGAATCAGAGGGTGGAGACGGCAAACGAGATGGCGAACACGGCGGCTCCGAATCTGATGATGTCGGTTCATGAAAAAGTCAGAGCGTGCGGAGCTGATACAACACCGGCTGGAAGAGCTGTATCCTGACCCACCAGTTCCGCTCAAACACAGTAACTCTTTCACACTGCTTGTCGCAGTTCTGCTCAGTGCTCAGTGCACTGACAAGAAGGTTAACCAAGTGACACCAAAGCTGTTTCGACTCGCTCGGTCAGCGAAAAAGATGTGTGAGGTTCCGGTTGAGACGATTCTGGAAATCATTCGACCTTGCGGACTGTCACCACAGAAGTCGAAAGCGATTGCTGGGCTGTCCAAGATTTTAGTCGCGGAACATGGAGGTAAAGTACCACAGGATTGCGAAGCCCTCGAACGACTGCCCGGAGTCGGCCATAAAACGGCGAGTGTCGTGATGAGTCAAGCTTTTGGAGTGCCTGCATTTCCCGTTGACACACACATTCATCGCCTCGCACAGAGGTGGGGTCTCACCAACGGGAAGAATGTCAAACAAACAGAGAAGGATCTGAAGCAGCTCTTTCCCGAGTCATTATGGAATGACTTGCACCTGCAGATCATCTTTTATGGCCGGGAACACTGTTCCGCGAGAGGCTGCGACGGAACCAAATGTGAGCTTTGTCGCGTGTGCTATCCAAATCGTAAAACGCCATTTGTTGCCAAGAAACCATAGCTTTGTCGATCAGCCCTAAACCGGAATTATTCACGACGACGGGCGTCCTGTTGGCGATCTTGAACGATTCAACGACAGTGGTGACAAATTTGCGAATCAATAGATTCGCCGAGCAGGTGAACTGTCAAAAACAGCAACCTTTGAACACTTCCTCCGCAATGAAGCAGGTGTCTCCCGTTTGACGCCCACGCCTCGTGAATAATCCGGGCTATACAAACACGAAACGCAATCAGGCAAGCGAATCGGGAATCTGCGTTGATTCCTGCAATGAAAAAAGGCGAACCCATTGCAGGTTCGCCTTTAGAATTGCACATTTCGATCTGAACGATCAAACTTCTCTTAGACCTAGAAGATTTCCAGTTTCGTAAACAGGGTATCGACGAACTCAATCTTGCTGCTCAGGAATACTTTTTCTGATTCACGACCTTCTTCAAAGTAGAGTCGCCAAACCGAAGCAAAATCTTCCTCAGGATTCGCCATGGCCAAGTCCTCTGCAAACTTGCCGTTCTTCAGATGGAACCACTGGTTGTCAGTAGAGATCTGATAAAACTGGACGTTCGGATTTGGGTTACGACTGCCGTCCTCGTTGAAGATTGGAATCCAGTCTGTCAGCAACTTAAACTGATTCCAAAGCGTTGTGTCCTGAGGAAGTGCATTGGTGATACCTTCCGCTGAAGCCCAAGCCAACGCGATGTCCTGCGGAAGTTCCAACGTCCTGAACACGTTCTCCGATTCGATCGTCTCATCCCACTCTCCGAGAGTGTAGCGACGTTCAACAATCGTCTGGTTAACCAAACGACCTGTGTCTGGATCAATGACCTGACTTGTAACGGAAACCAATTCCGATTGTGAAAGGTGTGTGCCCGCTGCAATCGTGTTCTCTTTGATGAACACCAAAGGCTGAACGGTCATCGTGTCTTTGAGTAATCGCGTGTTGCCAGTGCGATCATGCAACTTCGCAAATGCATCATCGACAACTCGCATCTCAATATTGGACCAACTTCGTCCACCATTGCGGAAGTCAATTTGAGCATCGTCTTCGGTCCGATCTGAGACTGTATCGTCGCCGATAACCAGTATACGGTCTTTGTCGTCGCCACCTGAGAGGAAGTCGACTCCGCCCGAACCGCCGATCAGGCCATCATTACCTTCTTCTCCGAAGAGTCGATCGTTACCGTTCTCACCGAAGAGTCGATCATTTCCAAATCCACCTCGAATGAAATCATCGCCGTTGCCGCCTTGAATTTGATCGAATCCATCGGCACCGATCAAGACGTCATCTCCATCATTGCCATTGATGACATCGTTCCCACTTTGGCCGTAAACGCGATCATCGTCATCGCCGCCGGAGATTCGATCCGCATCAGCACCACCAAAGATTGTATCATTGCCAGCGCCTCCAAAGATTGTATCGACGTCATCGCCACCATCGATTGTGTCGTCTCCATCATCTCCGTGCAGCTCATCAGCTCCATCGCCACCGAGAATGTTGTCATCACCATCAGAACCGAATATCAGGTCAGAGCCAGCTTCACCATTGAGTTGGTCGTCGCCGTCGTTTCCATTGAGGAAGTCATTGCCAGTGCCACCGAGCATGATGTCGTTTCCAAGACCACCTAGCTGAACATCGTTGCCGGCGCCACCATTGAGAATGTCATCGCCGTCTTCGCCCAACATTCTGTCGATATCGGCACCACCGATCAGGCGGTCATCGTCTGCACCACCTGAGAGGCTGTCCTCTCCATCGTTTCCAACCAGCGTGTCATTGCCCGGCCCACCGAGCAAGCCATCATTGCCTTCGTTGCCGTAAATAGTGTCGTTTCCTTCTTCGCCCCGGAGATTGTCATTTCCAAGTCCACCAGTGAAAAAATCGTCCCCATCTCCGCCAGTCGCAAAGTCGTCACCGTCTCCTGCGTAGATGAAGTCATTGCCATCTCCACCGAGCAAATCATCGGCTCCTGCTAGGCCAAGAAGCGTATCGCTTCCTACATCGCCTTGCAGTGTGTCATCACCGTCGCTGCCAACAAGTCGATCGTCACCGGCACCACCGTTGAGGACATCGTCGCCTCCGTTGCCGATGATAACATCGTTGCCGCCGTTACCATTGATTGTGTCGTCGTCGTCCTGCCCGTAAATTGTGTCGTCGCCATTACCACCGATGATCTCATCCATTCCCGTATCACCGAAAATCTGATCATCACCATCGCCACCTTCGGCGAAGTCATCTCCAGCGCCCAAGTACATCACGTCATTGCCAGCGTCGCCAAAGGCTCTGTCTCTCCGGTCGCCACCAAAAATCCTATCGTTGCCGTCGTTGCCGTTAATATCATCTTCGCCATCGTTGCCGCGAAGCTGATCATCGCCTCCGTTTCCGATCAGGCGGTCGTTGTCGTCGCCACCGACGAAGTTGTCTGCACCCGAACCGCCCACCAAGCGATCCATACCGGCGCCACCATTGGCTCTGGAAGCCAAGGCTGTGTCATTACGGAAGACATCCGCTCCATCCTGCCCGCTGAAGTAGATGCTACTGACATCTGCCAATGCGAACATGAAGTCGGATCCATTGACGTCCAGATTCAAGTCAGTGCCGGCAACGGAAGCAAACACGTTGTCATCCGCTGCATCTCCAATGACGGAAACTTGCCCCGAAACAGGATCAAACGAAACGCTAGCCAGCAGACATCGCGACTCAAGCGACTGGTACTCGTTCTTCCTAGTTTTGCGGCGGGAGATGATCTGACGATTCCCAAACAACTCGTTAATCAATGAGAGCATTTTTTTATGGATCCAAAAATGGAATTGAAGATGGCAGTAGATGACACAAGAAGTTCTATTCTTCTTTTAGTCGGAGCCCGTAATTGTTTCAATTGATCCCTGAGAACCGTGCCCGGAAATACGAAAATACCTGTCGAAAGTCCCGTTTCGTCCATCACTTCCGGTTGTGTGGACACCCAGGTGAATTTTCCGCTATTGCCTATTACGCGATCCAATTGCCCTGGATCCGAGGAGCACTGCTGTCAAAAACGATGTCATTGGCCGTTATTATCCTAAAAATCGGCATTCTTTATCAAATCCTAACATCTTCCACGCCGATAAATCCCGACGATGCCCTCTCGGTAACTGCTAGCCACCAATCCCGCCGAGGCTGGGGCAAAGACACCACTCAAATCGTCGAAACTTGCACAGTAAGGTCCGTGGATCATGGATGATCTCAAACAGAACACTTGCCAAAAGAACCCACTTCGACTTAAGCATATCTGTTTCGCAATGGCGATATGCCTGGTCACGATGACAACTTCGGTCGCTTCGGCACAGGAAGCCAACTACATCTGGTCGCCGCAGCTCGATGCATCCCAAACCGGTAGCGAGTCATCAGAGGTCTACTATCGAAAGCGATTTTCGCTGGCCAAGCCCGAGAAAGCGGAACTACATGTCGCTGCTGGAGATCAGTACGAAGTATATTTGAATGGTCAGCTGGTTTGCCGAGGTGAGTCTTACGGCACCAAAGTCAAACTCGATGTCAGCGATAGCATTCTTCCGGGCATCAATACGGTTGCGGCGAAGGTTCGGCACATTAATGGAACCACCCGAGGGATTGCCTTGCGTCTTCGTGTTAAAGAAAAAGGCGAGGTCCGCTACCGCAGCCTTGTTAGCAACAACACGTGGAAAACATACACCCGTGCCGTCGATAGCTGGCAAAATTCAAGATTCAATGACCTGAGTTGGTTGCAGGCGAATGAACTGGGCGTTGCTGAGGTTCTTTCCCTGAATGCAAATTCGACTTCAACCAGCGAAGTTGCCGCAAATAGCAACTCGACAAAAAAAGCCGGCAGCGAAAATGAAATCATCGTCCTCAACAGTGGCAAAGCCGAATCAACCGAATCTGACGCAACGTCGGATTTCAATCCACGATTCACTATCGATCCTGAATTTCAGATCGAACAGATTCTAACGAACGAAGAAACAGGCTCCGTGACTTGCATGGAGTACAACGAGTTTGGAAAAATCATCCTATCTCAGGAAGGTGGACCTCTGTTGATTTCCAATCCTTCACTGTCGCCGGGGGACCCAAACCGAGTTACGATGTATTGCGACGAAGTCAGCGCGGTTCAAGGGATCTTGCCGCTCAATGGCAAGGTTTACGTTACAGGACAAGGTCCCGACGGACAGGCACTTTATCTGCTTGGCGACGATGGCGACGGCCAAGCTTCGATCCTGAAAACGATCGTCAAGTTTACAGGTCAACCAAGCGAACACGGCGCGCATGGCATTCAGTTGGGCCCTGACGGAATGCTCTATGTCATTCTTGGAAACGGGACTTCTGTCAAAGGCCAAGTCATTGGCTCGAGCCCATTCAAACACGCCTACGAAGGCGATCTCGTTCCTCGCTACGAAGATCCCAACGGCCAATCTGTTGGCGTCAAATCTCCCGGTGGAACGATCATCCGAACGACACTCGATGGCAAACGAACAGAAATCATCGCTGGTGGAATTCGCAACGCCTACGACTTGGTGTTCGACACAAAAGGCAACCTGTTTTTCCACGATAGCGATATGGAAACGGACTTGGGCACGACGTGGTATCGTCCAACAATGATTTTCGACGCTGTCGCTGGTGGTGATTTCGGATGGCGAAGTGGCTGGGCCAAGTTCCCACAGCACTTTCTCGATCAGGTTCCGGCCGTTGTCGAGACGGGTCGCGGATCACCAACCGGAGCTGTCCTATACCAACACATTAACTTTCCTTTGCGTTATCAGGGTTCCATGTTCTTCGCCGATTGGTCTGAAGGACGCATTCTTTCCATGCGTACTGAAACACGCGGCGCCGGCTTGGTTGGCGAAGTCAAAACGTTTGCTACGGGCAAGCCAATGAACATTTGCGACCTAGCAGTTGACCCTTTTGGGGCGATTTGCTTCTGCACCGGTGGTCGCGGAACTGACGGCGGCGTCTATCGCATTACATGGAAGGGCAAAGTTCCTGACGAAATGGAAGACTACGATACCGATATCGCTCGTGTCATCCGCCAGCCACAGCCAAGTTCCGCTTGGGGTCGTCAGCAGATTGCCCGATTGCGTCGCAAGATTGGTGCCGACTGGCAAGAAGCCATCGTTGGAGTTGCGACCGAAACACGAAATCCTACAGACTATCGCGTGCGAGCTATGGACATGATGGTGTTGTTTGGCCCAAGCCCAACGCCAGAATTCCTTGAAAGAATGGCCGTCGATAGTGATCCGGACGTTCGAATTGCTGTCGCAAGACTGTGCGGCGTTGTTAACGACTCTGACAAGCTGACAATCAGTCTGCTCAGCGATGGCAACGCAATGGTTCGTCGGATCGCAGCGCAGTCAGCCCTGCGGCAGAAAACGCGACCGCCAATCGAATCGTTGATTCCAATGCTCAAATCCTACGACCGAAACGAGGCACTTGTTGCGCGTCGACTGCTGGAGAGAATCCCGTCGAGCGAATGGACCGAACAAATTCTGGGCTCCAACGACACTCGTATCTTCATTCAGGGTGCTGCGGCATTGATGATTGCAGACCCAAGCTTGCCAAGCAGCTACAAGGTTCTTGCTCGAATTAGCAAACTCATGGATGGGTTCCTCAATGATGCTGACTTTGTTGACATTCTGCGAGTCGCACAATTGGCGATGGTGCGTGGCGATGTTGATCCTCAAAGGATCCCGGCGTTCGCAATTCGAGTTGGCGAAGAATTTCCATCGGGCAACTCACTGATCAATCAGGAACTCGTTCGCTTGTTGGCTTGCATGAAAAATGGTCGCCTCGATGGACGTCTGGAAGCCTACCTTTCATCGAAAGACACACCTGACATCGACAAGTTGCACGTCGCAATGCTGATGCAGACGATCGGCCGAACGCTGCCAGCCGAATCAAAGATCAGCATCATCAAGACACTCGAAGAGCTTAAGAACTCAGCCGGACCGGACACTGACGTGGCCTACATACGACGCAGCATTCGGGAGATGACTTCAACGATTGATGCCGACCAGATTCCAACCATTTTGGAAAACGGAGCTCAATGGACCGACGCAACTTTGGCGACCATGTTCCTGCTGCCGAAAAATCTGACGCCTGAGACCGTTGCTCAAATTCAGCAGATCGACGTCGCTGTCGCTGGCAAAGAAGGTGAATCAATCAAGCATCTGCGAACCGGCATCATTGCGGTTTTGGCTCAGAACGGTGACCTCGATTCGATGGGTTACCTACGTCAGTTGTGGGCTCAGGAACCGGAGCGACGCAGCGAAATCACGCTGGGACTCGCACAACGGCCCAGCGGCGAAAACTGGGGCTATCTCGTTAGCAGTCTCAATACGCTTGACGACATGACGGGCGCAGAAGTGCTTGGTCAACTGGTCAGCGTTCAACGTCGACCACGCGACGCAGAACATTACAGAAGCGTGATCGCGCTTGGCTATCGACTTCGCGAGTCAGGTATTAACGAAACCGTTCGATTGCTAGAGCATTGGACTGGCGTGAACCGCCCGAACGATGGCAAATCATGGAAAACGACTCTGGACGACTGGACCAAGTGGTATGAAGTTACGTTTCCTGAAGGCCAACCGATTCTGACCGGAAACGAAATGACCAGCACCGGCACCTCGACGGCTGCGATTCTTGACCAGCTCGAACTCGTTGCCGATTCAGATGCCTTGCGAGGACATGCGATTTTCCAGACTGCCAACTGTGCGAAATGCCATCGCTGCAGCGGCACCGGAAACGCGATCGGTCCAGAGCTGACCAATCTTGCAAGTCGATTCTCGAAACGGGAAATGATCGACGCGATCGTGAACCCTGACGCACACGTTGCAGATCGATATCGAACCAGCGTTGTGCAGCTCGAAGATGGCAGCCAAGTCGAAGGTATGGCGGCCAAAGACATCGATGAGTCACTGGTTGTTCTGCTTTCTAACGGCGATCGCGTTCGCTACGCTGCGGAAGAAATCGAAGCAATCAAGCTTGTTGAAACCTCACCGATGCCTGCTGGATCAATCGACAAATTGACGCCGCAACAGATTAGTGACTTGCTTCGCTTCATGGGCGACGACACGCGGACGATAACTGCAGACGCCAAGTCAACAACGATCAAGTAGGTCCAATGCGTGGCCAATCTTTCGAATGGCGTATGCCATCGCGAGCAACCCAAGGATTGCGCCGATGCTAAGGCAGCTAACCGCGAACGTGTTCGTACGAAAGTTCACGAGGGTCGCTATTGCAACCAAGGGCGCACCGATTGCAAGAACGCGATAGATATACACACGCGATCGGATCTTTCCAACCGGCTCGTCCACCTCGACGAACGTTCCGCTCTTCATCGCTGCCATCACCAACCGCGGGTGCCAGGCAACGACGGAAAACATCGTCAGGCCAAAGAACACGAATGCACCGCAAATCAGCCCGGCCAGCAAATGCGATATTGAGAAGTCAGCCCAAGCTTTCGCTGGCAGCTTCGCTCCCTTGGCGGACAAAACAATCGGATAGAGCAACCCGGCAATCGTCCATATGCCGATGCACATCAACGCAGCCGCATGGCCAAAGTTCAGGTTGGATTCGATCGCTTTTTTGAATTGTTCTTTTGAGTGCATCCGGCTTCCATCTCGCAACAGTCTTTGCGTTCTGAAAAACAGTCCGATCAGAAGAACAAACGCCAGCGGAAAAACGACGCGATTGATCATCTGTCTCACGTCAAGAAACAGGCCTTGGTCCTTCTGCGAAACTGATTCGGTCACGTTGTAGACAATGATGAAATTGGTCGCAAACAGAGAAACGCCTAATACAGTCAGCATGATGAAAGGCCACGGAAATCGGCACGCCATCGATCTCCAATTGCTCCACGAAAGTCTTGTGGGCTTGAGATAATCGCTGAATTGGCCGTCGGCAGCCCACAGCAATCGCCGTTGCAACGATGTAACATCCGGACGTGATGCAACATCCGGATGTAGCGAACTTTCGATCGCTCCGCCAAGCAAATGATCTTTCGTGTGCAGAGTTTGTAGTTGCTGTTCGGTAAGGCCGCTCTTTCGCTCGACCAGCATTTGATCGATCATCGCCATAGGATCTCCACCTCCACCGTCGGCTTGCGAGAATGGACGCTCACCCGTCAGCAGTTCATGAAGCGTCACGCCTAGGGCAAAGACGTCGCAACCACCATCAATTTCTTCTGCCGCCCGCTCATTCATCGGATGGAATGCTTCCAGCTGCTCTGGTGACATGTAACCGAGACTGCCGCCGAAGCAACTTGCTGCCGTCGCACCAATCACTCCGTCGCCAAAACTGATATTGAAATCAACCAACTTCGGAAAGCCGTGCTCATCGATCAAAATATTGGCAGGTTTGATATCTCGGTGGAGAACACCCTCGCGATGCGTGTAGCCAATTGCACCAGCGAGTTGAGCACCAATTCGAGCCACCGCTTTCGGCCAGTCGGCACCACGCAACCAATCCCGATTCGTGGATTCAATGGGCGGTGAATTCCCCGCTGCGGCCAGTTGTTCATCCAGCGATTCGAGAAACTTCATTGAACTCAATGGCTCGCAATCGGTTTTCGACTGCTTAATCACATCGTTAAGCGAACCACCGGCAACGTATTCCATGTACATCAATCTCAGCGACCGCTCAGGCACGACTCTCTGATCGAAAACGCGAACGATGTGAGGATGATTGAGCTTGGCAAGCGTTGGACCTTCGAGCCCTTGATCTGCGGAAATTTTAAGCGCCACCAATCGCTGCATCGAAACCTGCCGAGCAAGGAAGACCGTTGCAAAGGCTCCGCGTCCCAGCCTTGCCAACAGGTCGAAGTCATCAATCGAATCACCGGGTTTAAATTGGTGAGCTTCGCGTGAACGAAAGACGGCTGCCGTGTAGGTCGCATCTGGTTCAAAATCTCGCATCAGCGATGGTTGCCCCTCGCCAGAGCCGGCTGCGCCAGACCCAAGTCGCTTCTCTTCATTTACCAATTCGGCAGGCGGCGACTTCTCCGAACCAAGATCTGGCCATCGGTTCACGTACCACGCCAACTCGCGCCATGCAAAGGACTCCTGACTTCGAAACTCAAACTCAACTTTCACCAGTTCAATCAAAGCAATCTTGCGGAACTCGGCGTTGTCGATCTGCTTGATCTGCTCCGCGAAGGGTTCAAACTCGGGAATCGGCGGTGCGGCATCCCACTCGGTGCAGAACTGATCGATCAGATCCGAAAGGAAATCCCATGCAGCATCGCTATCGAAAGAATCTGGTCGATTCGATTTGGTTTCGCGTTGGTCCATGGAAGCTGTTATGCAGGCCTGTGGCTGGTATCATTGAATTGTAACTGATCTTCGCCGTAAGCCGTTTCGGGAAATCGCCATGTCTGAATCCATACAACAAAAACTTGTCGAAGAAATCGCCAAAGGGAACAAGGAAAGTCTCGCCGAGTTTTTCCAGCTTAGGCGATTCGATTTGTTGGCGGTCATTCTCAGCAAGATGGGACCCGGATTACGAAAGAAAGTCGAAGCCGAAGACATTTTTCAGGAGGTTTGCAGCACCGCGATCCAGAGCCTCGACAGCGTGCAAATCTCTGATGCCGGACCATTCGGATGGCTTTGCGAAATCGCCGACCGTCGAATCATCGACCAACAACGAAAGTTCGCCGCGGGAAAAAGAGATTCCGCCAGGGAAAAAGGCATCCACGGAAAGAATGACGATGACATTGGGCTGGTCAATCTCTTGGTAGCCAGCATCACTTCTCCCAGTCGCGCGTTTTCTCGCAATCAAAAAGAATTCAAGCTCGTCCAAGCAATGAAAGAACTACCGGAAACGCAGCAGCAGGTTCTCGAACTTCGCTACTCAAAAGGGAAATCCAGCAAAGAAATCGCAGCGGAAATTGGCAAGTCGGACGGCGCGACTCGCGTTCTGATCACACGTTCACTGCAGAAACTAAAGGAAGTATTGGGCTAACTCATGGATGATTCCACCACGACGATCAAGCAACTCAGAGACACCATGGCCCAGTTCGCGAACGAACGCGACTGGAATCAGTTTCATTCTCCAAAGAACCTCAGCATGTCGATCGCGATCGAAGCCGCTGAACTGATGGAGCACTTCCAGTGGATATCACAGGAAGAGAGTTCAAGTTTGACCGACGCAAAACGGCACGAAGTCCAGGAGGAATTGGCGGACGTTGTTTGCTATTGTTTGGCGCTGGCGAATTCAATGGACTTCGACATCTCGAAGGCGTTCGAACACAAGATGGCTCGCAACCGCGAAAAGTATCCCGCCGAAACGTTCAAAGGCTTTTACGGCCACGATGATCCCGCGCGTTGAATGTAACAACGCAGCACGGTGCTCCCCACCGTGACGACACCAACCACGGCGGAGACCAGCGTGCTACGACCGTTCGACGCGACCAATAAATTGAGTTACGATTTCACGAAGTCATTCCCTTCAATCGCAGGACGTCGATGTTTAAAGCTTGGCAATCAATCACGCTCTGGAAAAGAGTAATCATCGGTTTGGTTTTCGGATTGGCTGTCGGACTTTTGCTGCGATATGTCATCCCGATTCCTGATTTCGTGAAGACCGTCAACGGCGAAGAAGTTAGGACGCCGGGAGCGGAATACATTGGCGAAAATGTCATTTACCCTTTTGGCAAGGCGTTTGTACGGCTGATCAAAATGCTGATCATCCCATTGATCGCCACAACGCTGGTCGCGGGTGTCACTGCGATGGGCGACCCAAAGAAACTGGGCTCCCTCGGTCTACGGACGATGGGGCTGTACCTTGTCACGACCTTCTTTGCGGTATCGCTTGGGCTGGCGATGGGAACGCTGCTCAAACCTGGCGTCGGAGTCGATTACGAGTCTGCATCAAGTGACAGTGCTGCGGCTGTTGAAGGGAAATTGAAGAGCGCAGAAGGGTCTGGCGGCATCGTTGACCGGCTACTGGAGATCATTCCGGAGAATCCGGTTGCCGCGTTGGCTGGCGGAGAAGTTCTGCCAACGATTTTCTTTTCGATCTTGATCGGTATTGGGATTCTACTGGTCGGACCTCCCGCAGATCCGGTTCGCAAGTTTTTCGATGCAGCAGCAGATGTGGTGATGAGGGTCACCATGCTGGTGATGGAGTTGGCGCCTTACGGAGTCGCCGCGCTGATGGCGTGGGTCATGTGCACCAAGGGCGTTGGCATTCTTTCGAATTTGCTGTGGCTGGCGATCGCGCTCTACGTGAGCTGCATCCTACAAATCGTTTTGGTTTATGGGTTGCTGATCGTTAAAGGAATCCTCAAGCTGCCGTTGAAGCAATTCTTCCGTGGCATCGCCGATGCTCAAGGGATTGCGTATTCAACTGCTTCGTCAAGCGCTACGCTTCCTGTGTCGATTTCCTGTGCGGAGACGAACCTTGGCGTTGATAAATCGGTCGCTGGTTCCGTTTTGCCGCTTGGTGCCACGATCAATATGGATGGAACAGCAATCTATCTTGGACTGATCGCTTTGTTTGCAGCGCAAGCTTTGGGAATCGAAGTATCGATGACCCAATACGTGATGGTCGCTCTTACCGCGACTCTGATTTCGATCGGAGCCGCTGGCATTCCATCCGCTGGTTTGTTGTTGGCGACGGCCGTGCTGGCTGTGATTGATGTGCCGCCAGATCAAGCGATCGCCATCATCGCATTCATTTTCCCGTTCGACCGACTTCTCGACATGATGCGTACGCTAACCAATGTGACTGGAGACATCGCCGTCGCGTGTGCCGTCGCGAAGTGGGAAGGCGAACTGGACGAAGACGTATTCCGGACTGAAGCTGAAGTTTAGGCCTGTCCTCGAATTACTAACACAGCAATAGAATAGTCGTAACATCTTCTCTCAACGTGGAGTCTGAAATGAGCATTCGACTTTTGTTTCTTCTCATCCCCCTCGTGTTGCTTTCGGCATGCAATAGCGTCAACGAACCGACACCAATGTCGACCAAAGCGAACAGTGTTGATGCTGAGACGCTGGCACAAGAATCATTTCAGAGTCTCGAAAGCGACTATGCAAATTGGAGAGAAGAACTGGCAATGCTTCTTGATGCGGCAAAAGGCAAGGACGAAGAGCAGGAAGTGCTACACACCTACAACGCTGGATTCAATGTATTACCCGAACGATCCATGGCGATCTACGAAAAGTATCCCGAAACGGTTTATGGCTTCAAGGCCTTGGAATGGACATCCTTCAAAGCTTCGGGCGATTTGTATGTAAAAGCAATTAACACGTTGCTGAAGAATCACATCGAAAGCGAACAATTAGAGTTTTTGCCGCTCAGAATGATTGGAAGAAAAGTCGGCAATCATGTTGAAGAAAGCTTGGAGCGATTGATCGCAGATTCGCCGCACGATTCCGTTAAAGGCGCCGCTACTTTGGCGTTGGGGAAATACATGGTTCGCGTACTCGCCTTCAAAAGAGACCTTTCAGAATCTGAAGAGCTCGCAGACAAAGAAGTTCATGATTACATCATGAATTGCAAATTCGAGACGAAGGAAATTTCCAAGCTTTTCCAAACAGTCATCGATAACTACCCCAATTTTAAAGCTTACAAAGGATCCAAGTTGACTCTTGGCGGGATGGCTCAGGGCTCGCTATTTGAGTTCAACAATTTGTCGGTCGGGCAGGTTGCACCAGACATCGAAGGGGACGACTTAAAAGGCGAATCATTCAAGCTAAGCGACTATCGCGGCGAAGTCATTGTGATCGATTTCTGGGGTGATTGGTGAGGCCCGTGCCGTGCGATGTATGCACACGAGCGGTCGCTCGTAAAGCAACTTTCCGGTAACTCATTTGCACTGATCGGCGTCAACAGCGATCGCGATTTGGAGGCAATTCGTAAGATCGTCGCGGAAAAAGATATCACGTGGAGGAGTTTCTGGAACGGTCCCGAAGGTACAAGAGGGCCGATTTCGACTCAATGGAACGCCACGAGCTGGCCAACTGTTTTCGTTTTGGATGCAGAAGGTGTCATTCGCTTCAAAAACTTACACGGTGATAAATTGGACGAAGCCATTGAAAAGCTGTTGGCCGAGATCGGTGAAGAAGTTGTGATCAAGCATGACGAGTGAACTGGAAATCCAACACTTCGCCTTGGTCCTGATCCGTCTTTTTCCGCTCTGGTATTTGGACGTTGTTGATCGTCCAAGTTCATGAGAACTTGTGGAACGGTGGTCCCCTCCGTTTGCTCCAAGTCACGTTGGGGACCAACGTGCTATGGTCCAACGGCTGGAAGCCGTCGTTACGACTTGGATGCAAACAATTGCGGCTGGAAGCCACAACCACGGCAAATTCGCCGGAATTGATCAATTTCCGCGTTCTTTCGTAACAACTTCGTGACTTCGTCGTATTCCTTTGGGAACTTAATGATGCACTGATCGTCCAAGCCCGGTCACCATACAACTCGAGGTCAATACAATGCGATGGTCCACTTCTCTACTCTTGGTATTTGCATTCATGCCACTGATGTCGCTCACAACCGAAACGGAAGCTCAGGAGATCTCCTTCTGGGAGGAATTCGCGCTCTCGGAAAACCGAAGCCAGACGCTCGAAAAACTCGTGCCGGGCAGCGAAGACTATTACTTCTTCCACTGCCTGCACGCTCAAAACGAACAGCAGCTGGACGAAGTTGACTCGTTGCTCAAACGCTGGATCAAGCGTCACGGCAGATCCAATCAGGTCCAAGTGATCGAGAATCGACAAGCACTTCTGAAGTACGGCGAGGATCCGAAACGAACGCTCGATCATCTGAAACGCCAGCTGGGATTGGACTTCAACCACCAACGTCAGATCCCGCAGGCTCAAAAAGACTTGCCGACCACATTGGCGGCTGGTTTGATCGATCCAGCGAAACTGATGTCGCAGTATCTGAAACAGGATCCCAATACGCTAAGCCGCTTCAATGATCAGGGACTTTACTTCCTCGTTGACAAACCCCTCAACACGCGTCACCGACGAACGCTGTTGGAACGAGTTAATGATCCGACGTTCCCCGGTGTCGTAGAACTAATTGCAACAGACTTAAATGGCAAAGACGCCAAACGCTTTGGCGAGCTGAACATTCACAAACAGCTTACGAAATCACAATTGGAAAAGCTGACAAACCTTGTTCCGGATCTTCTCGCGCAGCGGAATTTTGTTAATGAGTTCCTGTTGCGAATGCAGCCATCAGAAGACATCAACATTCGGAGCGATTCCGTCGCATTTCGCAAACATCTTGATGACATGTGGGCATTCGTCAGCAAACTGAATTCGAATTTCAACAGCCTCAAAGCCAGTGTGCTCTACCGATTGTTGGAACTGGACCAACGAGAAGGCACCATGAATCGCAAGCGGTTCGTGACGTATCTCGAACTGCCTCGTAACGTGTCGTACATCAACCCAAAAATGATCGACGGCAAACGTCGTCAGATGATCGCATCGCTACAGGAAAATTATTCCGCCGTGACTCGTTGCCTGCCAATCAACAACGAAGAAGCATTGGTACAGGACTATTTACATCACTTTTTGGAATCAGCCGCTAGTCCGAAAGCATTTTCAGCACACTTCGAAACCGACTACTTGAAACGACAGTTCGCGACGGCAAAGATTCTTTCCGGCAGCGGAAACCGTGAGTCCTGGGCTTCGATGCTTACGCCCGAGCAATACCAAACGCTACTGGAACGCATCGACCTTGATTTTGCGGCATCCAACGGTGAATATTTTGGCGTCGCGGATACCGTTGAGCTGGAACTGCTCACCAAAAACGTGGACAAGCTGATCGTCAAGGTCTTCGAAATCAACACGCAAAATTTCTATCGTAAACACGGCCGCGAAGTCGACACAGACATCTCGCTTGATGGTTTGGTCGCCAACGATGAACAGCTTTACGAATACAGCGACGCGCCGCTGCTCCGCAAGAGCCGGAAATTCAAATTCGAGAAAATCGACAAACGCGGTGTTTACGTGATCGACTTCATCGGTGGCGGTAAGAGTTCTCGTGCCTTGATTCGCAAAGGACGCTTGCAGCTGGTTGGGCGCACGACTCCGACCGGACAGCGTTTCAATGTTGTCAACGAGTCGGGCAGTCTGGTGACCGATGCATCGCTCGCTACCGGTGGACGAAATTACTCCGCCGACAAAGACGGCAACATCGACGTTCCATTTTCGACTCAAAAAGGAACTCAGCAAGCAATCGTCTCACAAGGCAATTTCAGCAGCCTACAAGTATTTCAGCCGGTTTCTGAATCGTATTCACTTAAGGCTGCATTCCACATCGACCGCGAATCGATGGCTCAAAACAATGAAGCCACCGTCATCATTCGACCGTCGCTTTCGGTGACCGGCGGCAATCCAATTCCACTCAGTCGTTTTGAGTCGTGCAAGCTGGAAATCACTTCAACTTCGATCGACGGCGTTTCTTCTTCGAAAACAATCAGCGACCTTGCTGTTTCTGAACGACAGGAAGCAACCGCGACGTTCCTGGTCCCGCCGCGTTTGAAAACCGTTGCGTTTCGCCTGGAGGCAAAACTAAAAACGCTGCTTAAGAAAGAGCAAACTCTGATTGCTGCTGATTCGTTCACGATCAATCAAATCGACATCACCAAAGACATTCTGGATTTGCATTTACTCCCAACGAACGAAGGTTGGTTCGTGGAAGTACTGGGAAAAACGGGCGAGCGACGAACAGGACAACCCGTTCGATTTACTTTCGGAATCGCGGGTCTGAACCAGAAAATCAGCACTGACCTTCAGTCCAACGACAAAGGTCAGATTGAGCTTGGCAACCTGACCAACGTCGACTGGATCGAAGCATCCGCCGCAAAAGGTACTGTTCGCCGTTGGAATCCAAATCCAAAACGAATGCACCTTTCGTCCAACTATCACGTTTTGGCTGGCGACAATCTGGCAATTCCATTGCCTGAAGGAAACCTCGAAATTGATCCGACTTGGGTGTCGCTGTTGGAAACTCGTGGCGATCGATACGTTCGCGACTGTTTTGACAAACTGGCTATCAAGGATCATCGACTCGATATCTCGAAACTCGAACCTGGTGACTATCGCCTGATGATTCGCAGCCGCCTGTTGGGTTCCGACAGTCGCAACATCAACATCCGGGTTACAAAGGGCACATCTGCTGGCGAAGCCCTGGTTGGCAAGCATCGTGTCTTGCAACACAACAATCCACAGCAACCGTTTGCCAGCGCGGGAGCCATCGAAAACGACAAGCTTATCGTTCAGATCGCGGACGTGACCGAAACGACCCGTGTGCATGTCTTTCCAGTTCGATACTTGAATGCATTCGACCCGTTTGACGATTTGAATTCCATTCGCAAACCCGAACCATGGAAACTGTCTCCGGCCATTCGGAAGTCGGCCTACATGGCTGGCCGAAAAATCGGTGAAGAGTACCAATACATACTCAACCGCCGATACGCACCCCGCTTTCCTGGCAACATGCTGAAACGTCCTTCGTTGTTGATGAATCCTTGGGCGATTCAAGACACTGAGAATCAAGCTCAAGTCGCCGCAAGCGGAGAAGCACCGACAGAGTCTGGCGTTGCTCGCCCAAAGGCGGCCTCTCGAGGACGAGTTGGCGGCGGGACTGGATCGCAGCACACCAGTCACTCGAACCTTGATTTCCTTGGCGGTGGTGAAGACGCGATTCTGAACGTCAAGCCGGACAAGAACGGTCAAATTCAATTGACGGCGAAGCAGATCGGGAATGCTCAGGCGATTCGAATCGTTGTGGTCGACCTATTTTCGGTGGCCCAAACGCAAGTGCTTCGGAAGCCTCGTTCGTTCAAGACTGTCGATCAACGACTAGCCAATGCTCTCGATCCCGAAAAGCATTTCCGACAGGCTCGGCAGATCGACGTTCTCGAAAAAGGTGACTCGCTGGTCATCGAAGACATCCTTTCGGCACAATTTCAGCAATACGACGAACTTTCTGACGTTTACGGGCTGTATCAGGGATTCGGTGGTGACTTGGAGAAGATGCGAAAGTTTGGCTTTGTGCTGAACTGGATGGACAAGACACCGGAAGAAAAACGGAGTCTGTATTCTGAATTCGCTTGTCACGAATTGAATTTCTTCATCTACCAGAAAGATGAACAATTTTTTGATTCCGTCGTTCGCAAGCATCTATTGAACAAACGGGAACGCACCTTCCTGGATCAGTGGTTACTGGAAGAAGATTTGACGGCGTGGCTTGAGCCATGGCGTTTTGCGCGTTTGAACATCGTCGAAAAGATTTTGCTTTCTCAGCGATACGACGAACGTCGAACTGATTTGGCTCGGCACGTTGGCGAACTCTATGATCTCGCTCCGACTCCTCGTAGCCGATACGACGAACTGTATCGATATTCGCTGATGTCGCGTTCCATGGAAGAGAATGAGAAATTGGATAAATCAGCACTTTTGTCACGCCTGAGTCTCAAAGGAGCGATCACCGGCAACGATTTGGATGACGACATGGACGGATTCGCCTTTGAGGACTCGGGCCTGGCGGATAGTTTTGGAGCCCCGGCTCCAGCTGCACCCAGCGGCGGTAGGGCAGGCGGCGGTGTCGCGATGGGTCGCGGTGCTTCATTGGGCGTTGAGCTCAAGATGATGGAGCAGCTCAATAGGAAATCAGTTCCGAAACGAAAAATGCGACGCGAATCGCGAACACGAATGGTTGACAAAAACGAGCAAACATTTTTCGTCGAAGTCCCTGCCACCGAATCTCTGGGTGAACTAAGACTTGGTCGGGACTTTGCGCTCCAACAGCTCTACCGACGCGTCGAACCGACTCGCGAGTGGATCGAGAACAACTACTACGAGCTCTTGCCAGCCGCTCAGAACGCCGACCTTGTCACCGTCAACCAATTTTGGAAAGACTATGCCAACCACCAAGGCGGTTCATTCGCATCGCAATGGTTTGCCGAAGCCAACAGCAGTTTCACCGAAATGATGTTCGCGTTGGCAGTCCTGGATCTACCATTGAGCGACGTCGAAGAGAAAGTCGACATCGCCGATGGCAAACTGACCATCACGGCAGACGGGCCGATGATCGTCTTGCACCAGCAAAATCGCGAAGCCGAATTCGACCGACGCGGCACGACCGTTTTCGTTAGCGAAAACTTCTACCAGAGCAACGATCGCCATCGATACGAAGATGGCATCCAGTACGACAAATTCGTGGAAGGAAACTTTCTCAACAACGTGCTCTACGGAGCCGAAGTCGTGATCACGAATCCTACTTCTACGCCGATGGCGATTGAAGTCCTGGTCCAGATCCCACAAGGTGCGATGCCGATCGCCGGTTCACAGCGGACTCGTTCGATCTCCATGCAGCTCAACGCGTTTAGCACGCAGAAAGTCGAATACTCGTTCTACTTTCCGGCTGCAGGAGGCTTCACGCACTATCCAGCTCACGTTTCAAGCGATGTGAAAGTGCTTGCCGTTGGTGAAATTCGTGACTTCAATGTTGTCGATGAACCGGCAACCGTCGACAAAAAATCATGGGAATGGGTTTCGCAAAACGGAACCGAAGACGACGTGCTTGAGTTCCTCAATCGCGAAAATATCCAGCGAATGAACCCTGCTGAGATCGCGTTTCGCATGAAGGACAAAGCGTTCTTCAAGAAGGCGACGGAAACGCTTCGAAATCGATGTCGCTATGACAACACGCTCTGGTCGTACAGCGTCAAGCACAACGACGCCGAGACCATTCGTGAATTCCTTGATCATGCCAATACGATCACCAACCAATGCGGGATGACTTTCGAAAGCGAACTGCTGTCGGTCGATCCGTTTGTGCGAAATTGGTATGAGCAGCATGAGTTTTCGCCATTGGTCAACTCGAGAGCACATCAGCTTGGATCGACACAAAAAATCTTGAACGATCGAGTTCATCAGCAGTATGAGAAACTGATGCAGATTCTCGGTCACACATCGCAACTCGATAGCGACAATCGCCTCGTGGTGACGTACTATCTGTTGCTGCAGGATCGAATTGACGAAGCGATGAAGCAGTTCGCCAAAATCGAATCCGAGGACGTCGTGCAAACGATGCCGTATGCTTATTGCGATGCGTATCTCGATCTCTATCGCGAGAAGCCCGACGACGCGATGGCAAAGGCCAAAAAATGGACGGACTATCCGGTCGATCGATGGCGTCAGAAGTTCCAAAACATTGTCGCGATGGTCGAAGAAATCAAAGGCGGCACAACAGAACCAGTCGACGAAAAAGATCGCTCGCAACAGCAGGATCAGCTTACCTCGAAGGCTCCGGGGTTCGATTTCAAGATCGAAGCACTGGGGGACAAACGAGGCGCCGGCAAAGGTTCCGTCGATTGGCGAAACCTGCAAGAGCTGACGATCAACTATTACGAGATGGACATCGAGTTCCTGTTCAGCAGCAACCCGTTTGCTCGCGATCAGATCGACGGCTTCTCGATGATTCGTCCGAACCTGTCTCAGACGGTCGCGTTGAAAGACGGCGAAACAAAAGGCACTCACGAATTTGACTTGCCGGAGCAGTTCGACAACAAGAACGTATTGGTCGAGGTGGTTGCTGGCGACGATTCGAAGTCAAAGACTTGGTACGCCAATTCCATGGAAGTCCAGGTGATCGAGTCATACGGCCAAGTGTTGCTGACCGACCCGCAAGCGAAGGCTCCGATCAGTAAGGCTTACGTGAAAGTGTTTGCCAAAGGAGCCAACGGTGAAGTCGAGTTCCACAAGGATGGTTACACCGATCTTCGAGGCCGATTCGATTACGTTACACAAAGCAATCGGTCGTTGGACGGCATTTCGGAATATGCGATCCTGATCATCAGCGACGAGCATGGAGCTGTGATCCGTGAAGCAAAACCACCACGAGAGTAACACGTCGTGATGTCGGCTTTGAGCCTTCACGCTAAGTCCAAATCTGCAACGGCGAGGCTGTGATGTTTTCGCCAAACATCACGGCTTCGACGGTTCTCAGCGTCAAAGAATTGTTGAAATTCAAATCTTTTCCGGGAAGATGGCTCAGTTGCGGTGCCCTATCTGTCAAAGGACGCCTGCGTTCGAAGTTGTCTTGCCTGAGGTGAAACCTTGCCGGAATCGATAGATGCTGACCACATCGCGACTCTGGTTCGTCAGCACCAAGCGGAATTGAGGCTCTACGCAGCTCAATTTTCTCAGTGGGCCGACGACATCGTTCAAGATGCATTCATGGAACTCGCCGCGAGATCGGAAATGCCTGAATCTCCGAGAGCTTGGCTCTACCGAGCCGTTCGAAGCCGGTCGCTGAATCAGAAACGTTCTCAACACCGTCGAAAAATTCGCGAGAACACGGTTGCCCAAAATAGTCTCAGTTATTCCACGAATCGGCATGCGGAGCAAACCAACACTCAATGGATCGCCGAAGCCATGCAGTTTCTAAAACCTCAGCAACGAGAAATCATTGCCCTCAGGATTTGGAATCAGCTCGGCTGGCAACAGATCGCCAACATTACTCAACAGTCAACCAGCAACGCGCATCGCCGATATGTCGACGCACTTGAATCACTGAAACTTCTCTGGGAGCAACACTGTGAATGACCCTTTCGAAACACCTCCAGAGCTAGAAGACATCGAGGCGATGCTCGCAGCAACACATCCTCTCGAAACTGATATCGACGGCGAAGAAACTCGCATCGCTCAAGACCGAATCGTTTTTGAGTCCGGCAAGGTTGTCGGTAGGCAAACGTCGCAAGCAATTTGGTGGAAGGTCGCCACGGCAATCATGTCCAGTGTCGCCAGCGTGTTGCTGTTCATGCAGATTGGTGCATTGTTCACTGAACAACAATCCATTGAACATACGGTGAGTACAAATTTAGAAACCAAGAAGTCAACCGAACGAGAAAACTCAAATCGCGATGCAGTTGCCGGCACACCAAAACGCCCATCGAGCCTCGCGGGGATCGAGTTCAGTAATCGCAGGCCAGCCACAGGTTGGAATACGGACCCAGAAGACGACCAAGCCTATTGCGCCTTTCTGAACCAACGTTATGAGACCGTGAAACGATCGACTCTGAACCAGAAAAAGGATCCATCATGAAAAGTCTGATGACCGTTCTCATTTTATTGTGCGTCTCGACACTCCACTCAGCGAATGCTTGTGCGCAGCTAGTGCGATCTTTGGACCTTGGCGAACACGGGTTCCAATCACCTGTGACAACACTCTCGGTGGCACCAAGGTCTGCAGGCGAAGGTGCTGATCGATTTCGGTATCGGTTAAAAGTCTTGCCGCACGAAACGACTCCTGGCAACGCAGCGATGAACTACGCGAGTGCGTTTGCCGACTACTCATTTTTCAAGAACGACCGAGCGAACTTCCAAGAGTTCAAAGAGGACTATTCGGAGTGGTCCGGTGGAGAAGTTTCACTTTCCGATATCCCGCTGGAAAAGTTAACGGTGGCATGTTCTCGATTTGACGAATTCATCGACAATCACATCTCGGTTGCGACCCGTTGCCGTCAGTGTGATTGGGGAATTGCGATTGAAGACCTGCGAGGCAAGCAAGTTTTGCAGATGGATTTCCCTGCGATTCGCAGTGCTAACTCGATCTCGTGGACGTTGGTGCTCAAGACGCGTGCCGCCATCAAGCAAGGTGAATTTGAAAGAGCTACCGAACTGTTGCGAATGCACTACACGTTGGCCCAAAACGTATCCCGACTGAACAATTCGATTGCAGTTCTTACTTCGGTCCAATGTATTTCCCGAGCCAACGATACGTTGCTGGAGTTCATTGCACAGCCAGACGCCCCCAATATGTATTGGGCAATCGCTCAACTGCCGCATCCGATCATTTCTGGCGTCGCTGCGATGGAAACACAATTGGTCATGCTCGAAAACCTCGTGCCGGAATTCAGTGAGATTGACGCCGCCCAGTGGCCAGATCAGCAATGGGAACGTATCGCCTTGGAAGTTTTTGAAACCTTTGCTGATACTGAAAATTTGACTTCGACGCCAAATGCAGCCCGCGAACAGACAACCGCAAAGGCACTTTATCTCAAGGCAAGTCTCGCTGGACTTACCGCGGCAAAGAAACGACTGCTGGTGGCAAGGATGGACGCAACGAAAGTTGAATCGATGTCCGTTGCTCAAATCATGCTGCTGGACGCCAAACGCGAATACGAGCAAGCCAAATCGGAGTTCCAAACCATGATCTACATGCCGATTCCTGCTTCGATCTTGTTGCAGCAACGGAGGGAAGCAGCTTACAGCCCAGAAACACGGCAAGACAATCTTGGTGCGAACATCTTCTACACTTTTGGTCCAATGAATTTAAACCAAAAGGTTGCCGAAGTCCAGCAAGAACTTGACCTGATCCACACCATCGAAGCGATGCGACTGCACGCCGCAGATACAGGCAGCCTGCCGCTTTCTCTAGACGAAATCAAGTCGGTTTCCATTCCACTGGATCCACTAACAGGCAAGCCCTTCGTTTGCCAACTTGCTCTGAACAACGCTGAATTCACATTGAACCCATCGGCGTATGAACGCTCTCGATTCGTCATCAAACTCAAACGACAAGCGCGGATCAAAGGAAACTCAAATGAATAAGCTCCTGTCTCGAACTCTTAAATCGTTAGTTTTATTCCTGCTGGCTTCGAATGTCGCCGCATCGCAGGAACAATCCGGATTCCCCAAAGCACTGCATCCGTTTCTTTCTCAGGAAACGGTTGCCATTGGAGTGATCGATCTGCAACGCATGGATCTTGAGAAAATAGTCGAACTACAGACACGGTTGTCCGGACATACGAAACGGTCGGCTGCGGGACTCTTGCAAACGGCGAAGCAATCTCAAGCAAAAATGCAGCAACTTCGCGAAGCAGGTGTCGACAAACTGTACCTGCTTTCGCCAATACAGGAATTCTCGATCCAGAAGACTGTTTGGATCTGTATCGTGAATGACAACAACGACATCGAAGTTGCCAAAGAATCGCTAACACAACTTCAACAAACGCTGGACATCAATCGCGAAGTCATAGCCCAAGGAAATGTTCTCGTTGGTAGTTTCGAGGATAAATACACGCAACAAATTCTTTCCGCGGATCCTCAGCCGGCAAAGATCGCAGAGATGGCACTGGCTTCGCTGGGAAAGTTTGACTTTGGAGTCGCCATCATTGGCAGTCCCGATACACGCAGAGTTTTGACTGAATTGAATCCCGAGTTGCCGACTCCGTTTAGAGACTTGACTGCGAAAATGATTGCGGACCATGTTCAGTGGTGTTCTCTCGGGCTGTCCCTGGAGGAGAAAACTGGCTCTCTGGTCGTACAGTGCTCCGACGATGCAACTTCAACGCAACTTGGATCCGCTGCTAAAAAACTGGCTCCATTCCTGCAGTCGAAGTTTTTGCTGGATCCGGCGGTCGCCAAACACCTACAAGAAAATTTCGAGGCCGAGATTGATGGGAGTCGGCTCGTTGCTGACCTGTCAGCCCTGTTCAAAGATGATGGGCTCGCGTTGGTCATGAAAAAAGTGACGGCAATGCAGATTCAAAACCAGCAACTTAAGCGACTTCAAATGATTGCCAAGGGATGTCACCAGTTTGCGGAAGCCAACAAGAAATTGCCGGCGACCGCAAACTATGACAAAGACGGGAAGCCGTTATTGAGCTGGCGTGTTCACATCTTGCCGTACATGAATCAGAACAACCTTTACAAGCTGTTCCGTCTCGATGAGCCTTGGGATAGCGAACACAACATCAAACTTCTGAAAATGCTTCCGGTTTGCTATTTCGATACCGCGTCCAATCCAAATCAGGACAACATCGAATCTGGAAAAACCGTTTACCTGCGGCCAACCGGAAAGGGCACTCTTTTTGACGGTTCAACCGCACCAACTTTTGGCATGATGCACGATGGTTCGGTCAGCACGATGCTTGCCGTCGTCATCTCTGACGAGCACGCAGTCGAATGGACTCGACCTGTCGACTGGAGCTTTGATAGCAAACGCCCGCGGAAAGGTCTGGGAATCAAAGACGGTACAAAACTCAAGATCGTCACCGCTGACGGTGCAGTCCATCTGATCCGAAGTGACATCGCCGAAGAACAGCTTCGAAACTTGGTAAATCCGCAGGATGGAAACATCTTAAGGGTGGAAAATTTGAAATAGTTCCCATTTGAATTGTCGACGAGATAGCCTGGACAAAAGAGCATTATTTCACTATTTGGGTGACTCAGTTTGAGAATTTACGTGCATTTGCTCTAAGCGGCAACTATAAGAAGATGTATCCATTGAGCATTTTGAACTTGGGTCAACCCCCCAATTTCGAGAGCGACAAACCAACTCCGAGCTTCATTGTCCCTCTCTGGGCTGAATGGTTGCATCCAACACACCGCCTATTTCCGGGAAGCGAAAATGTACCTCGCCAAGCTGAATCGACGAGCTTTTACTTTGGTTGAGCTCTTGGTCGTAATCGCCATTATTGGCATTCTGATTGGCATGTTACTGCCAGCGGTCCAACAGGTACGGGAGGCCGCCCGAAGAACACAGTGTGCCAACAACCTGCGGCAACTGGGGCTTGCTGCCTTGAATCATGAATCTGCGCGAATGAGACTACCTGCAGGCGAATTGATTCTACCCGGAAATCTTAGAGCGGGGCGTTACCGTGGAAGCAACCTCTTCATTCAGTTGCTGCCTTACATCGAAAGCGGCAACGTCCTGACGTCGGTTGACTATCGGTTTGATGCCCCGTGGGCCTACGAACAATTATTCGCCCTTGAAGAAGGAACTTCCGTTCCGGTGTTCCATTGCCCGTCGGTTGACTCTCCACTAGAAGCTCGCGACTATTTTGGCGTCCAAGGTGCTCAGGATGCGTTTTTCCCAGACGACACGTTGGGCCACCTGCACAACGACGGGATCTTCGGCATTCACGATCATCGGACGCTGGGTCATATTCAGGACGGCACATCAAACACGATCATGATGGGCGAGAATTGTGAAAAGGCATATGGCAACACCCTTTTACCTGAGGGAGATTCCGGATTTGCTGATTGGCGCAGAGGCGACGTGGTTGGCGGAGATTATGGGGAAGCTCGGCGGCAACCCGTCACACCAGCGACCGTCGTGCTGACGTTCAATTCGCCGCTCAACGATAATCGGTTTCAGCTTGGCGGTGAGTTCTTTGGCGACGCAAGTCAGAGGAACAACCAACCATTTGCAAGTTTTCACGGCGGAGTTAACTTCGTGTTCGCTGATGGCCATGTGATTCTCATATCCACTTCCGCCAATCTGGATACGCTACAGGAAGCAGGATCCATGAACAGTGGCGGTGTCCTGAGCCAATATGATTTCTGAAAAACGACGGTCGCCTGATTCGCGTGCCTATCGCTGAAACGATTCTTTGAATTTTAAACTCGACAAAAGCAACAATTGAGGTCCTCCCATGTTTTCAAGATTCCACTCTATGTTTCGGTACGCAGCGATCGTTGCTGCACCGCTTATTCTCTGCTGGTGCTCCGAAACGCAGGCTCAGATAGAGAGCATCACTTTTACTCGTAACTCAACGCTCGAATCAATGGTCAACGAACTTGAGTTTCGATTTGGAGTTGCTGCTGATGCAGAAGCAGTATTTATCGATCAGCTCGGTGCCACCGCGGCCATTTTTCAGAACAACGACAACATCGGGCAGGAGCTATTTCTCGAGGTCGCGGGACCAATCGATAGTATCGGTCTCGTTTCGGTCGGCCAAATATTGAATTTCGGAGACATCTTTGATGAAACAGATTTTTTGAACCTTGGGCCGCAGGCTGCGATCGGTGACGAAGTTTACGTTGGTTTCAACAGTGGCGGAAACGTGGGTTACTTCAACGTCACATTCGACTCAAACATCAGCAGTATCTTTTACTCCTCTGGCATGTTTGCTTCTGGCGGTGAAAGTCTGGATGTCGCCGCCGTACCCGAGCCGTCGACGTTGCTGCTATTTGCAATCGCAGGCATTGCAGCGATGACGCGTAGACAGCGAACCAGCAGCTGATTCAGATCGTCAGTCAGACCTAGGTTGATGCCCATCCGCACCGAGTAATCAACGAGCATGAATGGGGCATTGATTCGTGCGGAGACGCAACAGAAAATTGAAAATTCCGTTCAACGAAGATTCAATCCGCCAATCCGTGATTGGGAACCATGCCCATGTGAACGCTCAACCCTGCAGGAAGCGATGCGATTGGCTCTCCTTGGAAAGTATTTGACGCAACAGGAATCATAGCCAGGGATCAATTTTCCAGCGACTTCAGATTCTTGTGCAGGAAGTTCGCACGTTCGATGTTGCGTTCATCCGTCGACAGGCTGGACTGGTGAATCTTCTGCAAGTGAGCTGGCTGAGTCTGAATGAACAGCTCGTTGACTTGCGGAATCTTCAAATCGCCAATGAGACCAAGATTAATGCCCATGCGGACGCGTGACAACAAATGCATGGTCTCTTCGCTGCTGATTCGGCGAGCCGTTTGCAGCATGCCGTAGGCACGACTGACTTGGTCGAACAATTCGTTTTGGTCTTCTTCGATTAGAAACTTGCGAGCCTTGCGTTCGTAGTCGATCACGACGGGAACCACATCGCCAACTTGGTCGATGAGTTCCTGCTCCGACTTGCCAAGCGTAATCTGATTGCTGACTTGATAGAAATCGCCCATCGCCTGCGTGCCTTCACCGTACAGGCCACGAACAACGAGGTTGATTTTTTGTAATGAGCGAAAGACCTTTTCAATCTGGTTCGTAATCACAAGCGCCGGCAAGTGAACCAAGACGCTGACTCGCATCCCGGTTCCGACATTCGTTGGGCAAGCCGTCAGATAACCCATCTCTTCGTGAAAGGCGTACGTCACCTGATTCTCGATTTGGTTGTCGAGCTCGTTGATCTGCTCCCAAGCGCCTGCCAGATCCAAACCGCTTTTCATGACTTGAATACGCAGATGATCCTCCTCGTTGACCATCAAGCTGAGTTGTTCCTGCCCGTCGATCGCAACGGCGCGGGCTCCATCTGAATTCGCGTGCTCGCGGCTAATGAGTTGTCGTTCGACCAGAAACTGACGGTCGAGCGCCTCAAGTGTGGCGACGTCGATAAAAGTTAGATCTCGCAGCGCTTCGTTGCTGGAGAGTCTTTGGCGAACGGTTGAATCGATATTGGCGCGATCAATATCGTTACAACGCCGAATGAACGGGAAATCCGCGAGGTTTCGAGCCAACCGAATGCGGCTACTCATGACGATATCACTCTGCGGACCAATTCCGCGAAGCCACTCGCCACTGGTCGCAGCCAGATCATCGATTTCCATGTTGGCATCCCATAATATATTCAGCTGAACTCGCGACCACGGTGTGAGTATCGCGATTCAGGTTGTTTGGTTCAGGCCTGATCTTCGATTGTACGAATACGATCGCGGATTTCCTGTGCTTTTTCGTAATTCTCTTCTGACACTGCCAGCTTCATCTCACCCCGAAGCCGAATCAACTCCGTTTGCGACTCGGTATCATAGGCTCCTCGCTGAGGGTGTTTTCCCACGTGCTCTGTTGCGCCGTGCACGCTTTCAAGAAGCGGTTTGAGTTCCGCTCCAAAGAAAACGTAGTCGTGTGGGCAGCCAAGTCGACCAGCCTGACGAAACTCAAAGAATGAAATGCCGCAGATTGGACACTTCTTTGAATCGAGTTCCTTCAGATCCTCTGCTGTCTGCTCAAGCTTTAGTTGGTCTGAAAGCACACCCGATATTTTTGGCGTTTCAGCATCATTAGCTTCTGGCTGCAAGTAGTGTTTCGCACAGTCGGGACACAAATGCAATGCAAGTAAGCCGTCACCCGTCAGGTCCGTGATATGAAACGTCGCGGACTTGTTGCATTTCTGACATTTCATAGATGTGGGTCCGGTGCGGTGCGATCTGTTCGAAATAGATTTTATCTCCGAGCACCCCAGGATACAAGATTAGAGACACTCAGCCGATGCATTCAATTCTTTGGTTTATGGTACGATGTGCCCGCTTTAACTGATGCAAACGCGCCTTAATGCGAATAGAAGCCTCGACCGAATTCCGATGACCTTGATTCCTGAATTTTCTTTTTTCGCTGAGCTGGCCAAATCGCACAATGCGATTCCCGTTTTTCGAAAGCTGCTTAGCGATTCTTTGACGCCCGTATCGGCTTTTCGAAAGATCGACCGCGGTGGAACGGCGTGTCTTTTTGAGAGCGTCATTGGCGGTGAAAAAGTTGGCCGCTTCAGCATTTTGGCTGCCGATCCAAAATTTGAGATCTCAGCTCAAGGTAACGAAGTCACACTGTCCGATGCCACAACTTCGAATTCGTGGTACAGCGACAATCCACTGGAAGAGATCCGTAAACACATCGACAAAGTTAACGTCGCGATTCTCGAAGGCTTACCGCCGTTTGCTGGAGGAGCCATTGGATTCGCCGGATATGACGTGATTCGGTACATCGAAGATTTACCCAACTCGCCCGAAGACGATCGGCAATTGGACGACATGAACTTCGCGTTCTACGATTCGATGCTAATCTTTGACCACATCACGAAGACGATTTTCGTAATGGCACTGGCGTGGCTGGACGATTTCGAATCCCCTCGGGAAGCATTCGATGATGCGAATCGTCGTGTCAAAGGCCTTGTGACGCGTCTACAGGCTCCTGAAACAGGCGAAGAGTTCCGCAACATGCATGTGGCCCCAGTGAGTGGTGATCCACCCGAGTACACGTCGAACATGACACGGCAATCGTTTGGAAACGCTGTCCGGGAATGCATTGAGTACATTCACGCCGGAGACATCTTTCAGGTTGTACTCAGCCAAAGACTTTCTCTGGAAATCGAATGCGACCCGCTGGAAATCTATCGCAGCCTCAGAGTGCTGAACCCGAGCCCTTTCATGTTCTTTCTTCGCAGCGAGAAATGCACGCTCGTAGGTAGTTCGCCTGAGATCATGTGCAGAGTCGTTGATGGCGAAGTGACCGTTCGTCCACTGGCTGGAACCCGAAAGCGCGGGGAGACGCCGGAAGAAGACAAACGCCTCGAAGAAGAACTGCTGGCAGATGAGAAAGAACGTGCAGAACACGTGATGTTGGTCGATCTCGGCAGAAACGATGTCGGGCGGGTCGCGAAGTATGGCTCGATTGAGCTTCCGGACATCATGATCGTGGAGCGCTATAGTCACGTGATGCACATATCATCTTCGGTAACCGGTCAACTGCGAGACGACTGCGACGCATTTGATGCGTTAATGGCCAGCCTTCCTGCGGGAACCGTTTCCGGTGCCCCGAAGGTGAGGGCGATGGAGATCATCGACCAGTTTGAGCCTCATCGTCGCGGTCCTTACGCAGGGGCGGTGGGCTATGTCGACTACTCCGGAAACATGGACACGTGTATCGCGTTGCGAACGATGGTCATCAAGGACGGGAAAGCATGGGTGCAGGCCGGTGCCGGAATCGTCGCTGATAGCGATCCGGATGCCGAATACGAAGAGACGCTCAACAAAGCGCTCGGGCTACTACGTGCGATTCAGGCTGCACATGTTAGGACTTCTGGCGAATAACAGCACTGCGTCTTCTTCATTTGGAGTAAACTAAGGCCCTCAAAGTTTACCGTCCTTACGAACTCAAGCCGTTCGGCAAACTCTGCTTCACCCGAACGACCCCAACGGAAAATTCGGATTGCCCGGGACATCTGGTACTTCAGGTGCGATCCGGGCGGCTCGCACGACGATGCACACGCTGATGGGCGGTTTGTTTTCCGCCGATTTGGCCCACTTTGCAGGTATCAGCGATGACCCTGAAATCTACACGACGCATTTTGCTCGCAATCCTTTTCACTTCGATGTCCGCAGCGCTTGCCGCTGGTGTGGCACACGCTCAGCTTCCATTCGGCAACTTGACGCCGACCGAAGAAGTGGAAGGCGATGCAGCCCTCAGCCCAGTTGAACAAGAAGGACCAATGCGTCCGATCGACCGTGCTTCCACACGTCCCGCGGAACGTCCCATCGATGATGAAATCGGTGCGGACGAACCTGAGCAGTCCGTTGAAGTCAACGAGCGTTACGCTGGCTGGGAAGAAGTAGGTGACATCGATGGTGTTCGCCTTGCTGATTCTCTCCGATCCAACTGGGTGATGCTTGACCGCAATGGTCAATTCACCGGTACGGTCCGCGGGATCGACGGAGCCGAAGTCCCCGGCATGACAATTTTTCTGATGAACAACGGTCGACTGGTTAAGACCGCCGCTGTTCAAGAAGACGGTTCATTCGTCTTTACCAACGTTCAGCGTGGTGCATATTCATTCGTCGGATGGGGCGACAAAGCGTTCTTCGCTTTCGGAGCCAACATCATCAATGACAATCCAGACGCGGATGAGTCCACTCCGAGGACGGTCAATTGCTACGCGTTCCAAAACGAGTCCACGATCAACACCGACTGGATTCAATACTTCGCTCCAAACATCTCCTATCGAGTTTACGGACGGTATAGCGTTGGAGAAGGTGCAGACGATCCAGATCAACTTTACGGTTTTGAGGGGCTGACCGAAAACGCAGTCGCTGCGGAAGCCGCTACTTCGATCGGTGGTATGCCAGTTGGACTCGATTCACGAGGGCGACTTGTTGGACGCGTTCACCAAATGAACTCAATTAACGGCCGCCCAGTTGAGCTTCGCAGCACCAAAGTCATGCTACTCAAGGGCGACAACGTGGTTGCTTCGACAACCACTGACAATTTTGGCATTTTCCAATTCACTGGAGTGCAAGCCGGAGGTTATGGCCTCGTCGCGGTTGGCGTCGATGGTGTTGGAAGCGTTGGAATTCAGGTTGCCGGCGGAGAATCTTCCGTTATGGACGCAGAAGGAAATGCCGGTGATGGCGACGCGAAGCCATTCGACTTCACGATGGTTTCCGCCGAGACGGTGGGCTGGTTGAATCACTATGCTCGCGAAGTTTCCTACCGACAAGCGATTCTCAAGCCTCGGGTGGCTATGCCAACCGGTCCACGAGTTTTCGATCCTTATTGCCCGATCTGCGGGGGCATCATGGGACCCAACGGATGTCCGAAGTGTGGCAACCAACGGAATCCTCTCTGCAACAGTCCCTGTGTCACTTACGGCCAGTGGGTTGCCAGCGGCTGTGCTACCCAGAAGCAAAAGCCAACTTGGCAACGCATCGGAGAGCGAGTCCGCGATGGTGTCCAACGATCCGAGGACAGCTTCGAGAGTGCTTTCTATGGTGAAGACGACACAGCGAACTTGCAGCGCAATAACGCTAGCGGATACCAGCAGCAAGCTCCCTATGGGTATGGCAACGGCTATCAAGGTGCTGTTCCACCGATCGTTCAGCCAAGCGTTGCACCACTCATGCCAACGGCTCGTGGTCAACGGAAACAGATTCGCTAGACGACTGTTGAACGCGAAAAAAGAAAAGGCCGCTTTGCAATCTGCAAGGCGGCCTTTTTGTTTGGACAAACTCAGTGTCAGCTACTGGAACTAGAAGTCAGCACCGCCGCCCATCTGTTCCTGGATCCCTTGGAAGGCACCTTGTATCAGTGAAAGTGCCCCGTCTTCCATTTCCATACGTGTGAATAGACCGTTCTCGATCGCTTTGCTGTAAACGGTGATCTTGTCGCGACCGACTTCTTTCATTTTTTCAACGAAACCATCGAGCATTGGCTCTCCGGTTGTGCTCGCCGCGAACTCAAGAATTGGTGTAGCGCGAATGTTGTAGATTACGGGATACTCGGGAGCGGCCGCGGTTGAGTTGGCCATGGCAGCCTTCAGCGTATCCATTGGGTTCTTACCAGCAGCAAGATAAACATCTTTCTCGCCGATCCCCAAAAGCACAATCACTTCGGAGCCAATGTAATCCTGAAGCTCTTCTTCGCCTTCCGGAATCTTGATAACGATCTCGTGCATATTGACGCCCGCGTGCTTGGCAAAGTCAAGATTGAACTCAAACGCATCGCCAGCCTTTTCCTGAAGCAGACCGATCAACTCTTTCGCAGCAGATTCGAGTTTCTTTGGATCCGAAACTTGACCGCCAGCAACGAAATTGAAGTCGTTTTCACCCATCATCAGCTGGCCACCAGAATCGACGCGACCTTCTTTGAATGTCTCTTCGACAACGTCGGCGATCTGAACAGCTGCGCTACGGATGGTGTCGAGCTCTTCGTCATCGAACTCGCCGTCATTATCCAGTTCAGTCATCATCGACTCAACCAAGCCGTCCATTTGCTTGCCAATCTGCTCAGAGTCTTCTCCGCTGACAGTGAAGCACATACTGTAATCCATCGCTGCTTTGTCACTTAGGAAGCCAGCAAAACGAGACGGATCTGCATTAGCAAAGCCCGCGTAGCTTTCGGCGACCTTTGACCCCGGCTTGCCAGTGACTGTAAACTCCATCGCCATCTTGTGAGTCTCTTTGTCGGCCATCATGCCGATCACAATTTCATCAATGTCGCCCAAGACCTTGATTTGCTCTTCGAAGTCTGCGATCTGAGAATCGATCGCTTCCGGATCGCCGCCCATGTTCTGAAGGCTATCGACGTAGCCGTCCTTAATCAACTCGATCGCTTTTTTACGAAGCTCATCAGGTACTCGAGTACCGAAAACGTGAGCAGCAAAATTGTATTTCGATGGCATGTCGCCAAGCATCGACTGGGGATCTTCAGGAAGATCTTCAAGAGCCGCTTCATCCATGGTGATGAACATGTTGCCCCCCTGTTCGACGGCATACATGGTTTCTCCGTTAGATGGAGTGACCTTGATGACATCATCCTCATCGTCAACTTCCGCGAAATTGGAAACCGTATCGAGCAAATCATCGACGTCTTTGATCGGCAGGAACATTACCGTTTGAGGCACCGGATTGTCACCTTTAAAGTACAGCAGCACACCAGCGGGACGCTTTGTGTCGACTCCGTTGGTGATGTACTTGATTTGGGATTTGATCAGAAACTTCGCCTGACCAAATCCGGAAGCATCAACCAGATAGTTGACGTCGTTCATCTGTTCCGTAACCGGAGCAATCGAAATCACGACTGCGGGCTTTGGGGCTGATTGGGCAAAGGTGGTTGCAACCGCAACCAAGGTGAACATGCCTGTCAGGCAGTTCGTAAACATCGACTTGCAAACCGTCTTCACAAGAGACTCCCGAATTCTAAGTTGTTAATGATTCGGCGAAGACATCAGCCGCGATTCCGTTCGAGCCTCTTCGCCAGATTTGAATTGTGGACAGAGAGTCAGTTCCAGACAACCCGGACTTTTCTCATCCAACGGAAAGTTTACCCCGAGATTGCGGCTAGGGTTTTAACTTTCGTTTGAGGCCCGTCTTTTCGCGTCTTTTACGTCCACAAGGCACCACAACGGGGAGCTATAGAAGCGTTTTTTCCAACGCAATCGCATCGAGGAGGTCAATCCGCATCATCTCGGCGACAAACGTTGCTTGGAAATCTTCGATTGGAACCTCGAAGCCGTTGGGCAGCACCCGGTCCAGATCGTCATGGAATGCATCGTCGAAAGTCATCCACATCTCGTCGATCAGGAGTTCGACTTCCGCGATCGCAGACTCGCTACCTTCAAGAGCAATCTCCTTCTCGGATTCCGTCATAATCGTGTTGGTTTCAATTGCGGCGACGATTCTCATCCATGCAGGCAATTCTTCGACGGCCTTGATGTCGGACTGCTCAACAAGATCAAGCGGGATCAATTCTATTCCGACTTGCTTATTCAGTGCAGGAATGAACACAGTCGTTGGCAAGAACGGACCAAACACCTCCGATGCTTTGGCTGCAAAGTCAATCTTCTTTTCGAAAACTTGGTCCAAATCGAAGCAAACCTTCTTCGATGCGCCTACTTCACGGGCCTGAGATTCTTCGGGAGGTAGCTCCAATGTTGCAAGGACATCTGTCGGCGATGTCACCACTGCCGTTTTCAATGAATCTTCCGAGAAGTAAACAACTCGATCGCCGCTGATCACAGTTCGCAAAGCAGCGCTTTCAAAATCAACCTGTCCGGCGAACTGAATGCCGTTCTCCCGATTGAGCTTGAACACCGACACATTGAAAGACGGAACTTCATCCAACGTTTGACTGATCGGCAGCGCCAACGTTCCAGTCGCCTGATCGAACGTCAACGCATGATGATCTGGACTCCCAGAGATCCAGTCGATCAGTGGCGAATAAGTTGAACGACCTCCGGCGAAAAGGTAACGGTCAAGCAGCTGCGGATTCTCTGGGTCGGCAACGTCGAACAAAGAAATTTGCAAATCGTTCTGCATGCCGGTTTCGGCATCTGCGTCTCGCCCAACCGCCAACAGAATATTGTCCCCAATCAATTGAAGGTAATTGGAAACACCTGGAATTTTCAGCTCGCCCGTGACCGTTGGTGCTGTCGCATCGCTCATGTCGATCACAAACAGCGGATCAACCCGGCGGAAAGTCACGACGAAAACCTGATCGTCCGTGAATGTTGTCGAATAAATTTGCTCGCCAGGTGCAATATCCTCCAGCGAACCAATCACATTCAACGAATCTCCAACCTGCTCAAAGATTCGCACGTCGGAACTCCAGTCTACATAGTCCGTCATCGCAACTCGCAAGACTCCGTTGTGCTCGTCTGCGGCGAATTGATTCAACAGGCTGCCCGCAAGCGCTCCATCGGCGGAAAACTCTACGCCTTCGTTCACAGCGATCGAGAGTTTGATGACGGATTCACTGTCGAACAGATAGAGTGATTCGGCGTTTACATAAACCGTTCGAACGTAGTCCGTTTCGATCATGTCAATATCGACGGGCGTGCCTGATTCTCCTTGCACGTCAAAGGTCGTCACAAGCGTTGCTGCATCGCCGTCTTCTCGTCTCACGATTTGGTCAAACGCGACGGTGACCGTTTCTTGTTCGCCTGCGACTTCCACGGTGATCACTGGAAGGCCAAAGCTATCGTCCTTTGCCAAAATGGCGTCGATGTAGTCGGTCGGCGATACGGGATCAATCACTTCGCCTGCCAGTTGCCATATGCTGTATGCCGCGTTCGGGCTGTGCTGGCTGATTAAATAGAGTTGATCGCCAATCAACCTTGCCTCAGTGTACGAACCGTCGATCGTTGCCTGATAGACCTCGCTTGGCGTAACGGGCTGGCTTACATCGAGTAGCAGCAACGTCGTGTTGGCTTTCACGTTAGAGTATCCATGAAGTTGCAGTCCATGATCAGCGGCTAGGACCACCGCAACTTGCCCTTCATCGAGGAAGATATCTTTGACGTTGGACTCAAAGCCTGTCGTGCTCAACAGAGTCGGCAAACTCGAATCGCTCACATCAACAATCGAAAGGTATGATGCGAATTGACTCTCATGATCACCGCGGGTCACATAGAACAACAAGTCGCCCTGCGATTTGACAATATCACCCTGCTGAACGTCGATGCCCTCGGATAGACCAAAAGCATTTTCGCTCGAATCAGCATCGACAAGGAACGTGCTTTCAACCACACGCGCATCGGCATTGATTCCGCCAGTCATGGAAGGAATACCCCATACTTGAAGGGGGTAGTATCCACCATTACTGCCCAACGAATGAATATTCTGCGCGAGCCAACTTTCGATCTGCTCTTGTTGCCATTGAGCTTCGCTGACGTAGCGACGGGCATCAACGGATTGATCGGTGACTTCAAAGACCACGGTTCCGGTTGTTCGAAAACCACGCGAGTCTTCCAAGGTGTAGGTCACTTCCTGTTGACCGAGATATCCTTCTGCGGCCTCGAAAATCAGCGACCTCCCATCCTCGGATATGGAAACCGCACCGAAGGACGCATCGGTGACATCAACAATTGAAAGTCCGGTTGAGTCTTGTCGCCAACTAAATCGACTATTCAGGCCTCCCCCCCAAAGAGAGTTTTGCGCGTTAGCTGATTCTTGGAACACGTAGTCATTCGCAAGGACATTCGTAGAAGCAGTTCCACCAACTGCCACATATTGCCAGTCCGGAGTTGCATAAGCTGAATGCCAAACGTTCATCGTGAAATTATTGGCGTGACCTTCAATCGTGAATGTATCTTTTCCGGCGAAGCCTTGGTTCGGTCGATAGACAAGTGCTCCATTGCTTTCATCAAAAGTCAGTTCACCATTTTCGGGTTGGTCTGAGACTTCTGGCGCATCGGTAAGATCAGAGAGCACTGTCTGAGTTTCGTTGACCGGAATGTGAAACGTCGATTGCATCCAGTTAGCACCCGGCAACAAGATACTGGTAAGGACTTGCCTAGCTTCGAGAGTGCCGTAGTTCAATCCGGATCTTCGGCTTTTCTTGTGGATTCGCATGGTCATCAATCATTTCCGAATTCGAACTTGCCTGTCTGCAACCCTTCTGGGCCGAAAACGAGACGATATGTCACGGGAAATATCGAGCCTGATTATAGCTGCGGAATTCGCATATTGGCGATTCTGTCCGGACTCTTGAATCTAGTTTGCATGGTATGAAACAGGCTGTGCCGCCTGCTCGGCGGCTTCGACACCGGGCTTCCATACCGACTAGCCGCCAAAGAGTTTATTGAGTCCCTTTTTCAGTTCACCGTTGAGCCGATTCTCGATCTGCTGCCCCTGAGGTGCCGCTGGGGTTTGCTTCGGAGCAACCCTCTGGCCTGCCGCGGGTGCACCGAGCGTATCTTGCAGGAAACCGCCAAACTTGTCTTGGAGTTTGTCCACTTCGCCGGTGACTTTGTTGCTCAACTCGTCACGATACTGATTCAGTTTTGGATTCACTTTGTCCGTGATCGCATTGCCGACGGCTCCCTGTGCTGCGTTTCGAACTAGATCCGTAGAGAGTTTCCGGACTGCGTTTTGATCGATCACAGGACGGTTGACCGTTCCACTGATTGGAATCGAAAGCGATTGTCCCTTTAAACCGGAAAGGTATCGATTATCTGCAATCCACTCATCGGCAATCGGAATCTTGGCAACCATGCTGACAGACTGATCAAAGCCAACACTTCCACTAGTGCGAATGACCAGTTCATCGTGCGAGAACTTGATGCCCTCGTGATAGACGCGGCGATTCTCAATCGCCAGCGGAATGGTCTGCTGTTCGATTTCCAACCACGTTTTCAAATCTCGTTCGCGTGAATCAGGTTTCAACATTGCCCGGATCTGCGTCACCGTCCCCAACAGTTGTTCAGCCATCGGGCCAGCCGCAATGGTCACGTCCTTCATCACCAGCGTACCACGTGCCGATACACTCATCGGATCATAGATCGGCATGCTCATTCCCTGAATGTCGGCAGAGAAAACACCTTGAGCATTCGTCGTGTCGGCCAGCCACGGCGCGACGAACTTCAAGCAGTCACGACAGATATCCGGCGTGATCTGTACATTGTCCAACAGTCGAGCCTCTCCATGGATGAGAACTGGATCACTGTTCCGCAGATCAAGTTGCGGTTGAAGTTTGACAGCTCCACCGCTAAATGGAATGCCATCCGTTTGCAACGAGGCAATCTGTTGACGCAAGTCGATGGCGATGTCGCTTTTTCCGATCGGCAAACCAACCAACTGGCCCTGATCCCAACCTACGACGGCTTGGATAATCAGCTGATCCGACACCCACGCGTTCGATCCCGTCGGAGCAAATAAAGGCCCCTGGATTCGAAACGGTTGAATTCTGTTGCCGTTGAGTGAAACCATGTTTTGGCTATAGGCAGCAAGCAGTGAGTTGATTTTCTCAAAGTTCGGCTGCCAGCTGCCCTCGAGGTCTGTATTCAACGATCCAGCTAGGTCATCAACCGTGCCTTTTGCGTCGAAATCCAGAGAACTGGATCGAGCCACCAACTGGTGAAACGTCATCGAATCGAAATCGCGACCAATGCTGAGCTGTCCTGAGAGGTTGACTCTCGGTTCACGCCAAAGCTCTGACCAAACCCGTTGTGCGCTGGCCATTTGCATCGGCGACGTGTTTCCAGTGGCCGCTGCTCGCTGCGTCGCAACCACGTCCGTTAAGTCTGCCTTGAATGTTGCGTCAGTTCCTGAAGCGGAGCTTTTGAAGTCGACAGTCCCTTCGGCAGCACCGAACCAGTTGATGCTGTCAGGCTGTGGCGAAAGTGAATACCATTCCGCAACGCGATTGATGTCGGTACGCCATGCAGCGGAGCCGTCGAGTTGAATTGCGTTGGCCGTTGTCAGTTTCAAATTCTGTGCTGTCGCCGAGACGCCGCTACCTTGAAGGCTGGCCTGCTGAACGCCAACATCTCCAGAAATCATTGAGTAGACTGCCGTGACGGTTCCAACGATCCGGTCTTCGCGAATTTGCATGCCGTAGCCATTGAAGCCCAGTTGTTTGATTTCGAACTGTCCGCTCTCGACACGAATCTCGTTCGGATCAACGATCGTGATGCCCGCAAAATTGAGCGTTCCGCCAGCCTGAAAGTCGCCCGGATCGACGAAGTTTCTTATGTGTTGCAGCCAACCTTCGAACTGGCCCGTGACTTGCGTGTTGAATACCCATTGTTGATTCGTGAAAGCATCTTCGACCGGCCGAGCCAAAGAAAACACAGACGTTTCGTCTCCGACATTGAGTTCAGCACCTGCTTGTGCGAGCTTGAGCGCTGAGTTCGATCCTGTCCCAATCAATTGGCCACTGCCGCTGGTTCGAATCACGATCTTGTCGGGGCTCCATCGAGGCATGCCAGGCAGTTCGATGACTGGTTGCATCACCGTGAACTCGCCGCCGATCTGAATCGGTTGATTTGCGAGTTGCGAAACGTTGACATCATCTGGCCCAACGACCTTCCAACCAAACTGACCGTCAAGCGATCCGGCAAATTGCAATTCGCCAAGGTCCGCGAATTGGCGAATTCGCTGTGACAGTTCGCCAAGGTTACCATTGGCAAAAAACATTGCTTCTCGAAGCGTGGCAGTGCCGTTGATGTTCAGGAAGTCAGAAATGCATTCAAGACGTTCGATCGAGAACTGTCCGCCGTTTTCTCGAATGACACCAACGACGCGAAGCGGTTGTTGCCAAACGATTGGTTGTCCGCCGCGAGTCGCACGAATGTTTGCCGTGTCGACATTGACTACCAAGCGACGCGCATCGGCATCGTTGTTTTGGCCAGCACTGAATCGAATCGTTCCTGAATCAACGGTGACATCTTTGTGCAATTGAAAGGTCGATGGAAGTCGCTGAAGCAGCTTCGCGATGTCGATTTCGCCTTCCATTTGCAGTGTCGAATCAGGAAGCTGACCTCCAGCAGAGAGACCTGCAATTTGTCCTGGATCGAATTGGCCATTCGCATTGAGTTTTCCAAAGTCCGTCTCGATGACGAACTTATCTGCAAAAATGCGCCGGGGTGAAAGCTGCATCGCTCCACGAGCCGAGAGTTGCTCTACAAAGAATCGATCTTCATTGAGTAGTTGGGGTGCAACGATATGGGCGTTGGTCAGTTGCAACGATTGAATGTTCGTCGAAACTTCATTCGTTGTTCCATCCCAAGCTGCAATAACTTTCGATGTTGCCAGTCCGCCCATTTGAGATGGCCCGATAAATCGCTGACTCATGGGAGCAAGGATCGACAATGGAAACTGTTCCGATTCCAACTCAACGTTCGCCACAGAAAAGGTCAGTTCCTTTGCACTTGCGTCAAACGCCGATTTGAGCAGGACGTTTCCTGATTCAGCAACGGCGAGCTGACCGTTTGCATCGGGCATCAATGTCATTGCGCGGAACTGTGCCGTTGCGGCCAAAGGAGCTTCAGGACCTGAGAACGCTGCTGCGACCGACAGTGAATCGACTTGCCAGGTTTGATGGCTTCCATCGGCGATGATCGACGCGGCTCCACCGTGAACGCGAACCAGCATCTTAGGCAGCACCATGGGTGCAGCGTCTGACGCGTCTGATCTCAATGGAGACGGCTGCGACGACGCGATGTATCGCGAAACAGAATCTTCGAGATTGCTACCGTCAGCACGAAAGTGAACATGAACAATTGGTTTATGAATGTCGATCGCGCCGTAGTCGCTTCCAGTCAGAAAAGCGTAGAGCGGCTTGCTCGTTTTGATCGACTCAATCGTCGCCAGCTGGTTGCCAGCAAGATCCGTCGCGGTGACGTCGGTTAACTCAATTGACTGAAACCAGCCCAATGATGCTTTCCGAATGGTGACGTTTCCTTGAAAGTCACTCAATGCGTAGTTGATCGCGTATTTCTGCAGACCGAGCCAGCCAACAAAATTCGGCAACAGCGCGATCAACAGAATCATCACCAGAAGAACGAACGGCCAGCGACGACGACTTGGCATTTCAGGCTGAGTGTCTTCGGCCTGTCTGCGTCGCGTGCGACGCTGCTTGCGCTCAGGTTCAAAGGGATCTTGATTTCGACGGTTCGACATCGTGGCTTCCTGCCTAACGAATTTTCGGGCGTCGGAGTCTAGTAGGGGCAGGGAATGGCAGCAATACAGGCGCAGAACAGTACCAGCACTAAAAGGCTGTGAACAAATAACATCACTCTCCTTCCGGGCCCTCTGGGGCGGCGCAAACGCGGAGGGTGTTGTCCATTGGCTCCCGCAAGAGCGTACGCGAGCGATTGCATTGATTGGCTAGCACCACCTACAGCTAGCAGGTCCACCCCAGTGTTGGGGTAGAGATCCGTTTTTCAGTTTTGCTACAGTGCTACTGCATGTCGAGACAACTCGACCATTAATAGTCCAGAAACGGAATTCTGAATGTTCGGACAAGGACGTCCAAACTTTCAACGAGACCTTTGCACTTCCGCGCGACTCAGACCGTCGTACGTTTTCGGAAACCGATACGCGCTTTGTCGATTCCGTTTCCCCGTCGCGCTGATGTTCGCGATGCTGTTTATTGTTTGCCCGACAACCCTGCAAATCACTGCGCAGGACTCAAATGTTCTGAACCCACTGGGTGATGAAATCAAGGGCGACCTAAAGTTACGATTCGCTTGGGGCGGTGGCGTTCCTAAAAAATGGCGTGGTAACATCTCGATTGAGAATGGTGAAATTGGCATCAGCCGAGTTCTCGCGATTGCGTCCGATGCCCCATCGACTGTCATTGAGCGAAAAGGCGAGCTTGTCATCAACCATCGCATTGCGACGAGCTACGGCGGAGTCGATGCTGCCATCAAGCTCGATGGCGAGAATGTCGTGCGATTTCAATTGGAGCTTGAATCCGGAGAAACGTTCGAGCGTCAGTGGACGCTGCAGCAGTTGGAGGCCGGTATCAACGAGTCGATCGACCAACAACAAAATCAAATTTCGGTTTCGCGGACTCCAGGTGATCAGGTTCGCATCAACATCAACCGTCCGCATTTGGTTTTCGAACCAGGAGAGGCGTGGCACTTCGAGACTCAGTTGCAACGAAGCAAGCTACGAAACCAGAACGTCGATGTGCAACTCTTTTGGGACGAACCCAGTACTGAACGCAATCCGGCAGCGGCTCAAGGCTCGGAGCTTACAACCAACGAATCTGGAACGTCGTCAGTTCAATCCTTTGACGTTACCGTGCCAACGCTGGAAGGTGCTCATGAACTCTGGATCGAAGTTGAACCGCAATCACAAAAAACAACCTTCGGCCAGTTCCGCCGCTCGAAGATACTAAAACGTCGCATTCAAATCGTTGTCGTATCGCCCCACGCACCCTCCACCAAAGAAGCGGCAGTCTGGAAAACGTCACAAAGCTACACACCGCAACAAATGCGAGGTGGATTCCGTACGCCGTGGCCACTGCCGCGTTTGCCGGGATCTAAAGAGCCGGTACGCAAAGGAGTCCTGTCCGTTGTCTCAATCAACGAAAAGGAGTCAGACAAGGCGTTAGAGTTCGCTCCGGGTTCGTCGCTGGCGATTCCCATTCGTCGTACCGAACATGGGTCCGGCAATCAGCCGATACGCGTTTCGCTGCAATATCGCCCGATCCCGGGTACCAAACTCGGCGTCAATTATGTTTCGTCAACGCAACAAGTTCTGCATGGAATGGACTCAGGCATCAGCGTCCCGGATTCGATTGCGGAAGCAAGTTCACCAGAATGGTTAATACATGAGTTTCACATCTGGCCAGAGGATGAGGCTGGCCACCTCTATATTGCAAACATTGATTCGCTGACAAAGGCACAGATCGGGCAACTCAAAATCGAAGTCGGCCCTCTGCGACTACCCAACCCATCATATCTTGATTCACTCAAAGATCAAAATTCGGCCTTCAAGACACGACAACGAATGGCCATGCTTGAGTCGCCCGACATCAGCGGCCTGTTTCAGGCGGCGCGAACCATTGATCCGCAAACGGGCCAGGCACTTGATGACTGGAACACGTTTTTCAAATCGATTGATCGGCTCACTCAGCATCTCCATGCCAATCTCTACGATGGCGCTTTCGTCACTGTCGCAGCTGATGGCAGCGCGATATTCCCGTCAGGCGAACTGGCCCCGGGGCCACGATTTGATTCCGGTATTTTTTGCTCTTCTGGATGTGATCCTGTGCAAAAAGATGTCGTTGAACTGATGCTTCGCATGTTTGAACGCGAGGGCCTAAAGCTGGTCCCAGTGCTGATGCTGAACTCGACGCTGCCGCAACTGGAAACGATTCGTGATTCGGAGTTAATGAGTTTTGATTTGGTCGACATCGATGGCCAAGCAGTCGGTTTCGATCGACGTTCACTACCGGTCTACAATCCGCTCGACCACGATCTGCAAAATGTCTGTCGGAACGGTGTCGCGAAGCTTACTGCTCGATACCAACAACATTCTTCCTTTGGTGGCGTTGCGTTGACTTGCCGACCCGATTGTTGCACGTTGCTGCCGGGTTCAAGGCATGGTTTCGATGACATTACCGTGCAACGATTCCTTCAAAGCAATAACATTGACCCGGCAAGTTTTGAGTTGAACATGCTGTTTGCGAGCGACGTTGAGAACGCAACACGAGAAGCTTGGCTCCAGTGGCGGTCTGCTCAGATGCACGCATGGTATCGCGATATCGCACGAACCGTTCGCGGAAATTCGGATGGCTCTCTGTATCTCTTGCCGATCGATGTTTACCGAAAAAGCGAAGCCGTCTCGGCCATGAGCCCATCGCTTCATCGTTCAGGAGACTTCACAAAGGTCATGCAACAAATTGGGCTCGACATAACTACCGACACGAAGAACGAGGGAGTCATCCTGCTGGCTCCCAAACAGATCGCGACAGGATATTCGCTCGCCCAGCGTCGCATTGAAATGAACATTGAACAATCTCGCATCGCGGAGCAATTCTTCGCAGAAAAGAGTGGCGGTTCACTGTTCGTGCATCGAGGCACATGGGAGCAACTCGATGCTGAAATAACGATCCCCGGGTTAAAGAACGTTGTCCGAAAGCAGCTTCTTACGATCTCCGGCAACACAAGCCGCAGGCGTTACATCGAAGCGATTCGAAAGTTCGACTGCCAACTGTTTGTCGATGGGGGCCAATCGCTGCCTCGTGGCGAAAAACAAAGCTTCGACTCGATCAGCCGCATTCTACGACAGCTTCCCGCAGAACGCTTCGTGGACGTTGGAGAACCAAAATCAGGGCCGGTCTGCGTTAGACAGCATTCGCGAAACGGCCAACACTGGTTCTACGCGGTAAACGATTCTCCATGGCCTGTCGAAGTAACTGCATTGCTTGGCGATCCAAATCGCTCGCCGCAAGTTCTTCAAGCCGCGGCGACTGTTGGTGGAAAAACAGCTCCGTTGACAACGCTTTCCGGCGACAAGATCATCTTGGAGCAACTCAACGGACAGACGCAAATGAGGATCTTCCTAGAGCCGTGGTCGATGTACGCGGGAACGTCGACGACGAATTCAGAATTCAATCCCTTTACAATAAGCAGCTTCAGTACATCGCTTCCCGACGGGGTCGATTCGCAGCTTCGCAAACGTCTGTATCAATTGAAAAGCAAGCTCGCCAAAGCCAAAGTTGGCCAACCCAGCGATGCCTTGCTGAACGGCGGTTTCGAATCATTCTCGGATGCAGAGAAAAGCGGATGGGAATTCGGCAACCATGAACAGGCCAGCTTCGAACTGGACTCGAACGAATTCCATGAGGATCAGACGTCACTTTCCATGCAGACCAATGGCAAACCAGTTTGGATCCGAAGCAACATCCTGCCGCGGCCCGAGACCGGACGGCTTTCGGTTTCCGTTTGGCTCAGGACAGTCGACGCGGCCAATCAGCCTCCGTTGCGAATCTCCGTTGAGGGGATTTCTGACCGTGCGAATCACTATCGTTTCGGAGCGATCGGTAGTCTGTCGTCAACTCCGGACGTTGACCCGATTGACACGAACTGGCGACGGTATGCAGTCCACTTTGATGATCTTCCCGATGACCTGACCAATATGCGGATCGGATTTGACTTGATGAGCCGCGGTCAGGTTTCGATTGATCAGGTTGAGGTTTTTGATCGCTGGTTCGATGAGAATGATTCGGTCGCAATGACTCAATTGTTGGCAAGCGCAGGTTCGCAATTGCAGAATCCGGACTCAATCGACGGTGCGAGACGAATCATGGAAAGTTATTGGGCCAATTTTCTCGACCAGCACATTGGCAACGAAACGAAGTCTTCGGCTTCCAAAACGGAAAAAGCGAAGCCGTTTGAGATTCCGCTGCCTTCCTTTGACATGCCATCATTCCAGAAGCCGCCATTGTCTCCCACGAAGCTAAAGCGTGTTCCGCTATTTCAGCGGTTTCAACGTCGCGAGTAAATCATGACGGTGGCTTCCAGCCGCAGTGGATTTCTCGAACACTGCGGCTGGAAACCACAGCCACGACTAGAAAAGACCACGAATTAAACGCTCCAGCGTTTCACTTCCCTCGTATACTTCCAGTTCGATCTTCAACGCATGAACGGGCAGACCTTCAATCTCATTGCGTCCAACCTTGACCAAATCTTTGTGCGTGCAAACAAGTCGTTTAGCCCCATTGGCGTTTGCAACCTGAGCCATGTTTTTGAGTTCGTCTTCATCGAAATGGTGATGGTCATGGAACTGCTTTGTACCAACCAATTCGCAGCCGAGCTCTCTCAGCGAGTTTTCAAACGCAGTCGGGTTCCCGATCGCTGAAAAGGCAAACCAGCTGCCAGCATTCAAAACCTCGATGGCTAATTCTTCCTCGTCAGACTGAATCAGTGCTACCGCTTTCGTTCGGGCACAGACGACCGGCGATGAAGTTTCACGTTCGATTTGAAATCGAATTTCTGTCAGCCGATCGTCGCTGACTCGATCGCATCGCGTAACGACAACGACATCGGAACGCTTTAGAGAAGATACTGGTTCGCGAAGCAGTCCACGCGGCAGCAATCGGCCATAGCCAAATGGATTCGAAGCATCAATCAGAACGATATCGAGGTCACGTCCGAGCCGGCGATGTTGAAATCCATCATCCAGCACGATCGCATCAACCGTATGTTCTTCGATACAGCGATTGGCCGCGGCAACTCGATCCGGATTCTGAATGTGAGGCACGCTACGCAACCGCGACTCCAACTCCATGGCCTCATCGTTCTGAGAGCCCGCCTGTTTGGCACCATAGCCACGACTGACAATGCCAACTTTGATCTCGTGCCGCTGCAACAGTTTGCAAACCCAAACCACCATCGGCGTCTTGCCGGTCCCCCCGGTGGTGATGTTGCCAATGGAGACCACCTTTGCGGCGACGGTTTCGACCTCCCTTGAACCAGAATCGAATTGGCGATTCCGATACCAAACGGCGACTCGATACAACGGCGCGAGGCATCCCAAACACGCGCGGACAATCGAAGCCAATAGACCGGCTTGCTCACCACTGATGATTTTGAGAAGCGAAGAAATGCTCATCGAGCAGAACTATCTCTACTTATTTCGCAAATTGCCAGCGCGGAACGCACCCGCCAGCGCAATGGGAACTTCGGCCTCAGCGAGAACAAGGTTTGCTTTCTGTTTCGCAACATCGGCTTTCATTTCTTGCTCGCGAGCGATCGCATCAGCGCGACGTTTCTCGGCCTTGGCGCGAGCCACTCGTGTGTCTGCTTCGGCTTGGTCGGCTTGAAGTCGGGCACCAATGTTCTCTCCAACATCAATGTCAGCGATGTCGATCGATACAATTTCGAAAGCTGTTTGGGCATCCAATCCGCGTTCGAGTACCGCTGTCGAAATTCGATCCGGGTTTTCCAAAACGGCTTGGTGATTGATGGAAGATCCAATTGACGAAATGATACTTTCGCCAACGCGAGCGATAATTGTGTCTTCGGTCGCCCCGCCAATTAGCTGTTCCAAGTTTGTGCGAACTGTCACCCGAGCACGGATCTGAAGCTCAACGCCGTTCTTCGCGATCGCGCTAAGGAAGTTCTTACCGCTTCGCTGTGGGTCAGGACAATCGATGACTTTCGGATCAACACTTGTCGACACCGCGTCCATCACATCACGACCAGCAAGGTCAATCGCTGCCGCACGGTCGAAGTCCAAATCAATTCGGGCTCGTTGAGCAGCGATGATCGCGCGGATCACGCGCATCACATCTCCGCCAGCAAGATAGTGTGCCTCAAGTCGCTGAGTGCTGATTCCGTTTCGACGGGAAACATCCAGCTGAGCTTGCTTCGCCATGATCTTCGCGTTGACGATCACGTTGGGGCGAACCTTCCGGAATCCCATGCCAATCAAGTCCACCATTTTGACGTCGGCGCCTGAGGTCCAGGCTTGAATCCAAAGCTTTCCATAAGTCGCAAAGACAACGAGGAAGACGAGCCCCAGCATGACGGCAAAAATTGCACCGATTGCCAACAGCAGATATTGCAACGGAAAGTCACCTTCGCCGCCCAAGCCTTCTATTTGTGAGAGCAGAGGAGCGATAGATGCCAATGGCGACGTTTGGACTGCGAAAGCGATTCCGTTGATCACGGTTCACCTCAGGGTTGTGAATCTGTAAATGCGACACCTCACTATAGCGAATTGGGAGCGGCAACCATAGTAGCAAGCCGCAAACTGTCGCATCAACTACGTTTCTGGACGATCCTCGCGATCTACCGAATGATACTTTCCATTAAAATGGTACAGCAAAAAGACAGACCAGAAACCAAGAGCGCACCAGTAGAACCCGTAACCGCTGTGCACAGGATTAAATCCCTCGAGCAGAATATCGACGCCAACGAGACAATGAATCAGAAATTCAAATCGGTTTATGAAAACACCACGGAAGCCAAAGCAGATGGCCGACCAAAGTAGCCACCCGCCAATTCCAAGAGCGATACATGTGGAATACTCTGAACCGATGCACAGATGAAAAAATCCCAAATAGATCGTCAACAGAGTCAGGCTCAGCCCGATCCGTATCCACAAATTATTCATGCAAACCGCCGGCTAAATCCGGTCCTTGATTCGCGAAGTTCGAAGTCTCGCACTCAATCGATCCAGCCGCCGCCAAGCACTTGGGCGCCGTCGTAGCAAACAACCGCTTGGCCCGGCGCAACGCCATTTTGCGGTTCGTCAAACGTGACCGCAAGCCCTCCGTCTTCGATCACTTCGGCAACAGCCGGCCAAGCAGAACTGTTGTAACGAATCTGAGCGAGGCAGTTAAACGGTCCCTTCGGAGGCGCGACCAACCAGTTCGTGTCGCTGGCCGTCAGGTCGCGCCGCCCCAAATCCGAAAGCGGACCGATCACGACTTGATTGTCCGAAGGCTTGATCTGAACCACAAAGTATGGCTCACCCATCGCAACGCCCAAGCCACGCCGTTGGCCAATCGTGAAGCCTTCGATTCCGGGATGCTGTCCAACGACTTTACCTGCGGTCGTGATGATGTCTCCGGCGGTTGGTTCAGAATCGGAACCACGACGATTACGCACAAACTGATCGTGCTTCCCCGACGTCACAAAACAGATTTCTTGCGAGTCCTTCTTTTCGGCAACGTTGAGCCCAAGCTGCATTGCGATCTCCCGAATGGTCGGCTTGTCATAGCCACCAACAGGAAGCAACATTCGCGAAAGATACTTTTGCTTGATGCCAAAAAGCACGTAGCTCTGGTCCTTGCCGTCATCGACGCCACGCGTCAACGATGGACCATCTTCACCATGAGCCAGTTGCGCGTAATGCCCTGTGGCGAGAAACTCAGCGCCAACGCTATCCGCGTAATCAAACAGCTTTCCGAATTTGATGCGATTGTTGCACATCACACACGGGTTCGGCGTCCGACCAATGGAATACTCCTCCACAAAGTAATCGATGATCCCGCGAAATTCGGCCTCGAGGTTCAGAGCGTAGAATGGAATGTTGAGTCGCTCGGCGACGCGACGTCCATCTTCTGCATCGGATGCACTGCAGCATCCCTGCTTGTGGTCAGCTCGCTGGTTCAGGATCGGCAGCAACGGCGACGATGCCTTATCTTGGCCGTCGATCGCGCAGGCTTCGACCGCTTCTTCGCCGTGACGCATGAACACGCCGATCACCTCGTGACCTTGCTCCAGCAATAAATGGGCGGCGACGCTGGAATCAACGCCGCCTGACATGGCTAATACGACTCGTGACATGGGTTCTTATAGTATGGAGTTTTCGGTTTTCCGAGAGAACTACTCGCGATTCAGCCAGCAGCACCGTTAAGTGACGAATTATCGAGCTTTGCCTTACCGGGATCGATCGCCCCGCAATCAGGCTTCAGCGGATCAGGGAGCATACTGTTTTCCGAAGATTTCATCGGTTTGCCAGATTGTACCCGACCGCTATGATTTCGGCTCCAATAATCATCCTTCGGCACCAATTCAATGGCAACTCGTTCAGACATCCGCAACATCGTCATCATCGCACACGTCGATCATGGCAAAACGACGCTGGTCGATTGCCTCCTGCGCCAAAGCGGACAGTTTCGCGAAACCCAACTTCAGGGAGAGCGAATTCTTGATTCAGGTGACCTTGAAAAAGAGCGTGGCATCACAATTTTGGCGAAAAACATTTCGCTGAACTACAAAGGCACGAAAATCAACATCATCGACACGCCGGGTCACGCTGACTTCGGCGGCGAAGTCGAACGTGTTCTGCAAATGGCCGACGGAGCACTTCTGCTGGTCGATGCCGCCGAAGGACCGATGCCGCAAACTCGTTTCGTTTTGGGCAAAGCCCTCGAAGCCGGTCTCAAGCCAATGGTCGTCGTCAACAAAGTCGATCGTCCCGATGCGAGAACTCAGGAAGTGGTCGACGAAGCCATTGAGCTCATTTGTGAAATGGGCGGCGACGATTACCTGGACAACTTCCACTACATCTTTGCGTCCGCCAAAGAAGGATTTTCGACACACGACATTGAGAAAATGTCTGGCGACATGAATCCGCTGCTGGACATGGTGATGGAAAATGTGCCGCCACCAGAAGTCGAACTTGGCGATTTCCAGATGCTGGTTACGACAATGGACTGGTCAGAGTTCGTCGGTCGAATCGCGGTTGGTCGTATCCGCCGCGGCACGGTCAAGAAGGGCCAATCAGTGACCGTCGTTCAGAACGGTGGTAAAATCGTCAACGCAAAGGTCAACTCGGTCAACGTATTCGACAAGCTTGGTCGCGTGGAAGTTGACTCCGCAGATGCAGGCGATGTGGTTGCATTGACTGGTTTGGAATCCATCGAAATCGGTGACACGGTCTGCCAACAAGACAAGCCTGACGCACTACCGCGAATCGAAGTCGACGAACCGACGCTTGAGATGGTGTTCACCATCAACACTTCTCCGTTGGCCGGCAAGGAAGGCAAATACGTCACCAGCCGCCAGCTTCGCGAACGCCTGATGAAAGAACTTGATCGCAACGTTGCTCTGCGAGTTCGTCAACTCGAAAGCGGCGATGCGTTTGCGGTTTCAGGTCGCGGAATTTTGCACTTGGCCGTTCTGATCGAAACCATGCGTCGCGAAGGATTCGAGCTTTCTGTCGGCAAGCCACAGGTTGTCATGAAAGTCATCGACGGCGTCAAATCAGAACCATTTGAAACGCTGGTCGTCGAAGTCCCAGCCGACAAGTTCGGTCCTGTGATGGAGCTCGTGGGCAATCGACGAGGTGACCTCCTGGAGATGAGTGCTCGTGGCGATTTCACACTGGCCAGTTTCGTGATTCCGTCACGTGGCTTGATCGGCGCCAGGACCAAGATGCTCAACGCAACTCAGGGAACGGCGATCATCAACCATCGCTTTCTCGAGTTTCGCCCGATCGAAGGAGACATTCCAGCCCGCCCCAACGGTGTCGCAATTTCGATGGCCGCAGGAAAAGCGGTTGGCTTTGGTCTATTCAACTTGCAGCAGCGCTTTGACATGTTCGTCAGCCCTGGCGATGCAGTCTACGAAGGCATGATCGTTGGCGAGAACTCACGGGCGAATGATTTGGCCGTCAATCCGACAAAGGAAAAGCAACTGACAAACATTCGCGCCTCGGGTAGTGATGACAACATTCTGCTAAAGCCACCACGTCAGTTTAGCCTCGAAGCAGCCCTTGAGTACGTTGAAGAAGATGAACTCGTTGAAATCACGCCAACGAAGCTTCGCTTGCGTAAATGGTTGCTGAAAGAATCAGACCGCAAACGCAAGTCGCGCTTGGCAGACGCGAAGTAGATTGTGGCCGGGGCGTTTGGCGCTTCGCCCCAGTATCAACACACCCACTGCGGCGAGACGCCACAGCCACTACAATTAGCCGGCACTACTGCTGTCGTTACTTTCGAGTCTTCATTGCCTCCTTTTGCTTTTTCATGGCGTCTTCACGCATTCGCCGAAGCATCTCGGACTGGTCGTAATTATCGCCAAGAATCTCCTTCATCTTTTCCTGTTGCTCAGTCGTTAGCGCGCTCGTGATTTTTTCGTTAGCCATCTCTTTAGCAGATGCAACGGCCTCGTAATATTCTTTTCGGGCTTCTTTGATCGTATCGATAAGGCGTTTCTTTTCGGCGGCACCCATGCCAAGTTCATCGGCCATCGATGCAGCGATACCGAATTCATCTTGAAACTGATTCATGTTCTTAACACGCTGCTGCTTCGCGATCTGCCTGAGTCGATCGATCTGGTGCGGCAGCAAAGTCTCTGCGGCCTGTTCCAAGTAGCTATCGTTAAACTCTGTTTGCTTTTTCTGAAACTCCTCCGTAAGTTCACGAGCCTCCTCATGTTTTCCATCTTGACAGAGCTTCTGCACTTCCAGCATGGATTCACGATTATTGGAGTGAAACTCCATCATGTCTTTCTGGTAATCCTGGGCTAGCTTTTTGATGCTATCGACTTGGGCGTTGACAACTTCAAGCTCTTTCCGCAGCTCATTGTTGAAACCAAGCTGCATCAGCTGATTCATGAAGAATTGCGTCTCCATCATTTTTGAATGACGCGCCTTCACTTCCGCATTCCCAGCTTCCTGAGCGAAAGACGTTGCGGAAAGCATAAAAAGAAACGCGAACGTCATAAACAATTGGCCGGCAGAGCGAAGATTCAATTGAGCAGTGGTAATTGTCATGAAAATTCGATGGGGTTGAACAGAGTCTTGACCATTGTTTGTTGCCAGCATTAAAACATGCTCACGCTTGCGACCACCATAACAATATCGATACTCCATTTCCACAACTTTCGTTTGCCCTTTTTCTGCTATTATTGCTACCAACGAATGCCCACAAAACCTGAAATCGAGGTCCACCTTTTTACTGACGGCGGTTGCAGCGGCAACCCGGGTCCCGGTGGCTGGGCTTATCTGATGCGGCACTTGCGTTCAGGAAAAGAAGTCGAAGTTTCTGGTTCGAAAGAACTGACAACGAACAACCAAATGGAGTTGGAAGCCGTGGTTCAAGGGTTGGCGGCATTAAAACGTTCTTGTCAAGTCGAACTTTTCACCGATTCGACCTACGTCGGCAAAGGGCTGACCGAGTGGATGCCAAAATGGAAAAGCAACGGCTGGCAACGGAAAGACAACGGCAAACTAGTACCGGTCAAAAATCAGGAACTTTGGATGCGACTCGATGAACAACTTCAACGCCACAAGATAAAGTACAGTTGGGTAAAGGGGCACAGCGAACATCCTGAAAACGATCGCGTCGATAATTTGGCCGTCGAGGCATATCAAAAATATCTTTAGCTGAAGTGACTTGCGACTTTATTGAGCATCATTTGTTTTGGCCAATTTTGTTTTGCGGCAAGCCGTAGGCGACTGCGTTTTGTGCGTCACCGTCGCCTGCGGCTTACCGCTAAGCTAGGAACACATCTACCATTTCTTTTGCTATAATATTGGGCTCCCGTTTTGCCATCGCCGGAACCTGCTGTGAAACTGCACTTTCTTGGAACCACCGGGTACCACCCAAACGATAAACGCCAGACGGCGTGCCTGATGATTCCTGAGAAAGGAATTATCTTTGATGCCGGAACCGGTCTCTATCGCGCTCGCGATTTGATCTGCACAAAGACGCTAGACATTTTCTTGTCACATGTGCACCTCGATCATTCGATCGGACTTACATTTCTCTACGACGTGCTGTGGGGGAAAGACATTCAACGCGTCACGGTTCATCTTGACGGTTCAAAGATCGAAGCAATCGAAAAAGCGCTGTACCACAAAGACCTCTTTCCGGTCGGCCCGAACTTTGAGTTGAAGCCACTGGAAGACAATCCCGTGGAGCTTGTTGATGACATTAAGATCCATCATTGCACACTGGAGCACCCCGGCGGAAGCATCGGTTTCAGAATGGAACATTCCGACGGATCGATGGCTTACATCACGGACACGATCGCCAGCCAAGGCGCCGACTATGTCGAATTCATTGCAGATGTCGACGTGCTGATCCATGAGTGCTACTTTCCCGACGGCTGGGAAGACCGCGCGAAACTCACCGGGCACAGTTGCCTGACTCCGGTGGCGCAGGTTGCCTCACTCGCAAACGCTGGCCGCAGCTATCTGGTTCACATCAATCCGCTCGATGGATCCGACGAACCGCTTGATCTCGCATCGGTCAAAGATACATACGCCAATTTGAATCTGACGGAAGACCGTATGGTCATCGATCTGTAGCATCCCGGTCTCTACACTTCCATCAATCGAATGCTGGTTTGACATTGCTGTCGAACAGAATCACCAACGCATAGATTCCGACAGGGATCGATAGAAGGCAACAGCCCTGAAAGCACGGGATTAGCGAAAGGATCGCCGCCATCAATGCCATGGTCCAGCCCTTCAGCTTCATCATTCGAACGGCCGCAAAGATAACGAAAGTACCAGCGATCAAACCAAGCACCGCCGATGCAATACCACCGTAGCCGTACATATTGAAGATCATCTCCATCATCTCAGGCGTGAGGTCAGGATTATTTTGCTGCTCCAATATTTGCGGCATCAGCTCGTCCTTCATGCCAATATACATAACAGCAAACGATACGCCGCCAACCACATTGAACAACATGCTGATCACACCGCTAACGATCAGCAGGATCGCCGGTGTTTTCACTTTGCTCTCTGCGATTCCTTTGTCAGGTTTCCCAGGAACCGGGTTGGATGGCACTTCTTGGTAGGGGTTGTAGCTCATTATTCCTCACTTCTACGAAAGCTGCGTTCTCACGCGTGTAGGTCTAAGTCTAGTAGATTTGCGGCCGCTTTGCAGTCGGTCATGGCTCACCATCGGCAGAATTCATAATCTCCGAAAGCTCTTCAACAACATCGGCACAGCGGCGACTGACGTTATTCACATCCCAGCGATCATCTGGTTTGGCGTAGAGTTCGGCTTCGTCAGGAACGTCGAAATTTTGAATCAATTTCCACTGCCCATTATGTGAACTTTTCAAACCTCCGACGCTCGAGACGGCAACATCACAAAACGAAACAGCATGGAAACCGCCGTCAAGCAAACCTGAGATCATGCGATTCAGCTGCGCAAGCTGGACCATCCCTTGATGCCTCGCTCCAAAACAAGGCTGTCCAGAAAGCGATGCTTCGGCGCGACGAATCATCAGTGGCACATGTAGCGTTTCGTTGTAGAGGTTATCAAACTGCCCAACGATCTCGTGCTCGCCCATCGGATAGCCACGCGGCGATGCAAATACAATCGACACTTTTTCAAGAATTCCGTTTTGCCGGAGCTGCTCAAGAAAAGCACCAAAAAGCCGATCGATTACAACCAGCTGGGCGTAGGCGGACTGCTGATAGCCCAGCAACAAATCCGGATCGTCTTCACTGGGATCGAAAGTGCCAACGGGCCTCTGCACTTCCGTTGGCGGCTCAGGATCTTCCTCGTCAACGAACTCGCACCGCATTTCCCAAGGAGCATCCCATTGCCCGGCAAGTCCGCTATGGTGCAGCCAGCAGAGCCCGTCTGAATCGAGCGTTTGCAATGCTTCGATGGCGTGAATGAAAAAGTTTGCCGTTTGTGTTTCGGAAATGTCCATCGACAGGATTGTTTTTTCTGGACCCGATGCATCGACAATCGAATCGAAGGAGCGACTGGCTCCAAGAGCCAGTACTTCTTGGCTGTCGGAAACCAAGACACTTCCTTCACCGATCAAATCATCCCAGAGCATCGAGTAAGCGCTTTCGAGGTTCGGTGATTCGGTGAAGCAAAAATCGAACAACGTCGATTCGGCCGCGAAGTGATTCAGCGCTGGCGTATCAACGGTCGTGTTGCCGTACGGCCCCGGCAAGTTCGCGGAAAGGCCGTCGATAATGAGGACTACAGTTGCGGGCATGGAGGCTGCGTGGGGAATGGTAGGGTTTGGAGACATGATAGCACACAACAAACGCAAGAAACTGACTCCTCACTCCCAAAGATTCGGACCCTAAATATGTTTTTGCAGATCAAACGTCAGCCCATGTTTTTGGGACAGGGTTTCGGGGTGAGGGAAGCAAGTGCCGTTTCAAAATGCCTCGAGATGCCGCATCGGACAACCCCGCAACTCGGGCCACTCATCCCCGTGAATTCGTAGAACGTTGATCCTGAAGCAAAACTCACAGCTCCAAATTCCCGGGGAGAGGGGAGCCCATATTGAGTTATTGGGCAACTTCAATCTTTTTCACGCGTCGCGATCAACGCCGCCCTCGCAGACTCTTCATCGCCGTAAAACCGGTTCCCGTTGACGCCATAAACGCAAACGGGCTTGTAAATTTCCCCTTCAATCGCGTGATCGATGAGAGCCTCCGCTGGGAGACATAGACGTCCTGCGTTGCGGGTAAGTTCGAACTGAATGTCGCCAACACCGTGAAAAGAACGATAAACGATTTCCGTGCAGACGAGTTTGTCCGCACGCCGAAAATCGAATTCGAAATCGTACTGCTTGCCTTCGTGAGTGATCGCAGTCGTGATCGCGGCGGCAATTTCTTCGGGCGTGAGTTGAGGCCGCAGCACCGTACAACAGTCAACCGACAACGTATCGGAAAGCTCGCGAAGCAAAACGCCATCTTTGCGGGCTTCCAAAATCCTGACGGGACCGCCCGCTCGCGATCGTCGATCAGCATCCATCTCGACACCAATCGCAGCACGTTGCTCTTCAGTGCCGATATGCAAAGCAGCATGAGGCCAGAACCCTGGCAGAAAAATGTTCGTCGTCGCATCGTCATGCCGCGTGATAATCACGTCGCCCGGCATCAGTAACTTTCCGATTTTTCGTTGTACTCCCGGCGTCACACGCTTTCGCTTCCAATGATTTCGAAGCTCTGCAATCAGGCTACCGCTGAGCTTAAACAGTGCAAAACTGACATTGCGATAGCCACTACTCTGTCGCCGCAGGAAGGAGTACCAGCGATATTTGAATCTACCTTTCGCATAGTATCGAGCGCTCGATTCGATCCAAGGCTCTTCCTCCTTCAGCATCGCAACGATGGGACCGACGACCGCGTGAGCCGATAGCGATTCGATCTCAGTGCGACGAGCCGCCGCGTGCTTGACCCCGGTCAGAAAGATCCAGATGTTCCGCGGCGAAGTGAGCGATTTGTAAATCTTGGTAAATTCTTTGGCGGAGATTGCATAGCGGGGTTCCGCTTCGTCAAGCTTCTTTCGCACGACTTCGTTCTTACGGAAGTTGTCGATCAAGTAACGTCCGGAACGAACCAGCAGACAGGCAGTACACCATGCGACGACAAAAACCTGAAGCTGATACTCCTGCGACACTTTGCCTTTTGACAAAACTAATGGTCGCAGTTCATTCAACGTTTCGTGAAGTGCTTTGCGAGTCCGAAGATACTGAGCAAACGCAGTTCGAATACGTTCGTCTTCGTCGGGCAGAAAGTAACCGCGTTCCGTCGCGTTCAATGCATCCGCAATTTCAGTTGCCAACGAAGTCTCGGTGGGCATCAATGGACCAACCGTGACCAGCGTGCGGGCGGCTGAGGCAATTTTTTGTTGGACTTGTTCGTCACTGAACATAATTCAAATTGTACGTCAAAAAGTCGTTATGATGGTCTGGAACCAAACTGAAACACTGGAGAGCATTTTGAACTATCGGCACCTCGCAATCGGTTTCTGTCTTTTTTTTCTGACGGCCGTTACGGGCGTCGCGCAGGAACCGGAAGCTGTTTCCGACATTTTCGCGACGATCTGGAACATGCCGGAATCGCACATTTCTGTCACGAAAATGGGCTCCGACGGAAATCCGATCGATAGAAGTGCGATTGTCATCGTGAACGAACAGGGCAAAGCTGGCGAATGTCTCAAAGACGACAATGCCCCGTTGCCGCTGCTGACCGTAACCGACGAATCCGTCTTCGAAGAGACGACGTTCAGAACTTTTATCGCCTTGGTCGACAACTACACCGCGATCGAAGAGCAGCCAGAAGTTACCTACGAGCAGACGAATCATTCGCACTGGAAAGAAGTCGATGACTTCTTGGACGCCGTTTTTGCTTCACCAACAATGAAAGTAGCGATTGCTCACATTCAGTCCGATCTAAAGCCTGGCATTTCGCTTGAACAGATCCGTAAGGACGCCAAGTCAATGTGGTTTGAGCCTTATACGAATTGCTATCGTGACTCAACCGAGTTCTGCGTTGGCTTCGAGCACGTGTTTGTCGGCGAAGACGAGTCGAGTCCCGCAGGAGCCGACCCGTGCCGCGATGCCGTCGCCGGATATCACTCTTGGGTGAAATTTCATGTCGAGAAGAAAAACAACAAAGTCGACTGTCTCGGCTACGATTATCCAGAAGGCGATGTCAAAGCTGCACTCGCTGATCCTAAAGTTGCCACAGTCGTAATGCGGTGGTCGCCAACAAAAGAGGCAGACCGTTCGCACGGCAACGACTTGATGAAAAAGCCTGGTGGCTTCTTCATTGGCACGCGTCCCGAATTGGAATTTGCATTTGGCACGTTGGCGATGTATTCGCAGCACGCAGGGAAATACAACAACATCGTCGGGAAAGAGAACCATCGTCGTGTGCGGCTTGGCGAGAACTTGTTCGACATCGTGATGCATCCGCAAACGCTTGAGCCTCCAAAGGGTGGTCAACCATCGAAGCGGGGCTGGCACATTCGCACGCTCTATCCCAAGTTTCGCGGCAAAACAGTTCCTGATGAAGCGAGCAATGCGAAGGTTGATCTGCCGACACAGCCGCACAACGCCGCCCAGATCAAAATCGTCTCGGCGTTGGTCAATCCTGCTGGCGCGGAAGATAATGGCGAATGGGTTGAAATCGAAAACATCACGGATGATACCGAGTTCGATTTGTCCAACTGGAGTCTTTGCGATCGCAGTGGCCGAAAAATGAAACTCGACGGCGAACTCGCGGCAGGTAAGTCTCTCAGAGTGATGCTCCAACGAGCAGACAATCATTCGATGATGCTGCGAAATGACGGCGGTTGGATTCTTCTATTTCAGGATAACGTTCGCCGGGCAGCAGTGAAATACGACGGATCTGACTGCGATGAGGTCGTTAAGTTTTAAGTCGGGTATAACTACGTCTTTCTCAAATCTGAATGAAGTTGTTTTCGGTCCATGCTCCACGCAAGCTTGAGAGCTAAAACCCTGCAACGCAGCTTTGGCGAACCACGCGTACCATTGTTGAAGGACTGCGATGCACCGACCACCAAGAACTAAATTCGTTGTATCGCTACTCGTTCTTGTCAACGTTTGCTTGCAGTCATTCACTTCGGCGACCGCGCAGGACTGGCCAGTTGTCGAAACCGTTGATCGGCAGCCTTTGGTGTCTGCGATCGATCGACTTGTTGCAGCCTTAGATTCTGTGGGACGTCCGCTGACAGATGAGCAGCAAACCCAATTCACTGCGATCAAGCGGTTAGACGATGACGCCAAAGTCATCTCAGACGTTCAGAAACTTTTTGATCCGCTTTGCGTCGCAGCCATTCACGTAAATCCCGAAAGTCGCGTGAAAGTCATTGAAGGTCCTGTTCCCAAGGTGCTGGTCGAAAACGGATGGCGAACGTTTCTGGTAAAGATTCATAACGAGGCTGGTATCAACCCGCCACTCAACATGAGCAGCCCACAGGCTCGCCCGCAGTTCATCCAGTCCGACGCTAGCGATGAACCAAAAGAAGAAATCACGTTGGCGGATGTGAAGGACCGTTGGCTGAGTCACGAAATTGCCAATCGTCCACCCATGAAGAAGAAGCTTTCGGGATTGGGTTTGGAATACCAAATCGTGCAATTCTACAGTCGCGATGCGGGCAAGAGAGAAGCCACTCTACAATTTGACATCGGGCAAGGGACTCAGGACATTGGCTTTCGAAATGAAGTCGCCATTCTGTTCGATTGTTTGGCAGCTCAAAAAGTCACCGTTAACGTCAAAGATCCTGCCTCGCCCGAATCGGGACCGCTGATGGTCGGGTTGGTCATTCGCGACGAGCAAGGCCGAGTCTATCCAAACCCAGCAAGACGTTTGGCCCCTGATTTCTTTTTTCACAACCAAATCTATCGCCAAACAGGCGAAGCCGTTTCGCTTCCTGCTGGAACGTACGATGTCACGATCACGCGCGGCCCAGAATACACACCGGTCACTCAGAAACTGGTTGTCGGCGAACGACCGATGTTGCTAAATGCGGAGTTGAATCGCTGGGTTGAACCCCTTGATTCCCATTGGTTCTCGGGGGATCACCACATTCACGCTGCAGGCTGTTCCCATTATCAAAATCCCACCAAGGGAGTTGGTCCCGATGACATGATGCGGCATATTCTAGGCGAAGACCTCAAAGTCGGTTGTGTTTTGAGTTGGGGCCCCTGCTGGTACGCCCAAAAAGAAAACTTTGACGGCAAGACATCCAAGCTTTCAACGCACAATTACTTGATGCGTTACGACGTGGAAGTCAGCGGTTTTCCTTCTTCGCATGCCGGGCATTTGTGTTTGCTACGGCTATCAGAAGATGACTATCCTGGCACCATACGATTAGAAGAATGGCCCAGTTGGACTTTGCCGGTGCTCAAATGGGGGCAGCGACAAGGCGGGGTTGTCGGCTACAGCCATTCCGGCTGGGGTTTGACATTGCCAGACTACAAACCAGACGGCAGCCGCGCCGAACTGCCTGACAACCAGTTTGGCAGCGCCAGTGGAGGTCGCCCTGCGGACATCCTTCCTGACTACGCCATGCCAGGATTTGACGGGATCGGCGCGAACGAGTTCATTGTCGCGGTGGCCCATGATGCCTGCGATTTCATTTCGACCGTCGACACGCCAGCGATATGGGAACTGAACATTTGGTACCACACGCTCAACTGTGGATTCCGAACACGCATCAGCGGCGAAACGGACTTCCCTTGCATCTACGGCGACCGAGTCGGATTGGGTCGCGTCTACGTTCAATTGAATGATGCCGAAGAGTTAAACTTCGACAACTGGGTGCTGGGATTGAAAGAAGGTCGTAGCTATTGCGGCGACGGCATGAGTCATATCGCTCACTTTCTGGCGGAAAAGACTGATGATCCTAAACGCGAGGATCGCGAGATTGTCCGTATGGGATTTCCGAACCGCAGCACTGAAAAAATCAGCCAGCTCGACATCGACAAACCAGAGAAGATTCTCTTCAAGACTTCGATTGCTGCGATGCTGGACGAAGAGCCGACTGATTTGGGAAAAGACATTCGCAGTCGTCGCCTAGACATGAAACCGTATTGGCATATCGAACGTTGCCGAATCGAAGGTACACGCAAAGTCAAAGCTGAGTTGATCGTCAACGGCGAATCGGTTCAATCGAAAACAATCGAGGCAGATGGCGACTATCATGATTGTGATTTTACTCACTTGATCGACGAATCAAGCTGGGTTGCCGTTCGGATCTTGCCGTCACTGCACACAAATCCAATTTGGGTCGAAGTTGCTGAAAAACCAGTCCGCCCGAACCGCAAGAGCGCTCAGTGGTGCCGCGACGCAGTTGATGTCTGCTGGAATAGCAAGAAGCACCAGATTCGCAAACCGGAACGGGAATCAGCGAAAGCGGCCTACGATCAGGCCCGTAAAATCTATGACAGAATCATCGAAGAATCTACAAAGTAAGCGGTTGTGATTTGTTCCATCTGACACTGACCACTTGGCAAATTATTTGGCTACAATCAGAACGGAACTGAATTTGGACGGACTTTCGTGAGCATAGATGACTCTGGACAATCTTCAATCATTTAATGGCGACCTCCGCGCTGCGGTTCGAGCGGGCGTTAAGTTGGAGATCGGCGAAAAGTCGACGCCAGGCTCAGCGTTGAGCATCAGGAAACTTGAGCGACTCGAGAAGCAAATCGCAAGCGGCCAGGAAGTTCCGGCTCGATACCAGGCAGCAATCGAAACCTGGCAAAAAACGGGCACGATGGTCCCCATTTTGGAAGGGCTCTCAACACGAATCAATGCGTGGATTCAGATCGATCGACTGTTTCGCAAAGCATTAATTTATGTGCTGATCGTGGCGGCGCTCGGAATCATCGGACTGATCTATTTTCAAACCAGCGTTCTGCCTCAGATTGAAATGATCCGCAATGACCTGGCGACGATTGCTCGACCCGCTCATTCGATTGAACCATCGAGCGTCGGTCTTTGGTCACAAGTCTTGCTGTTCGTGTACGTTGTTGTGATGGCCGTTTTGGTCTATTGGTTCTTCAGTGCGGGCACAGCAAGAGTCGGATTATTTGCTGGCGGTGGAAACTATATGCGATGTCGATCGTTAGCAACGGCGACACAATCGATGCAATTGCTGGTCGCGGCAGGAACGGATCCGCAACAGGCGGCGACGATCGGCGGATGCCTTGCAGGACTGGATGAACTGGGGCAGAGCGAATTGATTTACTCGATCAAGGACATCGATCACGACGCGATTCTTTCGCCAGTCTGGGTGGACTATCTGTTGATGATCGCCGACCGCCAATACTTAAAGGCACGAGTTTGGGGTCCGACAGCACTGGTTGTGACCATAGGCGGCACCGTTGCGTTTCTCTATGTGGTTCTGGCCTATTGGCCGATCGTGTCCCTTTTCAACGACATGACAAATTTCGGGGGAGCCGGACTATGACCGAGATCCCCAATCATCATTCCGCCAAAGACATTTCCATCGGCCTGCTTGAATCGAATTGGGCGCTAATCCAGAAAGCAGGTCCGCAGATTGCCGACGAGGTCGATGTTAAAAGCGATGGACTGAGCGGTAACTTTCTCAAACAGGCACAATCTATCAGCGATTTTTTTCGTGGCGACGCCAGCTATGAAAGAGCACTCTGTAAGACCTGTGTTCTGGCGGTCGCCAATCCACTGGCGCGGCTGGCCAAAGATGCCGAGATCTCGCAGAGCCACATTGCGATGGCGACTCACACCGGTTTTTGCACGCTTTCGAGACACGGATCGAATCATCGAAGCCTGGTTCGAGTCTTCATCTATCCGATCATGTTGGCTCTGTTTGCCATCTTCGGTTCTGTGTTTTTCTCTTTTTTCATCATGCCAACATTCGAGAAAATGTACGCCGAGTTTGGAATTGCTTTGCCTTGGATGACTCGTGCGTTCTTTTACCTGGGCTACTTGATTCGCATGTATGTTGTCACAATTTTAATGGTCGTTTTCGGGACACCGCCGTTGCTTTGGCTGATCAACTGGTTCGGACAGGAGAAACGCGAACCCGGCATGAGCTTTCTGGATTTGATGCTTGCAAGAAAACGCCCAACCGTTGCCAGATGGTTGTTGCACTCGTCGTTGCTGATCGAAGCGGGCGTGCCGAACGAAGAAGCGATTGATCGAGCATCCTTGCTTTCTGGCAAACGATGGTTGAAGCGTCTTGCGGCGATCCGCAGCCACCGAATCGCAAGCGATCAACCCGCTCGAGACGATCGATTCTTTAATCGCAAGAACTTTCACATGGCCGACACCGCGATTTCGACTCCGCACTCGCCCGGACAGGTAACGCTGCTTCAGCAAGTCGCCACTTGGTACCGCGACAGTTCATCGAGCATTATCGAATGGTTTGTCCAACTGCTGACACCGCTGATGTTGGCTTTCATTTTGTTTACGATCTTCTTTTTGCTTCTAAGTCTGTTTTTTCCATTGATGGCAATCGTCAGTGGACTCACGGGCGGCGGTCCAGGAGGGTTCATGTAATGGCTGACCATTCGGATCCTCTCACAGAAACAATGACGCGTCAGCGGATGATCTCGGATCAATCGGCTCGTGAATTGGCGCCGTTGTTAACAGCGAACCAGAGAGCACTCATTGGAATCATGGCAACCGCAGAGTTGTATCAGCTTGATCTGAAAAATCTGCTGGTCGGTTATGCAGACGAAACCCGTTCGACCGCTGTAAAAGAGTTCACTGAGCTTTTGACGCCGGGTTCCGATCCGTTGAATGTCGCCGCAGGTGTGCAGGGTTTGATGCCGCAACCGTGCAGCGTGGCCCTCAACAGTGCACGGGCCAACGGTTCGCTCGACTCATTTTATCGTAGCTGGCTGGCACAGACGGTCGATGACCGGACGACCTTTGTGCGGCACGAAGACACACACGCTGCCGCGTTCGGGCGACTGGGAATTCGAGCTGCGATCTGTCTTTGGTTTATCGCAGTCATTCTGCTGTACGTGATTCCAGAGCACCAGAAAATGTACGAGGAATTCGGACTCGAAGCGAACATGACGATGAAGCTGTTTTTGTCGTTTAGCGACTTGTTCGCGAGGTTCATCCTCCCGGTCACCTTTCTGTGCGTGGTTGGTTTCGGCGTGTACGTCATTGGTTTCCGACGATCGATCCTGCGAAACTATATGCAGCGTTGGTTCCCGGGGCGTTGGAGGCAATTAGAACTGCCGAAATCGGTTCTGCGACGCAAGCTGATGGCTTGGGACCTGTTGGCCTTTGAAGGCGAGGACAAGCCGGAAAGCGAACTCGTGAATTGGGGTTCCTTTGTGACGGCGCGTGAATTGAGTGCTCGCGAAGCAGCGATCATGAAAGAAGCTGACAGCATGGAAACGAAAGCTTGGCTGTTGCGTAACATTGCCGACCAACAGCACGAAGCTCGGAAGAGCCGATTTGCGTTCGCGGTCAACGCTATTATTCTTCTGTTCCAGGCGTTGTTGGCAATCTTTATCATTCTGGCAACGTTTACGATCTTTTCTATGCTGATCGAAATGATGCGGAGTGTCGCATGACAACAAATAACTTTCGAAAACGTTCATCGTTATTCAAACGCGGTGTTCTGAAAATGGAGGCACTGCTAGCGCTGGTGGTATTGATCGCGGCGATCAACTTGGCCTCAACGTTGATCCACCGGATCAATCGCCTTTGGATGGATGCTCAGGGCCATCAGTTCGCCATCAATGAGCTTGCGAATCAAATGGACGGATTAACGCCCCTGAACATGGAACAGGCGAAGAATGCACTTGATTCAATCACCGTCTCTGAAGGGTGCAAAGATACGCTTGGCGACGCCGAACTCAGCGGCGAACTTTTAAATGACGACCTGGGAACACGTGTCGTATTGAAGCTCTCATGGAGCGGCCGAAAGTTCGGCGAACCGCTTGAGCTTTCCGGCTGGTTGGCTGGCCGTGAAGACAGCGAGGTGAGAAAATGAAACTGAAACGGTTCCGTGATCGAACTCGCGGCTATCTGATGATCGACTTGATGATTGTGATGACGCTGACCATGGTGATTCTGTCGATGTCGTCGGTTTGGGTCTACAAGACGATGCTCTACTCGGCCGACGTAAACCAAAGAGACTCGCACGCCCGCAACATTTCGAGGATCAGCCGCCAACTTCGAACCGATGCACGAGATGCAACGTCGATCACCACCACGGACCATTTGCTAACGATTAACATTCCAGACCAGAACAATATCGAGTACTCGATCGACGCCAATTCTGTTTTCCGAAAACACGCGGATGGCGTGAAGACTCATCACGATCGATTCGAGTTCTCACCGAATGCGAAACTAGAATGGATTTCCCAGGAGACATCGAACTCCGCTACCTTCAACGTGAGACGTGACTTTTCTTACTTTTCCGTTTCCAAAGATGCGACACCGAAACGACTCGATGCTCAGATTCGCATTCGAACAGCTGCGGAGGTAAAAGAATGAGCCTGCACTCAAACGAGAATCACAAAAGGCATTCAGGATTCGTACTGGTTGCCGTGCTGGTCTGCCTTAGCGTCATTGGAGCACTGATTTTTTCAGCATTGCAAACTTCACTTTCGCAGCGAAAGCAACTCGACCGCGAACTGCAAATGGAACAAACGTGTTTGCTAGCCGAAGCAGGCATCACTCATGCGATTGATTTGGTCGAGTCCTCAAGAGCTGAATTGAAGGAACAGGCCGTCGTTATCACACCCGTTTTGCACGACCTAAAACATGCCGAAGTAAAAATCGAACTCACGCGAAACGAAAACACGGTTGGCGTGAACGTCACGGCATGGATCGGTCTCAAAGATCGACCCGAAACACAAACAAGACAGACCCTAACTACAAAAGTAGAAATCTCGTCCGAGGAATAAACATGAAACTGGCTCCAACAAAACGCGGATTTACGCTGGTCGAGTTACTGGTCGTGGTGGCGATCATCGGAATTCTGATTGGCATGCTGTTGCCGGCGGTCCAACAGGTCCGAGAAGCCGCACGTCGAACGGCCTGTCTGAATAACCTGGCTCAGCTCGGGCTCGCAATGCACAACTACGAATTCTCCTTTGGCCACCTGCCGCCTGGCGTGGTCGATACGGCAGGTCCGATTAATAATGTCCCAACTGGACAACACGTTAGCTGGACCGTTCAGTTGCTCAGGTTTCTGGAGCAAAACGGAGTCGCCGACAATTTTGATGTCGACGCCGGAACTTATGCGGCGAAAAATGCACCAGCACGAGCGATGCAGATGTACGTTTTCCAGTGTCCCTCCCAAGGCCAGTCAATGAACGCGGCAATGACTGCCGGGCTGAGCAACTATGCTGGCTGCCATCACAGCGTCGAAGCGCCGATCGACGTTGATAACGATGGCTTGTTGTTTCTCAACAGCGCCGTGACTTACGGTGACATCTACGATGGCAGCAGCAATACGATTCTGATTGGCGAATTCATCGCTGAAATTACAGATCTTGGTTGGGCGTCCGGGACGCGAGCAACCTTGCGAAACGGAAGCGAATTGTTGGGGCAGGGCGATTGGAACGCGAAGTATGCCGGCGGAGCTGTATCGACCATGAAGAAGACGTTTGTTGGCGGGTTTAGCAGCGCTCACCCTGGTACGGGCAACTTTCTGTTCGCGGATGGTTCCGTAAGCTCCGCCTCTCTTTCCATTGACGCAACCGTGCTTGAAAATCTTGCCAATCGATCCGACGGTGCCATGATGGGTAACCGCAATTTTTAGTCGCCTGTAAATTCTTTGTCGCATGAGAAAATAATTTATCGGCAAGCTGCAGGCGACTGCGTTCGAATCAACGCGCAGTCGCCTGCGGCTTGCCGTTAAACAAACAGGAGAGTCCGGATGCCATGCTCCACGCAAGCGTGGAACATGGCACGCAGTCGGCGATACAGGCTAAACTACTGACCTGAGAACGCTTTGCGGACAAGGTCGATGAACTCAGCCCGATAGCCCGTCGTGTCATCGCCCATCGATTCGCTGGCCATCTCCAGAATCATCCCCGGATTCGCATTGCCGGCATGTTCGGATCCTCGCAGCAACATGCCAAACCCGGCAACACTTGCTGCGAACCGGAAATCATCCGACGCACTGCTGAAGCTCTTTTCGTCGTTCTTGACCGTGAACTCGATGCGTTTGCTCGTGTTCTCGTCCGGCTTCTTGTAGCGAAGTGCCAACGTTGCCAACTCGCCAGATGCTGCGGCTTTCGACAGCCCCGGAAGGTTGCCGTCCACTTTCTGTGGGGCCTCTGCGTTTGCAACTTGATACTTCATTCCTTGAGGAGCCACAAACGCTGCCTCAACACCGCCCGTTGGTTCGATCTCATAGATCGCCGTTACCGTATGGCCCGCACCGATTTCGCCGGCGTCTTTGCGATCGTCGTCGAAGTCTTTCGTTGCCAACATTCGATTTTCGTAGCCAACCAGACGATAGCTCTTCACTTCGGCCGGATTGAACTCGATCTGAATCTTCACATCCTTGGCGATCGTGACCAATGATCCCGACATCTGCTGAACGAGGACGCGATGAGCCTCACGGTTGCTGTCGATGTAGGCATAGTGACCGTTGCCGTTGTCGGCCAGTTTTTCAAGCTTGCCATCTTGCAAGTTGCCCGTTCCAAAACCAAGCACGGTCAGGAACACGCCTTCGGAAGCCTTCTGCTTGATCAATTTCACCAACGCACCGTCGGCCGTGACGCCAACATTCAAGTCGCCATCCGTTGCCAGGATGACTTTGTTGACACCGCCAGAGATGAAATGTTGCTGAGCCAGTTTGTAGGCCAGTTCGATTCCGGCACTTCCATGAGTCGAACCGCCGGAAGCCAATCGTTCGATGGCTTCGTTGATGGTCTTGGTTTTGTCGCCTGTCGTTGGTTCGAGAGCAACTCCTGCGTTGCCAGCGTAGGTCACGATCGAGACGCGATCGTTTTCACCCAACTGCTTGGTCATCATCTGAAAACCACGCTTGAGCAAAGGCAGCTTGTCGGCCGAATTCATCGAACCGGAGACATCGATCAGATAAACCAAGTTAGTTGCGGGGCGTTCCTGAACGTGGATTTCTTTTCCTTTGAGTCCAACACGCAGCAGTTTGTGTGCATCGTTCCAAGGGCAACTGGCCAGCTCCATGTTGACCGAAAACGGATCGTCGCCTTTGGGTTGCGGATAGTCGTACTGGAAATAGTTGACCAGTTCCTCGATGCGAATCGAATCGCGAGGTGGCGTCTGGCCAGCGTTCAAAAAGCGACGCATGTTGGCGTAGGAAGCCGTGTCGACATCGATCGAGAAAGTCGAAATCGCAGCACCACCGTTTGCTTGCACGAATGCGTTTTCGTGAATCGCAGCGTATTGCTCGCGGCCAAAACCTTCCTCGAAGCGAAGCGACTCGCCAAGGCCAAGTTTGCTTTCATTCTCCCGATACCCGTCTTCACCATCTCTGCCCGCGCGAAAACCACTGACACCGCCCATCAGAATCGTTCCTCCGTCGGGAACAGATACGCCTGAATTTGTACTCGTTGTCTGCAACTTATCCGGCAGATCCATCGCAAACCCCAACGCCAGAGGTCTACCGTTATCTGAATTGTAGGCCCCTCCAGTATTGATCGATCCATTTTTCGCGAGAGGGACTGAGAGGTCACTGTAGAAGCGAGTATTGGTTTCACTTTTGCTGTTAGCAAAACCTTTTTCGCTGGTTGCCACGCTCGTCGAGTCGAGGCTTTCGATTTCGCCCGTAAACCTCTTTGATAAAGCTGGTTCAGTCTCTGACTCGTCTTGAATAATGATGCGTGGAGTCACCGACATCTTGACCGGCAGTCCGCGATCGCCGCCTTGGTCCTGTTCTGTTTGAGCAAGCAATTTAGTTTGCTGGCCAAGTGTATCGGTGACCGTGGCGATTTTTTGCTCCGACTCGCCGCGGATTCCGAATGCTTCTATCGATTTGTCCGACGCATTCTCATTCGCAGAACGCAAGCACTAGCCATCTTGTCGACCATGCCCCTGTAAGTCATGCCGGCTTCAGCATCCTTCTTGGCATCGTGATCGCGAAGGAGATCGCTTTTGCCTTCATAGGCAGTTCCCATCGCCGCACCGAAATCATCCCCCAACCTCCCATTTCTTTCCGTTCTGGATTCTTTGCTGCTCTCTGATGTTTCAACAGCAACTCGCGGAAATTCCTTCATGTCAAGTTGCCCGACCGTGTTCATCCCACCTTTAACATCAACACCGAATCCATGCCGCGGTTGATACAACCACCAACCCCCAACAGCAACCAACGCTCCGGCTGCCAAGCCCATCCACAATCGATTGCGACTGACTCGGTCTGACGCTTTCTCCAACGGCTCCTTCGTTGCAACCATCGGCGCATCACCATCCGCGGCCAATGTCATCAGCAACTGCTCTCGCAGCTCTTCATTGGATTCTGGCAGTTCATGATTCGCAGACTGACGCAGCAAACGCCCCAGCTCATACGTTGCCGCATCATCTCGATCGCCGCAATCGCCTGATTCCAGCACACGAGCCGTCTGCTCGGCCAATGTCAATTCATCCATTTCGTCGCGATGTCTGTTGTTCATTCTTGTTCACCTGTAATCGATGTTGTTTTGAGAGCTTTGCCATTCAAAGCCGACCTGCTTAGCGTTTCGTTTTGGCCGGTCGCGCGTTCCAGCCAATGGGAAACTTCTGGATGTGATTGCAGCTTCTTGATGCCACGATGGAGGGTCACTCGTATCGAACCAGCCGGCTTGTCGATCACCGCTGCGATCTCGGTCGGCTTGAGCCCGTGTGACCAGAGCTCAATGACTTCTTTCTCGCCTGCCGAAAGCGATTCCAGCAACTGAGGCAGACGTTCAAGAAAATCGTCAATCTCTAATTGCTCTGCCGGATCAGGCGAACTCGATCCGACGCGGCGTGCGTGGGAATCATTCAACTGCGGGCGTTTCTGGCTGGACTTCAGCTCATCAAAAATTCGATTTCGACACACGGTATACAACCACGGAGCCAACTTGTCGCCAACCTTCTCAGGGCTCTGCTGGCACAACTTCATAAAAGTGAACTGCACCACGTCCCGGGCCGCATGCACATTTCCGGATCGTCCGCCGAAAAACTTCATCGCGTACGCCGTCAGTTGGCGTTCGTAGCGATCGAAAGCTTTCATCACGAATCGTTTTCGCGACAGCGTTTCGTCTGGCGGTTTTGCACCAGTTTTCCTGTGTTTCATGGCGTATTCCGTTATTCGCATTGGCCACGATTGTTGGCCATTCGATAGATTGACGACCAGATCGACGAATCGTTACAGGGATAGTGAGAAAAAGTCGCATTCTCATCCGCATCTGATGCGTTCAGACTACGGAACCTCACGCAAAGACGTGAGACAATTCTGCCAGTGCTGCGACCCGAGTCGCATCTTCGAGGTATCATTAAATAGCTTCTCTCGACTGAATAAGGCATTTTACGGTGAAATCTCCAATTGCAAACGTACTTTGCCTGAGCGCCATTGTACTTTTTGTTGCGCCATGCAACCCGCTCGCCGGTCAGGAATCAGAGCTAACGTTCACTCGCGACATTCGGCCCATGTTGTCCGACAAGTGTTTCAACTGTCACGGCAACGACGAAGAAACGCGCGAAGCCGGCTTGCGATTGGATGTCCGTGAAGAAGCGATCGAGATGGAAGCGATTGTTCCCGGATCGCCAGACGAATCGCTCGCGTATCTGCGAATGCTTTCGAACGACGATGACGAAACGATGCCCCCGCCACGTGCGCACAAAACTCTTTCCGATGACGAGAAAGAAAACTTCCGCAGATGGATCGAACAGGGAGCCGTTTACGAACAGCATTGGTCGTACCGTCCGCTCAAGCGTCCCAATGTTGCTATGGCGCAAGAAAATAAATCCCCTATCGATGCGTTGATCCGGAGGGAGCTTCCATCGCGCAAGCTTACCTCCGCGGGCCGTGCTGATTCAGAGACGCTGGTACGGCGGCTTTTTCTGGACCTGACGGGCACGCCGCCGACCGCCGCAGACGTCGACGCCTTTGTCGCAGACCCATCCGATGAAGCCTGGGAAAAGCTAGTTGATCGCCTGCTGTCCAAACCGGCTTTTGGAGAGCGAATGGCTGTCTTCTGGCTGGACCTCGTTCGCTACGCGGATTCCGTTGGCTACCACGCTGACAATTTCATGGAGGTGTCAGCCTATCGCGACTACGTGATCAACGCTTTCAATTCGAACAAGCCTTTTGACGAATTCACGATTGAGCAGCTTGCTGGCGACTTGTTGCCGGACGCAACGACCGAACAAAAGATTGCCTCTGGTTACAACCGACTGTTGCAAACGACCGAAGAAGGTGGCGCTCAACCAAAAGAGTACATCTCGATCTATGCTGCCGACCGAGTCCGAAATGTTTCGGGCGTTTGGATGGGGCAGACGATGGGCTGTGCTCAATGCCACGATCATAAGTATGACCCGATCACCGCGAAAGACTTCTATGCGATGAGCGCTTTCTTTGCCGACATCAAAGAACGCCCTGTCGGTAAGCGAGAGAAAAACCTGGCGCTTTACACCGACGAAGAAAAGGCGACACTTCAATCGCTTGAAGAAAAACTGGTAGCGGCAAAGAAAGAAGAAACCGATTACCGCGACGGTTCTGATACTCGCGTAGCTTCGCAAGCCGCTTGGGAAAAATCATTGGTCGATGCCGCATCAGAAAACGACAATGCTCAATGGATCATTCCGGAACTCATCAACGTCAAAGTAACCAGCGGCGACGAGCTGAAAATACAATCCGATGGCTCGCTACTGAGCGTCGGCAAAATCGTGAACCACCGCAACTATCGCTTCGACATCGAAGCTGATCGCAAAATCCCAGCGATCCGTTTGGAAGTGCTACCTGACGAAAGTTTCCAAATCAAAAACGGACTCTCTCGTGGCAACGGAAACTTTGTTCTCACCGGATTCGAAGTTTACCTTGGGGAAAAGAAGATCAAGATCGCGTCGGCAAAAGCAGACTACGAACAGGGGACCTATCCTGCGGCTCACGCGATCGACGACGACAAGAAAACTGGCTGGGCAATTGATGGACATCATGAACATGACGGACGTCGCGTCATCATTTTCCAGTTCGAAGAACCGATTGACCTGTCCGGCGAAGATGCAAAACACTTTCAAGTTCGCATGCTGCACGAATCGGTCCACGCCAAACACAACATTGGCCGCTTTCGAATTTCATTGCCCACCAGCATCGATCCGAAATCCGATTTCGCATTCAATGGCCGAACTGGCATTCCGGAGAAAATGAGAAGCCTGCTGCAGACAGGGAAGGAACAACGTTCGGAAGATCAGCAAAAGCAACTCGACCAATGCTTCCTTCAGCAATCCAGAGATCTTGTTGAGATCCACGAGCATCAATCAAAGCTCAATCGTCAAATCTCAGAAATTCGCGGCAGCGTTCGCACCATGCTGGTTTCCGAACCGACGACTCCCCGAATGACAAAGATTCGCAACCGAGGTGACTGGATGGACGAGTCCGGCGAAATCGTCGAACCGGCCGTCCCAGAGTTTCTTCCTTCAGCAATCAAAGCCGACGGTAGAAGGCTGAATCGACTTGACTTGGCCAACTGGATCGTGGAACCATCAAATCCACTGACCGCTCGGACGTTCGTGAATCGACTCTGGAAAGTCTTCTACGGACGTGGCATTTCGAACAACCTTGACGATCTCGGTGGGCAGGGCGAACCGCCAACGCACCCGGAACTGTTGGATTGGTTGGCCGCTGAATTTCAAAATGAAGGCTGGGACATCAAACGGATGATCAAACTGATGGTCATGGCGGACACGTATCGGCAAAACTCGATTGCCAGCAAGGAATCCGTGCAACTGGATCCAGGCAATCGCTGGTACGCCCGCCAAGGACGTTGGCGCATCGATGCGGAGTTTGTTCGCGATACGGCGTTGCAACTGAGCGGTCTGCTGAACCAGGAAGAAGTTGGCGGACGGAGCGTGAAACCATACCAGCCAGCAGGATACTGGCAGCACTTAAATTTCCCGAAACGCAAATGGAAAAGCGATGACGGACCGAAACTCTATCGAAAAAGCCTGTATACGTTTTGGTGTCGTAGTTTTCTTCACCCGTCGATGCTGGCCTTCGATGCACCGACCCGTGAAGAATGCGTTGCCAGTCGAGCCCGTTCAAATATTCCTCAGCAGGCGTTGGTTTTGCTGAACGATCCAATCTTCGTTGAAGCGTCTCGCGGTTTCGGTTCGCGAATCATGCGTTTCGAAGGTGACACGAAAACGAAAATCAGCCGCGCGTGGCGAGGGGCCGTCAATCGCGAGCCCACTGATGGTGAGGTTCAAATTTTGGTAACGCTTTTTGAATCGCAGCGACAACGATACGCCGATGCACAAGATGATGCAGATGCGTTGGCTTCGGTGGGAGATTCTCCCGTTCCCGAAGGCATCGACGTGCGGGAACTGGCTGCCTGGACTCAAGTGGCACGCGCGATCCTGAACGCATACGAAACGATATCAAGGCACTAGGCACTGTTTGAACATGCAAGCCCGAAGCGCGAGCGAGTGAATACGAATTGCCGAAACATTCACTCGCTGGCGCTTCGGGCTCGTATTGGAAACGATTTATTTCTCTGGTGGTGGTTTACGACTGCTGACCACGATTATTCTTTTGAAAAATATCATGAATCCTCTCAATCAACTCAACCGCCGCACATTCATCAACCGCAGTGCCGTTGGCATCGGATCACTCGCGCTTGCCAGCCAACTTTTGGCCGATGACAAAGTCGATGTCGCGCAAAAACTCGGTGGAAACATCAAACCGCATTTTCCTGCGAAAGCGAAACGAGTCATCTTTCTGTGCATGGCCGGCGGACCGTCGCAGCTCGAAACGTTCGACCACAAGCCAAAACTGGCTGAGATGGACGGCAAACCGATGCCGGAAGAGTTCACCAAAGGCCAACCGATCGCTCAGCTGCAGGGCAAGCCGCTTACCTGTTTCGGCCCGCGATTCAAGTTCAACAAACATGGCGAAAGCGGACAGGAGATTTGCGAACAGTTCCCGAACATTGCAAAACTCGCTGATGACATCGCAATCGTTCGTTCAATGACGACCAAGCAGATCAACCATGATCCGGCTCACACGTTCATGAACTGTGGCACGCAGATTTCGGGTCGTCCTTGCATGGGTTCGTGGGTGCAGTACGGCCTTGGAAGCGAATCAAAAGATCTGCCCGGTTTTGTGGTGCTCGCATCCGAAGGCGGCGGACAATCGCAACCGATCGCGTCGCGACAATGGCACAGCGGTTTTCTGCCCAGCCGATATCAGGGCGTCAACTTTCAATCAAAAGGCGATCCGGTTCTGTACGTTGGCAACCCGCCAGGCGTTACGCGAAATGATCAACGCAGTGTGATCGATGCGGTTAACGGACTCAATCGACTGCGAAACCGGATGGTCGACAACCCGGAGATTGCGACGGGTATTTCACAATATGAAATGGCTTTCAAGATGCAGGCCAGCGTGCCAGATCTTGTCGATCTCAGCGACGAGTCTCAGGAAACGCTCGATATGTATGGAGCCAAACCGGGCGACGGATCTTTCGCGAGCAACTGCCTGTTGGCCAGGCGGCTTGCCCAGCGTGGCGTTCGCTTCATTCAGCTCTACCATCGCGGCTGGGACCACCACGGCGGAATCAAGAACGGAATCAAGACCGTTTCCAAGCTGGTCGATCGAGGTTCGTGGGCACTGGTCGAAGACTTGAAACGTCTTGGAATGCTTGAGGACACGCTGGTGATTTGGAGCGGTGAGTTCGGGCGTACTCCAATGTCACAAGGAGGAAGCGGACGCGACCATCACATCAAAGGGTTCTCCATGTGGATGGCCGGCGGCGGCATCAAGCCGGGCATTAGCTATGGCGCGACTGATGAGTTGGGCTACAACGCCATTGAAAATAAAGTCAGCGTTCACGACTTTCACGCCACGATGCTGCATCTGCTGGGCATCGACCACGAGCGATTCACGTACAAGTTCCAAGGATTGGATATGCGTCTGACTGGTGTCGAAGAAGCCAACGTCATCCGCGACATCCTGGTGTGATCATCGTAGGCGAGTCTGTCCCAGACTCGTGTTCCTGTTGTTCTCGGTCTGGGACAGACCGAGCTACGTTTTCGGTCCAGCCCAGACCGAGTTACGTTCAGCCTATCTCTTGGCTCGATTATTTAGCGGAAGCCCTTCCTGCACGACGCCGGGCTCGTTCGTGAGCTTATTGATTGGCTCCGGGGCGTCTATCCGCTGCGGCTCCTCAGCATCCCGATAACCTTGCCGAACAAACGGGCTCTTTGGAGAAGCGAGCAATTCATAGTCTACAAAATTGCCATCATCACGAGTGAAGATCTTCGAAAGCTCAACCGAATCGAATTTCGAACGCTTGATCGTCGCTACGCTGCTATCACCGAGAGCAAACGTAAACTCTGGATCCGGATCAGAGAGAATTTGCCGTACGGATTCATCGGACATTGCAATGTCTTTGGGCTGATTCCAAACAACACTTTCCCCGTGCTGAATGAGGGCGATTGTGCATGAAGTCCCATCAGTGATTGAGCCCAAACCAACAGGAATGTCACTTGCAATGATCGTCTTCTCTCCTGCGATCGCCAGATAATACGTTTTAATCGAATCAGGGTCATCACCGGGCAATCGAAAGACATCAGGCATTTTCTTGGCAACGCCTTTGTTGTGAGGACTGTTCCATGGTTGGTCCAATTTGAACTGCTTATAAAGGTCCTTTTCGCCGATGTATGGCAGAATCGCAACGCGCCAACTAATCGGATACTCTGAGCCTTCAACCTCGTTGCTTGATGCAGGAAATTTTTGGTGGACGGACTCATAGTTGAACATTCCCAGCATCAGTAGTTTCAGATTGTTTTCTGATTCAACTCGGCGATCCATACGTGACATCGGAACCAAATCTTTTGCAATTTCTTTCAGCTTTTCTAACGTGAAGTCGCCCGTGACTGCCAACTCTTGCGATATGGCAGCATTGATGGTTGGTGCCATCACGACTTTGCCATCGATGACCACAACCAGGCGGGCACCTTGGTGTGTCGCGGTGACAAAATGCAACTTGTCACCGGCTATCTCGGTAAGAGAAACGAACAGCGTCGGAAGTGGCTCCTTCGAGACTCGCACCGACACGAAATCGCGATTGGTAATGAACGGATCCTGATCGTACTTAATTTCAGAAAGTGGAAGGGAAGCATTCGCCGTCGGAAGCGGAAGATGCACCGAAAACTTAACGGGCTCCTTCTTGAGTTGATTGATGAACTCGAGCGCATTTAGCTCAACTTCGCTGCTGGCGATTGCGACTCGCTGCATTTTTGCAATGACACCTCTAAGGCTATTCGACGAAACGTAGAGCGTGCTGAACTCAAGCGTGTCGCTTTCTTCAAACCAGTATGTCGCCTTGTCCAACTCACGAGTGAATGCCGAGTTGTCATCTGATCCGATGACTCGTAGCAGCCTTGCGTTTCCACCACTTGGAATCGATTCGACTTCGAACTTGGCAGATTTTCGAAAGCCACCCGGAGCAAAAAGGATGGCACGGTTGTTGTGGAATGCCACTGCGAAAGGCACGTCGTTTGGCAGTCTGCCGCTCCACACGCCTTGAAGTTGATAGCGGTCGTTTTTGAGGACATGTTCTATGTTCGACGGCACGCATTCCACGTGCATACGTTTAAGAGTGGTCTCGTTTAGTCGACTTCTCTCAGAATCAGTAAGTTGAAAAACTGCGACACTTGGCGAATTTTGAAGCCTTGAAATTTTCGCTCTGTGTACGACGACTGGCGCTTTTTCGTTCCCACTTTTCAATATCGGGCGAGTTACCAAGTCCATCTCATCTCCAACCCTTGCAGTATCCGCGAGGCCGCGAGAGATCTTTACCGCTGATTCCGAGGGCATTCTAGGAGGGGCAGGCAATTGATTTCCCTGCTCATTTCGAGATCGCAAATCTTGCACCTTGTCGTCAGGAATTACACCCGATCCACCTCCAGAAAGTTTCACGGTAATGTTGCCTTCGGCATCAATTACGGCCGTCGAACCGTCCGGTATCACAAGACTCGCCTTGGAACCATCCGGTTTTTCAACGGTGATCGCGATTTGCAAGAGCATGCCCGCTGCGACAGCGGCAAATCCTGCAGCAACAGTTGCCCAAAGTGACAAACGCCGTGAAAGGAATCCCTTCGGTTGTGCAGCCGCTTTCGATTCGATCTTCAGATCAGTCACTTTCTCAAAACGATGTTGAGCCGCCGGCAACGTACGGGCCGTACTGACCATCGAAACGAGATCCGCTGTTTTTGCAAAGGGTTCCAATCGCGTCGCGACTTCCCTGGCTGAGTCCGGTCGTTTCGCCGGATCCTTTTCAAGCATTTGATGGATCAGCGATTCGAGCTCACTCGGCACGTCATCTCTCAATGCCGAAAGCTTGGTCGGCGCCTGTGAAACATGAGCATTCATCTTTGCGAACGGGCTCGCGTATTCTTCCACGGCGAAAGGGGCTCGTCCGGCAATCATTTTGTACAGCGTGCAACCCAGGCCATACAAATCCGTTCGCACATCGACGTTGCGAGCATCATTGATTTGCTCGGGAGCAACGTAGTCCGCCGTTCCCATCGCTTGGCCGGTCGCCGTGAAATCGTCATTGCCGTCGACGGTTTGAACGCGGGCCAAACCAAGATCCAAAAGTTTCACATTACCCGAATCGTCGACTATCACGTTCGATGGTTTGACGTCGCGATGAACGAGATTCTTCTCCGCCACGTAGTCCAATGCCTTACAGAGTTCAGAACCAATTTCGCAGGCGTTGGCGATCTCCAATCGACCTTTGCGTTTTAGCAAGTCGCTGCCGTCGAGTCCTTCCACGTACTCGGTGACCAAAACGGCAATGCCATCAACGTCACGCGCATCGTAGGCCGCAACAATGTTCGGATGATTCAGCCCCCCGATGGCTCGCATCTCGGCTTCGAAACGTTCGTGCATTCGCTGGTCCCAGCGACGATGCTGAGCCAAAACTTTGATCGCAACCTGGCGACTGAGTTTCGTATGCCGACCAAGAAACACACGCCCCATTCCGCCTCGTCCGATCGGCCGATCGATTTCGTATTCGCCAATCATCTGCGGCAGAGAAATCTCCCCTTCGTCGGTTTCGGCGTTGGCCAGCGCAGCCAGTGCTTTCACGGTCGCCGACCGAAATTCGGGTTCGGCCTGCAGCGGATCATCGCCGATTGCAGGTGCGGCACCGCGAAGCTTGCCAATGAACGTGTCTTCGCTGCTGTCGATCGTTTCGAGATTCAGCTGACAAGTACTGCAATCCTGAAGATGGATCATCAACTGGTCGCTGTCTTCTTCAGCCAGTCGGCCCAGCGAGAACGATTCGAGGCGATTTTTGTCGGGACAGATGGTGCTCATGGAATTCCAATGCTTTCGATGATTCGATTTTAGCTATTGGAAGAACGCAGGAGTCTGACACCTAGAAAGATAATTTTTTTAAAATGGAGCGTTACGACGGCTTCCAGCTGGTGATTCCTTGTTTTCAACGGCTGGAAGCCGTCGTTACGGCATTGGGTGAGCGGAGCTTGCGTTAGACGTCTTTGTACCAACACCGAATGAATTGATGCCAGCGGCTTGGGGCGTCACTGCTGGTGCCCAGACTCGCATCGCCAGACCCTTCTTCCCAGCGGCTCCAAATATTAGGAAGCACCACGGTCTCGATCGAAACCAGCGCAATTCGATTCTCCGAAAGCCATTTATTCGCTTCCTTGACCGCGTGGTCAAAGCTTTCGTGCTGACCTTCTTTGAAAAAGCCGGGCGCTTCGATCTCTTCCGGAACAAAATCTTTGTACTTAAGCATGGATGATTCTAAACTTTCCTTCAGCCGAAGTAGGGCAGCGAGACATCATCGTCGCAATAGAATTTTTCCAGAACGATGCGTGCCTGCGTAATTTTCAATCCCAGCCCAAAGCGTAACGGGCTGTTGATTTAATCAAGTTTCAATTTACAAAGCGCTGATCACAACCCGTTGAGGCTGTGACTTTTTGCCGAATGCATCATAACCCGTTGCGTAAGTGAGCGATTGGAAGACTTTCCGCAGCGGACGGTTTATGATTCGCTTGCTTGGGTAGGGCAGGGACCATCCCTCGCTCACGCGTTTTGAAGTTGCACTACTACAAGCCCGAAGCGCCAGCGAGTGAATAATTGCATGGATTTTCGACTCACTCGCTTGCGCTTCGGGCTTGTATTGAACGCTTCGCGTTTTTGGGTTTTCAATGGTTATTTCCAGATAAAATCTGAATTTTGATGCAAAGCGTGCAACTTCAAAACTCACGCGTCGGGTTATGAATTGAAATCATACCATCAATCTTTCGGATGATACATTTTCTGCGTCTCAATATATTTCTCGACGCTTCGCGGCACAAGAAACCTAATACTCTGATTTGCGGCGACTCGATTGCGGATATCGGTGCTACTGATGTCAATCAATGGACTCTCGACGGACAGCCCGCAGATCGACTCAACGTACTGCGACGAAGAATGCTCCTTCAGCAAACTCAAATCAACCGGATCGGATCCCGGGCGACCAACGATAATCGGTTTGGCCAGCTTCAATATCTCTTTCGGCTCACGCCAACTGGAAAATGACTCCAACGAGTCGGCTCCCACTATAAAGAACCATTCGTTACTTGGTTGTGCGAAATCCAGCTCACGTAGCGTTTCAACCGTGTAGCTAACGCCGCCTCGTTTGATCTCCATGTCGCTGCGAATGAACTCTCGATGGCCGCCAATCGCTAAATCCAACTGTTCCACGCGTTGGCGATCTGTCCCATGGGGCCCATCCAGTTTATGAGGCGACATCGCGCAGGGAATGAATAGCACTTGATCCAACTTTGCTTGTTCGCGGCAGTTTTCAGCAAGGATTAAATGGCCGAGGTGAATGGGATCGAAGGATCCTCCAAAAACGCCGATGCGCATGTGATGCCTTTCAGGCTTCGGTAGTGATGCCAAGGTCATCGAGGTTCAGCAGCGCAGAGAATTTCACGCCGACATCCCCAAAAATCTTTTCCGATTCTGTCCCGCGATTGACGATCGTGATCAATCGATCAACTTCTAGGCCGAAATTGCGAGCATGTTCGATCGCACGAAGTGAACTGCCACCCGTGGTGACGACGTCTTCGACCATTACGACTCGTTGACCGGATTCGACGGGGCCTTCGACCATCTGCTGCATGCCGTGTTCTTTGGCTTGTTTGCGAACAATGAAGCCTTTGATTATTTTCTGTTGCTGCCAAGCGACAGTGATTACTGCTGCCGTAATTGGATCGGCTCCAATCGCCATTCCACCAACGGCGTCAGGGAGGTCTGCTCCCATGACGTCTAACATGCCGGCAGCGATAACGTTTGCTGATTCACCGTCGAGCGTCAGTTTGCGGCAGTCGAGGTAAAAGCTGGCTTTCTTGCCCGAAGCGAGCGTAAAGTCGCCGAACTTAAGGGCGTGGTCCTTGACGAGTTGAATGAGTCGATCGCGGTCGTACAAAACGTGGCTTTCATGGCTGAATCTGACTGACGGAAGGAGATCAGTTTAGCCTTTTTGTATTCCGGTTAGAAGTGACTCAATACAAGTCGCTTAGCCGATCCAACATGGCTTGATCGATCTTTGCTTTAACCGTCCGTCGATCAATTTTCAACTTCCGGGCTGCGGCCTCATATCCGCCGGTTCGAAAGTACATCCACGTGCAATATCGTTGCAGCAACTCGTCCGCCGTCAACGTCGTGTCGATGGCATCGTTCAACCAATCGCCACGTTCGCCAGACGGTCCCAGCGACTGTCCCGGAACGTATTCGTTACGAATCATGATGCTGCTGACACATTGTTCGAGTTCACGAAAGTTCCCTCGCCAGGGATATTCAGAACCAAGATTTGTTTCGATCCACTGCACGGCTTGATCGCAAAGCGAATCGGAATCGTCGCCAGCAAGCCGTTTCGCAACGTGCCGTGCTAGGAAGAACAAATCGTCGGGGCGATGATTTAGTTGTTCTCTCAAGCTTGGCGTTTCAATTCGATCCGCGCAAAGTCGATAGTAGAGGTCTTCGCGGAATCGACCTTCTTTCATTTCTTCACCAAGGTCACGATTCGTCGCTCCGATGATTTTCCCGGAAAATTTTCGGGGCTTCGTGTCGCCAAGCCGGGAAAAGTTTCGCTGTTGAACGACTCGCAACAGTTTCACTTGCAACGCCGGATCCAGTTCGCCAATCTCATCGAGAAAAACAGCACCATGCGAGGGGCAAAGCTCTAGCCAACCTTCGCGGTCAGCGATCGCGCCGGTAAACGCACCCTTGCGATGCCCAAACAGTTCTGACTCGATCAAGTTAGCCGACATCGCCGAAAGATTTAGCGGAAAGAAGCTGGTTTGGTCGACGTTGTCGTTGAACCTTCCCTGCTTTTCATTGAAGGGAATGAATTGCGAAAGGCCAATCGCCCGGGCGACTAATTCCTTACCGGTTCCTGATGGCCCGGTGATCAGCGAGGGCAATCCGCTCATTCGATCAAACAGGTTGCGGCGATATCGATCAATGTTACAGGTAAAAATCGATTGCCAAACTTTTCCGCGCAGTTCAACAGATGGCAACGACTCGCCAAGGATGAAAGAGTAGATATTAAAGAACGCGCGATGAATCTGACACAGAATCGCAAACAGATGTCCAGGCGACTGCGTGATATCTTCGGTCAAACCGGGAAGGTTGACCAACATTCGATAGTCAGCAAGAAACTCTTTCCAGATCGCCGCCGTACTTTCGGGCTTTCGCAGGTTACCCGGATCCTGATAGACGATGTGTCGATAGAGCAGGGCATAGATCACGACGTACCAATAGTGTCGCAGCGATTCCTCAGACAGGGTCTTTCCGGATTCTACTTGCAGTTTGATGCCCTTGATTAGTGCGATCGAAGCATCGGTCAGCTGCGTGACATTGAATCGCTCGCGATCCGTGAATTCAAGTCGGCGACTCCAGGCGATGCCGTCTTCTTCGAAGTCGCTTCCCAAGACTTTTTTCTCCAGTTCGATTCGCTTGGGCAAGAACGGATTGCACGTAGCAAGCTGCGAAAACAGCTCTAACTTACGCTTTTCTGCAGCTCGAATCTCTGGCATGGACGCTCTCTCAATGAACAGGTCGTTCTCGCAATGTTCATCAAATGTACATCCATTTCCTAAACCGGGCGTGCTTATTAATGGCTGTTTTCGCTCAAAACCCTTGTTTTTCCAGCATTCGAACCGATGGCAGGACCGCAGTGAAAGATTGGCATTGGGCGTGCATTGTTCCCGCGGAGTCAATTACCAAAACGATCTATTCTGGGGAGAACAAGATGAAACCTGAAGATTGCGACGAAGTGCTCGCAGAACTTGATGAGTCCGCCGCTGAGATGCCGGCGAAACAGAAGCGGAGCTTTCTCGAGCAACTGCTTAGTCCGCAGACTCTGCAATGGATGATGGCATGTGGAAGCGGTTTGTTGATGCTGGGCATTGTTGTTTGGCTATGGACGGTTGGAGTTTTCGAAAATCCGTTGGTCGTCGCAACCTCCGCAGGCGTCGCAACACTGGGCGTGCTCGGGGCTGGAGGCTCCATGGTTCGCAAGACACGTTATCAACTAGCTGGGAGATGGTTAACGTTGCTTGGTGCTTTAGCCCTGCCGCTAAACCTCTGGCTGTATGACGCACAGGGTCTGATCACCTTAGCTAATGGAGGCCACCTCTGGATTCCGGCGGCAGTTTGCTGTTTCATCTACGCCGGTATCGCCAGAGTTCTGCGAGACGCAACATTCGTCTATACGCTCGTTGGCGGAATCGTGATGACTGGAATGTTGTTCCTCGCGGATCAAACCGTGGGACGATTCTGGGCGTTGATGCCGCCTGCGACTTTCCTGG
>CAYGUE010000003.1:82640-130123 GCA_964352885.1 uncultured Pirellulaceae bacterium
ATCGCCGTTTTCGCCGAGCGATTCTTTGTCGACAACGGAGGCGATTTCTCAAAAAAGAAATTCGGGCTCGCGTTTCAACGATCGGGAATGCTGACCGTTGTTAGCGGTTTGGCACTTTTGTTCGGCGGATATTTTTTGGCAATTCTTGGCCCAGTTTTCACCGAGATGATGCCTACGATCGCGATTGGCCCGACAGAAAAAGTTTGGGCGTTAGGACTGATGTTTGCTTCTTCAGTCGGTTTTGGAATCCAAGGGATGCTGCAAAAGTATCACAACTACTTCCCCGTTAGTGCCGCCCTGTTGATTGCGGCGGTCCCGACGACGTTGAACATCTTTGCAATTCCAATCACAGTTACCTCCGTTGCGATTTTTGCAGCTGTCATCACGATCGGGTTCAACGCCTTCGTCGCCGCTTCTGAATTGAGAGCCACACCTCAAACTGGTGAAGAAGAGAATCAAATTCCAACCTCGTCTTTGCTTTTCGGTTCGCAGGCGATTGTCAGCTTGCTTGCCGTTTTGCCATTGATTCAACTTGTGCTCCACGTTGGAATTTCTTCGACGATGTTTGTTGCTCCGATGAACTGCTGGACAGCGCTACAGTTTTTGCTGACGGCGATCGCTTCTTGTACCGTTGCCTGGAACCTCACGAAAGTGGCCCAGAAGAACGAAACCTCCAACAACGACGGGCGCACATGTTTCGCGGTTGGTGGCATCATGCTGATGCTTTCCATGTGGACGGTTGGCTGGATTCAGGAAGTCGTTTCCGAGCAGATTTTCGTAATCACAGCATTGGTGGTTCCTGCAACCGTAGCGATTGCCGGCCGGTTTCTATTGAAAAAGCGTGCTCAAAGTACTGCTGGCTTGGTTGCATCGCTGTTGATGTCCACCCATCTCGTTCTATTGGCAGCCAGCGAATTACTTGGCTGGATCGCCATGCCGAACGGGCAACTTATTTGGGTCTTGAGCCTAGCGGTATCGGGCATCAGCTACTGGTTGATTTCGAACACAAGTGAAGTCGGGCTGAATCGAATCCTGTGCTACCTCTCTACGACTGCCTCGGCTGCACTTTTGGGTAACTGGTTCGGTTTAGATTTTGGTTACTGCCTAATTCTAGCTCCGATGCTTCTGGGCACGGTGATCAAGATTGCTGATTCGTTTTGGCTGCAAGGCGAAAACGAAGGTGATTTTACTAAAGCGACACCGCTGGCAACCGCAGGAAATTCACTCGTTCTCGGTTCTGGTGGAGCAAGCGTTCTGCTGGCGATGAGTCGCTGGTTGGAAGGCAGCACTGGCGGATCGTTAATGCTGGTCATGATGGCGATGCTGGCGTGCACAACGTTGGTCAGTTTTTTAACAAAAGACCATTACTGGCGTATAGCTTTCCGGGCGTTGATCGTGGCGATTGTCGGCAGCAGCATCTGCGTGTTTGATGGATTTCTGAATATCGGCGGCTGGCATCGAGCAGAGATTTGCAGCTTGATTGGCGGAGTGTTTCTGTTGGCACTGGGACACGTTGCTTGGTCGCGAGAAAATGACGGCGTGGAAGACTCAACAGCAACCGCCAGCTTGGTCGCAGGAGCTCTGATGTTCGCGTTGCCAATGATCATCGGATTGTTGATTTATCGGGTTGGCGGTTCAGCAGATGGCAACTGGCGTCTGTTTCATGAAATCGGAGCAATCTCTGGCAGCCTGGCATTGCTCGGTTCTGGATTGCTCTGCCGATTGCGTTCAACCACGATTGCCGGTGGAAGCCTGCTGGTGTGCTTCGTCGGATCGTTGGTGACGCTGATTCGCTGGCCCAGCCAACTGCAAAGCGTTTCGGTCTTGATGATGATCGGTGGAGGTCTGTTTTTCACAACTGCTTTGTTGATGAGCATCTATCGTGATCGACTGGTTAGCTTGCCGCGACGTGTGCGAGAAGGGGAAGGAGTCTATCGAGTTCTCAAGTGGCGTTAGGCTCGAAGAGACCTTTGAGCTGCCATGGAAGCCTGCCGAACTACCCCAGAGGTTCGGCAGGCATTTTAATGCGCCGAAGTTGACTCGATACAACCACTACAACCGCCCTGCTTTCAGCTGCAAGCCCGTATTTATTCGTGTAGACAGACCGCGTGCCCCCTGCAAATGACTGGCAACCTAGATTTAGACTCCTCGTCATCTTGGCCTTTGCTTTACGCAATCATGAATCAGAAATCAGACAACCTCTGCCGGCAGGAAGCAGTCTCGCCTGCACTTGCCTTGAAGCTACTCGACGCGTTATCGATCATCGGTGGCCTGTGGTTGTTGGTGAGTTGGATCCCTGAGTTTAACAGTAAATCAACAATCGTTGTCTCGCTAATCGCGATTGGCTTGTTCAACATTTTTGCAGAAATCGTTGGCCTTTACCGTCGCTGGCATGGGCTCGGCTTCTACAAAGAGATCGGCTGTACGTGCCTCGCTTGGGCGTCGACGATTGCCGGTTTGACGCTGCTGGGTCGTTTCAGCATTTACTCAACCGAAATCTCTGGACCTGCGATTGCCTGGTGGTTCCTGTTGACGTTGGCGTCTTCGCTTTCGGTTCGTGTCTGGATTCGCTGGTTCAATCGGTACCAAGCCAGCAAGGGTATTGGAACTCGCAAATTTGCCGTTGTCGGAATCAATGAGTTAGGAATTCAGCTCACTCACAACGTCATGGTAACGCCTGACCTTCGATTGACGTTCTCTGGTTTCTACGACGACCGCCCAATAGATCGCCTGTGTGAGTTACCGGAAGACATTGATCGCAATGAAGGAAAGATTCAATCACTGATCGAATCAGCAAAGTCTGGCGAGATTCAAGTTGTGTTCATCACGTTGCCGATGCGAGCCGAAGAAAGAATCCGCTCGATCATCAGTGAATTAACCGATACGACGGCTTCGGTATACATTGTTCCTGACCTGTTTGTATTTCAAATGCTTAATTCGCGCTGGACGGACATTCAGGGCCTGCCCGTCGTAAGCGTATTCGAAAATCCACTCTTCGGTGTCGATGGCTTCTTGAAGCGTCTGCTCGACATTTCGGTTGCTGCTGTTGCATTGTTGATCACGGGTCTTCCGATGATGCTGATCGCTCTTGCGGTGAAGCTAACCTCGAAGGGTCCGATCCTATTCATGCAAAAAAGATATGGGCTTGATGGTAAACAGATCGACGTTTGGAAGTTCCGCAGTATGACGGTCTGCGAGAACGGTGATAAAGTGGTTCAGGCAAAGAAGAATGACAAACGATTGACGTTGATCGGTGGCTTTCTGCGGCAGTCGTCCCTCGATGAGCTTCCACAGATTTTCAACGTTCTGTCTGGGCAGATGTCACTCGTTGGCCCACGGCCACATGCAAACTCTCACAACGAGTACTATCGCAAGCAGATCGAAGGCTACATGTTGCGTCACAAGGTCAAGCCTGGCATGACTGGGTTGGCTCAGGTAAACGGCTGCCGCGGCGAGACTGAAACCTTGGACAAGATGGAAGCGAGGATTCGATTCGATCACAGCTACATTCGCGACTGGTCGATCTGGCTGGACATCAAAATCATGTTCAAGACGTTATTTGTCGTGTTCTCCCGACAAAATGCGTATTGACTTGGCTTAGTCCTCAAACGCGAGCTCGTTCACTTTTCACTCCGCGACAAGGGTGCGATGTCCGTTGATTCGCAGAGTGCAAAGCGACTTGATTATCCCGACGATTCTAGGCCGCTTCACGACGGAGTTGGTCCGCGAATTCAGGACCCCAGTAGTCCGACGGCTTGCCGGAAAATTCCAAAAATTTCCTTGATTCGTCGACAAGCACATCCAATACGAAATTCTTGGCTCCAGCTGACCATTGAATTTTTTCGTTGAAGGGTTTGCGAAGGAAATCCATCGACTCCAAACGCTGGCGCTTCTTCTCAGAAATCAAACCCCACGTTCGCGACGCAATTTTTCGGGTTCGAATCCATCGCATCATTGCCGTGTCGTAGCGCTTTTTGCTCCCTGGATTGAGCTGGCGTTGGGGGTTCTCGACTTTGACATCTGCATCGACGTCGAGAAACTCGAAACACTTTCGCAATTCACTTTGCTGATTCGCTAACAGTTCTTCGAAAAACAGAATATGAATCTGGCGATCATCGAAATGTTTGCGATAAGCATTCAACCGCGTCCAGTAGCTGGTGTCATCAATGATGTTCGGAAAATCTCTGAGGGTCTGCTCCAAGTCATGAGGAACGTGCACGCCATATTTGTGGCCACTGTGGTGGTGTTCCCGATAGCTCGACTCGATTCTGGTGAAAGGATTTCTGGCGATGAAGATAAACTTGGCGTCCGGATAATGCTGCGACATATGGCCGACGGCGGAATCTTCAAAATTCTTTGCGGTATAGAAAGTACTGCCTTCTCCGCAAACTTGGTCGCCAGCATCGTTGAACAGATCGGCGTACCAGTCCCAACCTCGACGATAGGCCATTGAGAAAAAGTTTGGCTCTTTGATTTCAGGAATGAAGATTTCCGGATGGTCTCCCAATAGCGAGCAAAGTGTTGTGGTGCCACACTTGCTGAATCCCGGAACGAAAAACTTGACGTTTGGTTTGCGCATATTTCTTCTCTCTGGTGGTCGGTTACTTTAACTTCGACCGCCCCGTTGATATCGATGAGGCAAAAAGGTCCGATCAAGTTGAGCCTGCAGAAAAATCTGAAAAGTCTGCTTCAGGAATTTCTGATAATTGTTTCAGTTGTAACGATCCTCTGCCGATAACAAAAATCTGCCCCCCCGAATGGAGAATTAATCAAAATGCGTACTGCCCTCGCAAAGCTTGTAAATAAAACACTGTCGAAACCAACCACGAATTGCTCGCGACCATCAGCCAACATGGTGCAGCTAAAAGACTCTCGCATGGCAGGCATCTTTTTGCATGAAAAAGGGCAGATGTATGAGGGGTTTGCCATAACGTCCGATGACGTCGTCGTAGACATTGGCTGTGGAGACGGTTGCATTTCCGTTTTTGCCGCAAACCAAAAGGCGAAGGTAATCGCCACCGATATCTGTCCCAACAGCGTTGAGCAGACGCGCGCAAAATTGAAGAAGTCGCCGGCACGCGAATTCGAAGTTCACGTGAGTGATTCGACGCCGCTGCCATTGGAAGACAATATTGCAACCAAGATCATTTGCCGGGAAGTTCTGGAGCATGTCGATGATCCTGCGGCAGTCATGAGTGAGCTGTTCCGCATTGGTGCGCCAAACGCCAGCTATTTGATCACCGTTCCGGATCCTTTAGGTGAGTCGATTCAGCAGAAAATCGCACCCCAAGAGTACTGGATGAAGCCGAATCATTTGCGAATCTTCGAGCGTGACGAATTCGCCCAACTACTAGAGCAGAGCGGTCTCGACATTGAGCGGCGAGACTCTCATGGTTTTTACTGGTCGATGTGGTGGATTCTTTTCTGGGCAGCAGGCCAGGAACTCGGCGAGCCAGAAAAGCCAATTCTGTCCCACTGGACATCCGTGTGGAATGAACTAATGAGCAATCCTCAGAGTCACCACATCAAGGATGCGTTGGATGAGTTCATGCCAAAAAGCCAGATCCTGATCGCAAAGAAAGCCGCATAGCGAGCTGATTTTCACGGGAGGCTTTTGGCAACAAAAGCAACGTGAAGGTTACTGCAAATCAGAATTTACATAATGAGTTCAACGAAAGTTGTGGCGAAAAAAATGCATGCTCGTCCGGAAAATAAGTGTTTTCCAAGACTTCACACGAAGTCGTCAAAGGCTATCCTGCTCAGTTCCTACGGCACGGGAGCTCAAAACGGAAAGAATCTTGGAGTCCCTGGCTATTCGCATGACATTGTGATGCAGCTTTACGCTCCGATATTGGAAACGTGGGGAGAGGTCATTCCGATAGCGGACCCTTGGAACAACCTTGAATCAGCGATCGAAGATGCGCGGCAACGCGGCCTCGATCCGATTCATTTGTCGGTGATTCCCTGTCAGGATGCTTACCTTTCTCCGAACGTTCCGAATGTGTTGATGCCAGCTTGGGAGTTCCCGGACATTCCCGACCATGATTTTGGCCTCAACCCGCAAAACGATTGGACGAAAGTCGCTAGTCGTTGTGACGCGTTAATTGTAAGTGGTCCATTCACTTCTCAAGCCTTCAAAAAATCCGGCGTCAGCATTCCCATCCACCATGTTCAGGTTCCGACATCGGATCGCTATTTTGGACTTGAGACATGGCAGGCGGATCAATCACGAACGATCGAATGTACGGGCTACAGTTTTTCATTCGACAAAGAGCAACCCCAAACAATTCCGCTCCCCATCGCACCTCCGCATCGGAAGCCTAAACGAGGTCTGAAAAAATTCGGGCGAAGGGTCGAGAAAGCTGTTCGCGACAGACTTCGTTCGGTGGTCAATGAAAACCTGTATCGGCGTGTGTCCAATCGTTTCAAACAAGCTAAAAAGATCAACGTGTTGCCCGAAAAGTTTCAGGTCAATTCGCTCGATCTAAGCGACGTTGTCTACACAAGCATTTTCAATCCCAATGATGGCAGAAAGAATTGGCAGGATTTGCTGACCTCTTTTCTAATCGCGTTGGGAGACAAGGAAGATGCGACACTGATGATAAAACTCGTTACACGTGATCCTGTGGCAGTTGCCAAATTCCTACGGTTCTATCGCGGGCGGGATATCAAGCATCAATGCCGCGTCGTGGTCACCTCGCAGTACCTGACCGAAGAACAACTCGTCGAACTGACGGATGCTTCCACTTACTACATTCAAACCACACGGGCTGAAGGAAACTGCTTGCCGCTGATGGATTTTCTGGCAGCAGGGAGACCGGGCGTTTCGCCATGCCACTCAGCGATTTCAGATTACTTTGACAGTGAAGTTGGGTTCGTCGCGGAATCCCATCCGGAGCCAGCGGCCTGGCCACATGATCCGCATTTACGCACACGATCAACGTGGGGACGCCTTGTTTGGACTTCGATGGTCGAGCAAATTCGCAAGAGTTATCAAATCGCAAAGGAATCTCCAGTCGCGTACAACTCAATGAGCCAACGTTCGCGAGAAAGACTTAGAAATTGGGCCGGTGCGGAAAATGTTCAAGCCCGACTACTAGCTGCCATGGACGACGTTTATCAGCGAAATGATCGCGTTGAAACACCCGACAATCGAGACCAGCTCCTAACTCCAAAAGAGTTACAGCAAAACGCTGCCTAAACCTGAATGCTGACGCCGTTAATCCGACTCGGCGTCAACAAGGTACCAATTCCGCAATGGACCGAACCAGTAGCCGAAAATGAAGTATTTGCTCAGAGCTGTAAAACTGTCTCTGGTCAACAAGTGGAAAATCACTGCCCTGTTGATCAACTCATTGCTTATCGGCCTGCTATGGGGATGCAGCATTTCCGCAATCTATCCTTTCATGGAAGTCGTCTTTTCCAAAAACACGATTGAGACTTGGATCGTTGCGGAAATTGAAAAGACAGACGCGAAAGTTGCTGAATTGGGCTTGGCATGCGCCGACGTCAATTCCCGACTACAGTCAGAAGGTGACTCACGAGAACTGAGAGACGAACTCGACAAACACTCGCGTCGAAAAACCGCGGAAGAAAAATCCAACCAACTCTATCGAGCCGTCTTACCATGGGTAGAGGGGCGTGTTCCACAAACGCCTTTTGGGACGCTGGTCATGGTGATGAGTATTCTAATTGTGATCACGATCATAAAAGGCGCTTGCCTCGTGCTCAATTCGGTGTTGGTCGCGCAGATTGCTCAGCGTACAGCACTGGTGATGCGGCGACAGTTCTATTCTTCTGCGATCAAGATGGATCAATTGACGCTCGACCAAAAAGGCACGTCATCAATGCAGACGATGCTGGTCTACAACCTTAACCTTGTCACAGCCGGGTTGACCAGCTTGTACGGTAAAGGGACGCGTGAGCCTCTCAAAATGTTGGTCTGCCTGATTTTTGCAGCCTGTATCTCGTGGAAGCTGCTATTGCTTACGATGGTCGTTGCTCCCGTAGCCGGCGTGGTGATCAACAAGCTGTCGCAGCACATGCGACTCGCCGCACAACGGGAACTCGGTGGAATCGCTGGAGTACTGCAATCGACGATGGAGTCATTAAGTTCTCTTCGGACGGTTCGGATTTTCAATCGCGAACGCACCGAAAAAGCACGCTTTAACGGGTTCGCAAAATCACTTTACAACCTCGGGGTGAAACAGGCCTTTTTCGATTCACTGTTGCGACCCACGACCGAGCTCGCAGGAATGCTCTGCGTCGCAATTGCGCTGCTGGCCAGCGGGTACTTGGTGCTCAATGATACGACCCATTTAATGGGGGTTCGCATGAGTGACCGGCCCATGTCAGTCAGTACCGTCTTTCTGTTCTTTGCCATGCTGGCCGGAATTAGCGAACCCGCCAGAAAAATGAGCGAGATCTACAACACATTGGTTCGTGCCGACGTTTCTTCGAAAGGGCTTTATGAATTCTTTGAAGTCGAACCAGAAGTTCGTACTCCAGAGAATCCGAAACAACTGCCACTGCATTCCAAGGGGATTCGATTCAAGAGCGTCAACTTCGCTTACGGTCTAAAACAGATCACACTGAAGGAATTGAATCTCAGCATTCCATTTGGGCAAACGGTCGCGTTGATCGGTCCCAATGGATCCGGCAAGTCAACTTTCATCAATCTGCTTGCCAGATTTTACGATCCGCAGTGGGGAGCCGTTCTGATCGATGGCGTCGATTTAAAAACAGTCAACCCACGCCACATCCGGAAGCAAATGGCAATGGTGACGCAGGATCCAGTGCTATTCAGAGGTACGGTTTTCGAAAACATACAGTACGGGAATATGAATGCAACCGCTGACGATGTACATCAGGCGGCAGAGATGGCTCGCGTAACTGACTTTCTGGATGTCCTGCCACAAGGCATGGAAACGATGGTCGGAGACCGAGGCAACTCGCTCTCTGGAGGGCAACGTCAGCGAATTGCTCTGGCTCGAGCGATCGTGGCCGATCCGAGAATTCTGTTCCTTGACGAGGCGACCAGTCAAGTTGATGTCGCCTCGGAACAACTGATCCACGATACGTTAAAAGGTTTCCTGAAGCAACGAACGACTATTTTCATTTCACACCGACCAGCAACACTTGAGATTGCAGATCGGATTATTGTTTTGGAGCTGGGACGGATCGTGGAAGATCTGACATATGAGCAATACATGGACCAATTTGGAGAGAGTGAACCTTCAAGGAGGATTGCGTAATGATCCAGAAATCAACAATGTCGGGAACGGACCCAATGCTCAAAGTCCTGTATGATGGAATGATCTTTCACCGGCAAGTAGCTGGCGGCATCAATCGATATTTCGAAAAGCTAATCGATCACTTACCGGACAATGTCGAACCTTCAATAACGCTATCAAAATGTCCGCCTAACAACTTTCCAAACAGCGAGAGGCTCCGGTTATTCGTCCGAAGGTTTCACTTGCCGAAACCGTTCCAAAGAGTCTCCAGTGCGATTCGCGCGACTCGATTTGAATCCGTCAGGAAGGACCTAGCCCCCGACCTAATTCACGCAACCTATTACGACACGCTTGGCGGGTTTAATAAAGTCCGAAATGGGACACCCTACGTCGTGACCGTCCATGATATGACGCACGAAAAATTCCCGCATTTGCTTGACCGCCGCGGCAAACACGCGGAGCTTAAGAAACGTGCTATTCAACGGGCCGACGCAATCATTTGTGTTTCGCAGAATACGAAAAACGACCTGTTGGAGCTGTTTCCCGAATGCGAATCACGCATCCAGGTCATCTATCATGCAACGGAGCTGGGGGAAGTTGTCCCGGACGACTGGAAACCTGAAACAGACCGGCCCTACATACTCTATGTCGGGAGTCGTTCCCGCTACAAGAACTTTGGCGGTTTGCTTCGAGCACTTCGAATGGTGGTTTCCCGAAATCCGGAGCTTCAGCTTCGAGCTGTCGGTCGTGAGTTTTCAAAGAACGAGCGACAGCAGATATCAGAACTGGGACTCACCTCCCATGTCTTGAACCATGGAATCGTTGATGACCGTCGCTTGGCGCGGCTCTATCGAGGTAGCCGTTGCTTTGTTTATCCGTCGCTCTATGAAGGGTTTGGATTGCCGCTTTTGGAAGCAATGAGCTGCGGAACTCCTGTACTTGCGGCCAACAGTTCCTGCATTCCAGAAGTCGTCGGGGACGCGGCTTTGCTCTTTGATCCACGCAGCAATTCGGATCTGGCTGACGCGTTAACGTTTCTGTTGGACAACCCGTGTCTGAGAGCACAGCTAATTGCCGAAGGCCGCCTGCGGTGCAGGGAATTTAGTTGGGCAAAAGCAGCTGACCAGACGCTCAAAGTCTACAAAACCGCATTGTCAGCCTCCCGGATTCGCATTGGTCACAGGCTCTCAACAAATTACTTCGACGATTTCAATTCGCAATTCCAGCCGCGATGGTCACTGCCGTTGACGAGAAGACGCTCCGTTCCAGAATTGGTCGCGTCCGGTAACTGAGGCAAGACACGCAAATTGATTGAAAGATGGAAGCTCGCATTGAATACGATCACCGCTTCATTCGCTGACGGTTCAGTCCACTTCATGTCCGAAGATCTCAAAATGGACATCCTACGATCGCTTGCAAGTGTCGATGGATCTGAAGTTATTTCCGCGGAAGACTATTGATTTGGACAAAAACTTCCAACTGATCGTCGTGTGGTTCACTTGGATCTAGCGCCAAATTTTTGCATCTATTCGCAAATATCGGTCGCTTCTGAATCTGGCTTCGACGACCTTTCGGCGGCATTTTATCGTCGCTTAAGTCGCCGCTGGATATCACCGGCTACGTATCGTGCGAAGTTTAATGAGTGACAAATGAGCGACATTTGAGCTATGGGCACTTATAACTTCGGTGGCACAACACCAAAACTCCAAACAGGAAGCCGTTGCTGAAACTTCTACTCCCGAATCGGGTAAGATCTTCGACCAAACCACACGTTTTGTTTCGAGCTATCCGATGAAGATCGTCGTTTCACTTGCCATTCTGTTACTGACCACCTGTTCTGTGTTCGCTCAAGATTCCACGGAATCCTGGGATGGCACTTTGGATGTCAAGGTCGCCAAACTTCGGTTGAAGCTCGAACTGACACCCGATGATAAAGATGGCTGGACCGGAAAAATGCTCTCGATTGATCAGGGTAACGCAGAAATGCCCCTGAATGCGATATCCAGAGATGACGATTCCATCTCCTTTCAAGTCAAACAACTTTCCGTCAAATACGAAGGCAAAATCGATGCCGACAATGGCACGATTACTGGAACGTTTACACAAGCCGGTCAATCCTTCCCGCTTGAATTCAAGAAAGGCGAAAAAGCCAAGCCGACGACCCACATCCAAACTTGGGACGGCATCTTGAAAGCCGGCGGAAAGGAATTCGATTTCCAGTTTCGCGTCTTTCAGGATGAAGACGAAAAAATGACCGCGAAGCTTGATTCGTTCTCCGAAAGGATCTTCGGGCTATCCTGCGACGTGACTCACGGCGAAGACGGCACGGTGACTGTGGAGATTCCAATAACTCGCGCAGTTTTCACAGGAAAATTTTCCGATGACATGCAAACCATCGATGGCAAATGGAAACAGGGCGGAGGAGAGTTCGACTTGATTCTCACGCGGGTTGCGTTGGGAAAAACTCGAGAGCCGAAAGCTCAGGAACGGCCTCAAACTCCAAAGGCTCCGTTTCCTTATAACGAAAAAGAAGTCACCTTCGAAAACGGCGATGCGAAAATCAAACTGGTCGGGACACTAACGTCACCAAAGTCTGGCAAGGCTCCTGCCGTGATTCTGATCAACGGATCAGGACCACAGGACCGTGATGAAACGATTGTAGGCCACAAGCCATTTGCAGTAATTGCGGATCACCTTTCCCGAAACGGAATCGTAGTTCTAAGATATGACGAACGAGGCGTTGGCGACTCTTCCGGTCAATTCCAGGGAGCAACTTCTGCGGACCTTGCAACGGATGTTGAAGCTGCCATTGATTTTCTCAAGAGCCAACGTGAAGTCAATGCATCGAAGATTATCCTCTGCGGACATAGCGAAGGCGGTTTACTGGCTCCGATGATCGCTGCACGTCGCGACGATGTTGCGGGGATCGTTTTGCTGGCTCCTCCGGGAGTCAACGGCATGAAAATCGTGCTAAACCAGAGCCGATTGATTGCGGAAGCGTCAGGAGAAGCTGACAAAGAAGAGCTTGAGAAGCAGGAAAAAATACTCGACATCGCATTTGGTTTGCTCAAATTGCCGGCATCTGACTCGGATGACTTCTACGAGAGCTTCAAGGCCAAAGCTGTCGAAGTGATGGGGGAGGATTCGAAAGAGTTCGAGCTGAATCCTGAGATTGAAATGGCCGTCCGACAACTCGATACGCCTTGGTTCCGATACTTCGCCACCTACGAGCCAGTGCCTGCACTGGAAACAACCAGATGCCCCGTACTGGTTTTGATCGGTGAAAAAGACCTGCAGGTCGATCCAAAATTGAACCTGCCGCCCATCGAAGCCGCACTAACCAAAGGCGGCAATCAGGATTTCACGATCACGCCTTTGAAGAACCTAAATCACCTGTTCCAGGAATGCGAAACAGGAGCCCCCGGAGAATACGGTTCGATCGCACAAACGTTTTCACCGAAAGCTCTCGATTTGATGGAACAGTGGATCAGCCAACGATTTACGAAGTAGATTCTGGCTCGGTGGCAAGGGTCGTATAAAAAGCGCTAAGGTTGCGCGCTGGGATTGAGTGTTGTGTTTAGGTGTAACGCTCGATTTCAAGCAAGCCAAAATCGAACGATACGCCCGTTTTTGTTTGGTTAGTGGCAGCGCACCTACTTCAACGGCACGCAGATACCCCAACGGCACGCAGATACCCCCAACGGGGTTTATCCAATAGCCCCGGGTTCTTGAACCCGGGGTTCCAGTGTTGCCGAACAACGAACCCCAAATGGGGTTCATTAAACGATCGAGTGAAAACCATGTGTGCAATGTCTGGGATTGGTTTATTGTCGCCCAATTTCAAGTTAATGAACCCCGGCGGGGTTCGAATATTCCGTGTTTCAGAAGGCAGCAACACTCAAGCAGCATTAATCAAAATCCAAACGATTTAGCTCCCTGATCGCAGGTCGCACCGTGCCACGACCGTAACTACTTCGCTTCAGCCAACGCGATTTCTGGAACTTCGTAACCCTTGCGGTACTCGCGTTTTAACAGCCTGTTTGCCGCCTCAGAGTGATCACCGACAAACCGGCCTTCCTCGTTCAGGCTCAGCATTGGACTCAGTTTGATTGCATCGTCGTCCAACGACAGACCATGCGACGCAAGGTGCTTGTCCGTTTGCTCCAACAACCCATGCCACGTTTCCTGCGAAACGACGTCGGCGTCAGCTCGATTGAATTTCCTGCCGGACATGAACGCAATGTTGGCGAAGTTACACCAGCCCGTGCTATCGTGGCCGACTTGAATATCCGCGTTGAGCGTCGATGAATCGTTCGCACGAACGGCTTCGATGAAGTTCTTCTGGTGAAGCACATCGCCACTGTTGCCTTTGAAAGTTCGGATGACCTTTCCTTCTTTGTCCTTGGCAACCGCGCGACTCCGCTGGCCATGAAATTCACCGCCTTCACAGTAAGCCAAGTATCCGCTTGAAGGGCCAGGCATGTCGGGGCTTTTTTTTCCACCTTTTTCTGCAGGAAGGTTCGAGAGACCGATCACCACCGGAATTGATCCGGTGTCAAAGTATACGAAGTGCACATTCGGAGACTGAGCCGCATCATTCCAGAGCACTCGTCCGCCGCCACCAAGGATTCGCTTCGGCGTGGTAACCGAATCCTGAAAGATGTTGTTGCGGACGTCATCCAACACGTGAACGCCCCAGTTGCCCATCTCACCAGATCCAGTATTCCAATCCCAGTGCCAATCGTAATGCAAGTTCTTGCGGAAGATCGGTTGCTTTGCCGCAGGGCCAAGCCACAAGTCATAGTTGACACTTTTGGGAATTTCCAATGGCGTATCACGTTTGCCGACCGAAGCGCGAACTCCGTAGCGATTCACGCGAGCAGCCTTGATCTCGCCAAGTGCTTTTTCCTCGTGTAGAAACTTTTTGATTTCGGCCTGCATCGGATCGCTTCGCTGCTGCGTTCCGATCTGGCAAACTTTGTTGTAACGACGCGCTGCCACAACGGCTTGTTCGCCCTCCCACTGCGTGTGCGAAAGTGGTTTCTCAACGTAGACATGCTTGCCGGCTTCCATCGCCCAGATCGCCGCAAGGCAGTGCCAGTGATTACAAGTCGCAACGACGACCGCATCGATCTCGGGATCGGCAAACAATTCACGCATGTCTGTGAAAGATTTTGCATCGGGATAAGTTTCCTTCACCATTGCAATTCGCGACTCATCGGGGTCGCAAACAGCCCCAATGTTGACGCCTTCTACTTTTGAGAACTGTCCCATCAAGCCACGTGATCGACCACCACAACTAATGAACCCAACGTTGATTTCTTCGTTGACGTTCGCGGCCCAGAGCTTCCGTCCGGGAGCGAGAATTGTGGCTGCAGTGGCTCCGACACCCAGTGTTTGGAGAAATTTCCGGCGGTTAGTGGCGTGGTTCATATGCAACTTTTAAGAATTTAATGAATGTAAAATTTGGGACGGCTTAATTATAGCCGGGATGCTGTCGTGAATCGAAAATGGCCAATCATCCGGTAAAAAGCGAACCAAATTACGGGAACGGTCTCTGATTTAGCTCTAGCGGGGCCGATGGGTATCGGCCAAATTCGACACAGTGTCGACATTTTTTGGTGACTGTCGCTTAATCAGGAAGAGCGCTTGAATGTGAATCAAGCAGGTGCCGCTTCGATTCCGGTTGGTCACCCTGGAAAAATGGTAATAATAGTAATAGCCACTGACTTGATTGACCGAAAGAGTTCAGGAGACCTTTGATGGTAGCGCAAGTGCTTCAACGACCAACGCTTGTTTTGAATCGAAACTGGCAGCCTGTTAACGTTGCATCTGTAGCGCGTGCTCTGGTGTTGGTATGGAATGAATCAGCCAAGGTCGTCGACCCAAGTGATTACCAAACGTATGAGTGGGACGACTGGTCTCAGTTGAGCCCGGTTGGTGATGAACCATTCATTCAAGCCGTGTCTCAGCGGATCTGCGTTCCAGAAGTCATCACACTGACTCGCTTCAGCCAACTGCCTTCGGCAACCGTACCGTTCAGTCGGCGCAACCTTTTTAAGCGCGACTTTTACACCTGCCAGTATTGCAACAAGCGTCCTCGACAGGACGAGTTGACGATCGACCACGTTGTTCCGCGTTCGCACGGCGGCCAGTCGACTTGGGAGAACTGCGTATTGGCTTGCATTGCATGCAACCATCGCAAGGCTGACAGAACACCGAAGCAGGCGAACCTGACGCTAAAGAAGGAACCGACACGTCCGAAGTGGAACCCGGTTTACTCGCGATACGAAACGCGACACGAAAGCTGGACTCGATTCATCAGTGATGCGTACTGGAACGCAGAACTGCAGGAATAGGGCGAAGATTAACTCGTGATGGATAAACAACGGCAGTAGGGACGAAAGTTTCTGCTGCCGTTTTCTGTTGCAAGTGGTCTCAACAACCCTCAGAATGGATCTGGTTCAAAGGGAGAGAAAATGAAAACGTTGAACTCACCAACAGTTATATTGCTCGCATCACTCTGCTTTGCTGTCGGCATTGCTCATTCGCAGGATGCTGAAAAAACAACCACGTTCACTGAAATCAAAGGCAAGGTCGTCGACTCAAGCGGCAAACCGATTGAGAAGTTCACCGTAAACGTTCAGGTGTACGACTATTCCAAAGGTGGCTGGAGCGTTGCGCCTGAGGTTGTCGGCAAATGGAAGGGAGAATTCGAGAATGGTGAATTCCAGTTCGACGTAGAGGATCCAATCAAAATCAACGACAAGACTTACGTCAACAGGACCGTGACAGCGGCAGGCTATTTGGAAACGAGTCAACAAGGTGGATTCACGCAACTGGGCTCGTTCAAGAGTGACTTCGGGAAAATCAAACTCTCGCGGGCGATAAAGATCACCGGGAAACTTGTCTTACCTGTTGGCCAGCAGGAAGAAGAACTTGCAGAGCCAAAGATCTACGTGACGAAAAAAATGACCGGCCTCGTCCCGAACTACAACAACATGTTTCAACAGTATTGCAAGGTCGACAAAGACGGACGCTTCGCAGCAGTCGTTCCCGAAAACTGCAAGCTACTGCTGACCGCAAGTTGCAACAATGCTGCCACGACTGGGCAACAAATCACCATCAACAAAAGCGAGTCGGCAACAGACGAACAGGACATTGGCGAGATCAAACTCAAGGAAGGTGTCTCAGTTGCAGGAACCGTCCTGAATCTCAGCGGAGAGCCCGTCAAAGGGCAAATTATTCAACTTCAGCAAACAGACAGTAAAAACGTCTACATGCAGCACGCACACGACGGCTACGCAATCTCCGATGAAGAAGGAAAGTTCAAACTTCCTCCCCGTGAAGGCAAATGCGTTATATCACTGGTCAAACAGGCCAACATCGGCGGCAAGCTGGTCAAAGCCCAAGGGGAGTTGATCATGGCGAAAACAATACCGATAAAATTGAAAGTTGGCGAACCGGTCGACGACATTGAAATTCGGGAAAGCAAGACTTGGACGATATCTGGGGTGATTAATTACGACAAAACGATTGGAATGACAACGCAAATTCAATCGAGTTCCTCCAATGGTCAACAGCATGAAGTCGAACTCGATGGTGACGGACATTTCGAATTCCAAGTCGTAGACGAATCCAAACCCTGGTTGTCGGTCTATGGCTACAAAGACTCAAACATGTACATGGCCAGCTTGAGCAGTTCTTCATTGAAGCAGTTCAGAGACCGATTCACCGGTAATCCAGCAAGCGAAGGAACCTATTTCCAGATGAAAAAAGTGACGGCAGACATCGGGCCACTGGAGTTTACGTTGGTCAAGCAGTTCGTTGACGACAGAGGATGGGGCGAAAGATTATTCGACTGGTACTACTTCGGTGAATAATGAACACGGCGATACACCTTTGAGGCCATGTCCAACAGGGAACATGAAACGGCACTTCCGATTCTCGAGCAGATTCGTCGAAACATTGCTTGACTGGGGGTCTACGGCGACTGAGACGTGGTGTCGTCACCACCTGAAATTAACCACTTCTCCAATTCCAACGCATCGGCGAGGTCTTTCTCGCGACCGGTGGATTGTTTGTTCTTGAGCAATAGTTCTGGAGAAATAACTGGAATCTCAATCTCGTCGACCACAAAGGTTTGAGCGGTTCTTTCAATGTCATCGAACCGCACTCCATCGATCTCGACAAGCAAGTCAATTCGAAAAGGTGCGCGGCCGAGCATCAAGACTTTGCCATCTTCGATCAAAAGCTGGTTGGCGGGAGGAAGAACTGATCCGAAGCCGAACTTGTCGAGCGCAATTCGCAACCTAATTTGATTCCCTTTATCTGACGCAACGATGAAGTCGATATCACCCGTCGCTCTCGGGTTTCGATACAGGTTGTATGCGTATCCCCCAATCATCACGAATCTGACGTTGGCGTCGATCATCAACTCGACAAATTCTTTGAAGTCCTTCGGCAACTGCATAGTATGGCTCCATCAACTTCATAAACGCGTCGAATCGCTCCTGGTACGTGAGCGCATCGTCTTGCTCTCTGGCGATCCGATCTGCTTCATCGTGCCCGGATGCAATCGTCAGTTTTTTCTCAATCATTCAAGGCCTCTTGATTGGCCGACTCAGCAACTGACTCAGGTGGTTGCGGCGTCAAATTCGCGCGAGCAAAATCGATTCGTTGAGTTTTCACCATCTCGTCGACAGTTTGCTTAATCTCTGACTGGATCCGGGGAAGAACTTTTAAACGCCACGGAATCACGACCGTGAACGTGCTGCCTTTGCCCACTTGGCTGTCCAGAGAAATCTTTCCGCCGAGCAAAATGCAAAGCTCTTTCACGATCGACAAACCAAGTCCGGTTCCGGAAACTTCGCGAGTCAATGAATCGCCGCCAAGAGCAGATGGCCCCTGACGAAATTTCTCGAAGATAATCTCTTGATCGGACTCCGCGATGCCAACACCAGTATCGCTAACCTGCAAAGACAGCAAGTCATCTCCGGTTCGCGAAGCCGTCAGACGGATCTTGCCGCCTTCGGGTGTGAACTTGATCGCATTGGAGAGCAGATTCGTCAGCACTTGGCGAATCTTGATCTTGTCCTGAAACACCTGTTCAAAATCTTTGTCACCTTCGTAGACCAATCGAATGCTTTTCTTTTCCGCGAGCGTTCGGACCATGTCTGCAAGCTCATTGCAAAGCTGGTTGATCGAAAAATCGGTTGGCCGAACCTCCATCATTCCAGCTTCCAGTTTCGCGAGGTCCAAAACATCATTGATCAAGTCAAGCAACAATCGGCCTGACTTCTTGATGTTCGACGCGAACCGTAGCTGCTTCCCTTCGAGGCTTCCGGCCTCCAAAACTTCCGAAAACCCAATGATGCTGTTGAGGGGCGTGCGAAGCTCGTGGCTCATGTTCGCCAAAAACTCGCTCTTTACTTGATTCATTTCGTACAGCTTCAAATTTAGCTGGGCCTGTTCATCGACTTTCCGATCAAGGTCTTCGTTCGCGTCTTGCAGCGCCGCCTGCCAATCCATCAAGTGATGCAGCATTTTGTTGAACGACCGTGAAAGGGTCTCGAACTCATCGCCAGTTTTCAAGTTGGCTCGTTCGTTAAGTTTTCCATCGCGAACTTGGTCAGCAACTTCCGTCAGGTGCTTCAGCGGCTTCACGATCACGTAGCGCACGATCAACCAAATCACCGCAACCGCAAACACAACGGTGACGATGGCAACCGAAATCAAAATTGCACGACTGTTCGTAATCGCGTCCTTGGCCTGCGTATTGTCCAACGTAATTCGCATGAACATCGGTGGAGCAAGCTGGCTCTTTTCGTAGTTAACCTCGTCGAGAACCTCGCCGATTTGATCGCCTTCGGACTCTTCGACCTTACGGTCAAAAACGGCAAGCACCGAATCGTCGGGGTCCTTAGCGACAACCCCATGGCACTCAATGCAAACCGAATTGAAGATCACTGGCTTGTAGAAAACATAGTTCTGACCAAACGTAAAGTCGTCCGTTTCTTCTACTTCCGGATCGATGAAAATCAAATCTGGATTCTCGCGGTCTCCGAATAGTGCCGCCCAGTTTGCTCTCTGTTGGCGAGCGATCGCAATAGGAGCCAGTTTTCTCAGTCGCTCGATTTCGTTGGGATCCGTAGCGACAACAGCTGACAACAGATTGCGCCCAAAGCGATCATCAAGAACCAGCGTTTGGACCGAAGTCTTCGATTCACCCTCGCGAGCCAGTAAATCCAGCAGGTTCTCCGATGAACTACCAGCGATGCTGTCCTGGAATTTGACTTTTCGCAAATGGGTTCGCAGCAAGGAATCCGTGGCGAGACTATGTGCTTTCTCCCGTGTGCTGTCACTGATCAGGGTCTCGGTGATCTTGCTGACCCACCAGAACGCGCCAGCAGTCAAAGCCAACAGACAGACACCGAATAGGATACGGATCTTCCGCTCCAGCCGGGACTCTCCAAAAACACGTTTGATTCCGCGATATGACATTGCTCATATGTTAACAGGCGACGTCAACGATCTGTAGTCGGATTTCAGGGCTTGCGACGCCGTAAATTCACAGGCCGGATGTTTTACCGTACATCTGTTCCACGAGTTCCAGATGAAACCCCAGCCACTCTGGTTTCGTGTAAACCGAATGACCCAGCATCATCACAGCATGCCCTCCCGTATTGTCGTACTTCACCAGCACCGTTTGGCCCTCGTCCGCGACACGCATTCCGAGGCTGGCACGCGACCACCAGTCCCGTCGCGAGCATTCGGGAGCAAGAAAATTGTGCAGTTCCATTTCGACCGAACGCGTTGTTTGATTCAGCATCCAAGGAAGAAAATCAGATCCCGTGATGCCAAGCAGCTGAACCATGTCACCTTGGACACCTTCACGAATATTTTTTCCCGCGACAACGACCGGGCAAAGCCAATCCGGCTGGCCAGTTTGCGGAACATGATTCACAACGTGCAGCAAGTTTCGATAACCCGTCGTGTCCCAGCCATAACTGATCGGAGCGCCAAAGTTAACGATATCCAACTGAAGTTCATCCGCCACACCGGCCTCGATCGCTGTCCGCACGCGAGAAAGTGCGCACAACCCATCGTCACGAACGGGAAACAGAGGCTCGACCAAATCAAAAAATTTGTCGCGAACCCAATCCTCAGCGCCTAGCAGGTTCGTGATCAACGCCGCTACGTTTCCAGCGTGGCTATGTCCCCACAGAATGACTCGCGGCTCGTCGCTAACACGCTGCAAAAGTTCGTCCAACAATTCGATTGCTGCTTTGCAACGGCCTGAATGGGTGTTCTCTCCGGACCAAACGAAGCGGCGCGTTTCCGGCCCGGACTGAAACAAATCAACGAATTCCGGCGGAAAGTTTCCCGAATCGTTTGCAAGCAAGTCGGTGAGTTTCTTCCCCAAGTTTTTCAAAATTGGACTCGCCGCTGGGATCAGCCGCTCCAGTTGCCCGAACCAGCCGAGTGCATCATTGCCAGCGAACGTTCCGTGCACAAACCGAATTGCATCGACGTTTTCAACCGCCGCAACTGCAAACTGTGACAAAAGTGAACCGAACGCTTCGGTATCCGGCTGCGCAGGAAAATCCGCATCGATCACGCGCCACGCCGTTGTTGGCTCGTTCGCATGATACGGTTGATGTCGAAAGTGATTCTTGAGAGGCATGGCTTATTGGCATCAAAAAAACCTCCCCGGACCATCGCGGCCAGAGAGGTTGTTAGCATAACAAAACGAGAGATTGCAACTCAGTTCTGAGTCACTTCTTTGCCCGTCTCAGCTTTCGGTTTCTGAATCAGCAACCAGACAAAGCCAGTGCTGGCAGACTCTTCGAACTTCTCCGTCGATTTACGAAGCTCGTCATAGGTCTTAAAGAATTCTTCTTGTACGTCGTCACCCATCGTTCGACCGGACTTCATCAATTCTTGATAGCGGGCCATCAGGCGATTCGTCTTCTTCGTGTGCTCGGCTTTCTTCTTTTGGAAATCTTCTTCCGAAACACCATCAGCTGGCTGACTAAGTGAAACGTTGTCACCAACCAACAAGTCCATCAACCCGTCGCCGTTGTAGTCCGTAGCCCAGACACGAGTTCCAGCACCCATGACAAGCGAGCTCTCCCGTTGCGGTTCGCGACTGTTCGCAGGCTTCGGCAGCAGTTCCATAAACTCGCCATACTTCGGCTCAGTACGTGTACCTTCGTTGATCGCGATGTACGCACCGCCAGAGCCTCCTCCAGAAAGAAGATCAAGGTCGCCATCTCCATCAAAGTCGGCGAGGTGAGGTGCAGCGTGATAGTCGGGCGATTTGAGATCCATCTCCAGCGGCTTTTCGACAAGTCGATTCTCCATGTCGCTTCCTTCGTTCTCATACAGAAAGAAGCTACTCGCGAAACAGCCAACGACCAGATCAAGGTCTCCGTCACCGTCGTAATCGACAGCATGTTGCTGAGTGCAAATGTTCTTTGTCTGGTTCTCGTCCATGCCATCTGCGTCAGCGTCCGCTTTCAGCTCTACATTCTCAAGCGGTTTTTCAGCACTCGAAAGCAACGCAGTCGCTTTTTCGAAATCAAGTGAGCCTTTTCCCTTGAGCATTTGAATGTGGCCACCATCGGTTCCTTTCGTCCAATAGCAACCTGAGATGATGTCAACTTTTCCGTCCAGATCCCAATCCACAAACTGTGGAGTCGAACTGGTGCATCACCAAACGCCTGGAACTTCGGCAGCTTCATCGCCAGATTTGATCCACGTCTCAGCAGCAAACTCAGGCAGGTTTGATTTCTCAGACACGTTGCGGAACATTCGCATCTTGCCAGAAGCAAACTGGCCTACGACAAGGTCAAGCTTTCCGTCTTCATCGACGTCGGCCATCGTTGGACAAGCGTAGCCCGGAGCGTCGACTTTGACATATTCGCCTCCGCCTTTGAGGCGAACTGGCGTTTCGAATGCGAAGTCAGAAAGTTTGACTTTGCTTTTGCCAGACATTGGCCCCATCGATGCGGCTTCTTTTGAAACGGTCAGCTCAACTGACTCAATCGGATCGCTTGGCAAGAATCCTTCGAAGTCCGCCATGGTGATTTCACCGGGCCCTTCCGATTCAAGGCTCTCCGATTCTTCGGCGGATCCCGCAGCTTCCGCCAGCTCATCAGCCCGAGTTTCAACGTTCATCGACGTTGAATCAGAATCCGATTTTTTCTCCGGTGCAACCTCTTCTGTGCCGCAACCTGAAAGCACCATCGCTCCCGCCGCACAGATTGCAGCGGAAAATGACCATACGCTTTTCATAGCTAGATCCCTTGAGTATCAAATTTGTACTCAAGAAGTATAACCAAATTAGGACACCAGAGCGAAAGCTGGCGGGGGATGCAATCAGGTCCGCAAAAGCAAGTTAAACCGCAACTTCGACCGCTTCGCCAACTTCCCAATCCGTTGGATTGTCACTGTGGCGAATGACTTGGCGATAAAGCGTATCTCGCTCGACCGGTTCGCGGCCTGCTTCGCGGATTAGATTTTCCAACTTTTCAACCGATAGAAACTCAGGCGTCGTCGCACCGGCGTCGTGATAGATCAACTCGTGACGAACGGTGCCGTCCAAGTCATCAGCTCCGTATGCGAGCGCTGTCTGAGCCGTGCCGATGCCGAGCATGATCCAATAAGCTTTCATGTGATCAATGTTGTCCAACATCAAACGGCTGATCGCCATCGTTCGCAAGTCTTCGACAGCCGTAGGTTTCTTGATGTGCGACAGGCCAGTGTTTTCCGGATGGAAGGCCAACGGAATGAACGTCTGGAATCCGCCTGTTTCATCCTGCAGCTCGCGTAAACGAATCAAGTGATCGATGCGATGCAGTGGCTTTTCGACGTGGCCATAAAGCATCGTGCAATTTGTACGAATGCCAAGGTTGTGAGCGGTGCGGTGAATCTGGATCCAGTTGTTGCCGTCGGCTTTATGCTCGCAGATCTGGTCGCGAACTTCCGGATGGAAGATCTCTGCCCCACCGCCAGGCATGCTTCCCAAACCAGCATCGCGCAATTCCGAAATGATGTCCTTCATCGGTCGTTTCGTGAGGAACTCGAACCAGTTCATCTCGACGGCGGTCCAGGCTTTCAGATGAAGCTTCGGATACTCATCGTGAATGATCTTTAGTAGATCGCGATACCACTCGAATTTACGTTGATGATGCAAGCCACCGACAACGTGCAGTTCAGTGCAACCATTTTCAACAGCTTCTTTGCCGCGATTGAGAATTTGCTCGTCATCCATGGCGTAGCCTTTGTCGCTACGCAAGTCACTTCTGAATGCACAGAACACGCATCGATAAACGCAAATGTTGGTCGCGTTGAGATGCGTATTAATGTTGTAGTACGCCTTGTTGCCGTTTTTTCGCTCGCGAACCAAATTCGCCAACTGGCCAAGATCGTTGACCGACACTTCCGGGTCGTACATCAGCAAACCATCGTCAAGCGTCAGACGTTCTCCGGCTTCGACTTTTTCGCGGATGGGATTCAGTTTTGGATGAACGGTGTGAATCATTGGTATTGGTGTTTTCGGTGTGCAGTTTTCGGGCGGCAGAACCGCACTCTGTTAACCGGATCGGCTTCAGATAGCCAACAAGTCTACCGCTACTACGATAAATAACCCAACACTGACCACAGCATTGACGTTAAAAAAGGCGATATTGACCCGGTCCAGGTCATTTGGTCGCACCAGCGAATGCTCGTACAAAAGCAAGGCGGCAACGGCAGCAATTCCCAGCCAGTAAACAATGCCAAGATCGAGATCGGGGCCAGCGACAACCGACATCAGCGGCATTGCAACCAACAGACCAATCATCACGGCATGACAGATCGCCGCCAACCGCAAAGCACCTGAGATCCCCAGCATCACGGGAATGCTTTTGAGCCCTTTTTCTTTATCGTATTCGTAGTCCTGACAGGCATAGATCATGTCAAATCCGGCGACCCAAAACATGACAGCCAACCCAAGCAGCGCTGCCGGCGTTACATCCAGTGGATCATGGATCACGACTAAACCACGAACGGCAACCCAAGCACAGATCGGTGCCAACATCAAGGCAAGCCCCAACCAAAAATGAGCCAACGGCGTGAATCGTTTTGTGTAGCTGTAACCGAACAGAACCAACAATACCGGTATTGAGAGTACCAGCGGCAACCAGTTCGGCAAAAACAGCAGCATCCCCAGAATGTACACCAACGTCGAAGCGATTGTAAACATCGTCACCGCACGGACCGACAGTTCGCCCGACGGAATGTGACGTTTTGCAGTTCGAGGATTGAGTGCATCGATCTTTCGGTCAACGAGACGATTGAATGCCATCGACGCGCTTCGAGCGCCGACCATGCAGACCAGAATACCCAGCAGATGCAGCCAATTGAAATCCACGCCGGGCCCGTCTCCAACCGGAACGGCCCACGCCATCAATGCTGCCATCAACGCGAAGGGTAGGGCGAAGATCGTGTGGCTGAAGCGAATCATCTCCAGCAGTTTTTTCAATTGGGCGTACAAATCTTCAGGTCCTGTCAGCATCATTCGCGTTCCCAAAATCGGGTCAACTTACGCTTCCTTGTTGAGAGCACGCAATCCAACGAAAATCACCAACCTGATGTCCGCCCCGCAAACATACCCCATACTTTTGCCAATTCCGTCAGCCAAGAATCCAAACGCGGCATTCAGCTCAAATATGATCATGGCCCCAAGGCACACTAAAATTCCCACGGTAGAGTTTCGCAACATCACTTGTTTAACTGCTGTCATTTTATCAAAGCCACTTGTGTCGGCAGGTTAAAAACCTGTCCCAAGCAAATTACGGTAGAAACCAACGTGCTACGTTCAACTTCCCCAGCGTTTCATCAAGTCACTATCGATGCCGATGTTATCGAGAATCCGCACGACAATGAAGTCCACTAAATCCTCCACCGTTTTGTAGCCGTGATAGAAACCTGGCGCGGCAGGAAGGACCGTCGCTCCGGCGAGCGTTACCGTTCGGAGGTTTTCGATTTGGATTAGGGAAAGTGGTGTCTCGCGAGGGACGATCACCAGTGGTCGACGCTCCTTTAAATGCACATCCGCTGCACGTTGAACCAGATTTTGACTCGCTGCATTGGCGATCCCGCTGAGTGTGCTGCCGCTGCAGGGGCAAACGACCATCGCCCGAGTCTGAAACGAACCGCTGGCGATTGGCGTCATGAAGTCCTTGTAGTGGTAGTAGTGAACAAGCAATTCGTCGATCGAGTGCTGTGCAATGATCGCGGGATCAAGCAACTGATCCAGGCGAAAGTCATCGATGTCAACTTTCGATTTCAACTCGTGCTGCAACACCTTTTGACCGGACTCGCTGATCGTCAGATGAACTTCGATGTTTGAGCGCAGCAAAATCTCCAGCAACCGGCGGCCGTAGATCACACCGCTGGCGCCGGTGATCGCCAACACAATCGGATGCTGACTCATTTGACACCTATGTACAAAGTCGCGATGCCAAAGGTCAGCGGATAGAAATTCGCTTGCGACATTCCCGCCGCCAACATTTTCTCCGTCAGCTTTTCATAGCAGGGAAACTCACCCACGCTATCGGGCAAATAGTTGTAAGCATTGGAATCATTTCGAGCGAGCATTTGTCCGATTTTCGGCAACACGTTTCTGAAGTACCAACCATACATGCCTTTGATCGGCTGCATTCGCGGAACGGAGAATTCCAACACGGCAACTTTCCCGCCCGGTTTGCAAACCCGAGTCATCTCACGCAATCCAAGATCCGTGTCGGCAACATTACGCAAACCAAAAGCAGCACTCACAACCTGAAAACGATCGGACTCAAAAGGCAACTCCTGTGCATCGGCTTCGACGAAAGTCACCGGCTTGCCGAACTTGTCACTCTTCTCGCGACCGACTTCCAACATTTCGTAGCAGAAATCTGAACCGATCACCGGAACTTCGCCTTGCGTGTATTTGTGAAACGAAAACGCGAGGTCGCCCGTTCCGGTGCAAACATCCAGAATCGGATCGGTGCGATTGGGCGCCAGTTTCTTGACCGCTCGCCAACGCCAGTAGCGATCGACATTCATCGACAGGAGATGATTCATGCGGTCGTAATTCGGCGCAATTTCGCCGAACATCTCGCGCACACGTTGATTGGATTTATCGACAGCCATAGGAATAAGTAATCAGAAAAAGTGTTCAGGCGATTCATTTCGTTTAACGGCAAGCCGCAGGCAACTGTGTCTGCTGGCACGAAACGCAGTCGCCTGCGGCTTACCGTTAAACGATCAATGGGACGGCACAAAAGAAGCCACGCTCTCTATACCGACCGAATCCGGAGGGCACAGTTTAACGTGGCTCGATGTGATATCTGTCAAATCCCGATTCGGAAAGGACAGTTTAGTTCATTGAAGGGCTAATCAGCACTCACGGTGCTGTTGAGTTAGCTGCCTCAGCAAGATCCACTTCGTGACGGGGAACCCCTGGAAAACAAAGGCCGGCGGCTCGGAGCGTTGTCGAAACCGCCGGGAGGAGCATATGGCGAGCCGCTGCGCTGAGCCTGCAAATTTCCAAGCTGCGACGAATAGTCCAAGGTCGAAGGAGGAAAGACAGAAGACGACGCAATCCCGCCGCTACCGGCGGTGCAGCCAGACATCATCAACGACAGACTCGCGACGACGATAAGCAGAAAGCAAGAGTTGGCAAGTTTTCTCATAGAACTTCCGTGTGTTCCGTTTTATGTGGCATTGGATTGCTCAGTACGATTAGCAGCAACTAATGGTTCAACACAGTTAGCAACTGTGCCCCGATGTGACTCCTTCTTCAGCTCATTCCTCGCTGATTCATCTGCTTGTGTCCATATTGCCGTTAAGGTTTACCAGGCATCGGTAACCAAAGCAACAAAAGTCACCCTACCGTAACGCTATCAGGGATCTGGAAAGTTTGAACAATCTGGATAACCTAGGTCCTCTATCAGAACGGGGTAGGCGAGTCTGTCCTGGACTCGCGAATCCTGTTTTTCTCGGTCTGGGACAGACCGGGCTACCGTTCCTTGGAAGAATACATGAACTTCGCTCACATTGTTCTCGCACTTTCAATCATCTGCGGTATCGCACCGTCGGTCTCGATCGCTGCCCAAGCCGAGGACGGACCCTATCCGCTCGACGCCTCACAGGTCAGAAAACCAGATGTGCCGAAAGGCAAGATCATCAACGGTACGTTTTCAGATAGCAAAGTATTCCCGGGCACGACGCGAAAATATGCGGTCTACGTCCCAGAGCAGTACGACAGAACCAAGCCCGCTTGCCTGATGGTTTTTCAGGACGGCATTGGTTTCTCCAAGGTTGAAGGGCGTCCCAGCAAGACTCCGCTGGTGTTCGACAACCTGATTCACTCCGGTGAGATGCCAGTCACGATTGGGCTGTTCATTGATCCCGGTGTTGTTCCTGCTCAAAACGAAAACGCACAGCCAAGGTTCAATCGTAGCTTCGAATACGATGCTGTCGACGATCGATACGCGAACTTTTTGATCGACGAAATGCTGCCCGAAATCAAAAAGGACTACGCGATCAGCGATGATCCGAATGATCGCGGCATTTGCGGTTCCAGCTCTGGCGGAATCGCAGCGTTCAATGTGGCTTGGCAGCGTCCTGATCAATTTCGCCGAGTCTACACGATGGTGGGCACGTACATCGGACTCCGCGGAGCGAACGAAATGTCGGTGCTGGTTCGCAAAACGGAACCGAAACCGATTCGCATTTTTCTGCAAGACGGAAACAAAGACCTGAACATCTACTGTGGCGATTGGTGGGTCTCGAATCAAGGGATGCTTTCGGCGCTGACGTTCAGCGGCTACGAAGTCGGCTATCTTTGGGGGCAGGGCGGTCACAATCGCAAGCACGGTGGCGCGACCCTTCCCGATGCAATGCGGTACATTTGGAAAGATTGGCCCAAGCCAGTAGAAACGCACTTCGACAAATCAAAGAGCCGAGCACCCGAGATGCTGGTCGATGGCGAAGGCTGGAAACTGGTCAGCAAAGGCCACAAACACTTGACCGGACTGGCTTCGGATTCCAAGGGCGACGTGTACTTTTCCGATCGCAAGACGGGAGAACTGTTCGCTGTATCAAAGGATGGCGAAGAGAAGAAACTCGGCATCGCCCAACCACGCGAGAACAAAGGGCTTGAGGTTCCAATAGCCTTCTGGCCGCTGCCTTCGATAGCGGCAAAACCTGATGGTTCACTGTACGTTTCCCTGAATGACTCAATCTTTGAATACCCAAGCAATCAACAAGTCGCCAACGGAGTCGCAGCAAACGCGATGGTCGTGGCTCACGATGGCACGCTGTACTTTACCGATTCGAAATCGAAATCCGTTTGGATGAAAAAAGGAGCAGAGAAACCAAAGCTTGCCGTCGAAGGACTGTCTGGCGCAGATGGCATCACGCTTTCACCGGACCAGACATTGGTTTACGTTTCCGATTTTAATGGCCGCTATGTTTGGTCCTGCGTTCGAAAAGCGGACGGAAGCCTGACCTACGCTCAACCTTATTTCCACATTCACTCACCACCGGCCGCCGTTGACATGCGGACGCGAAGCATGGGAATGTGTGTGGACAAAGACGGCTGGGTTTTGGTGGCAACCAAGATGGGTATTCAAATCTGCGACCAACCCGGACGCGTCAATTTAATTTTGCCTCCTCCAACGGGCGCGAGCAGTCCAACCAACGTGATTCTCGCTGGTCCCGATCAACAGACGATCTACGTGACTTGTGGCGGGAAACTCTTCAAGCGAAAGACAAAACTGACCGCGGCCAAGCCTTGGGCGAAGCCAGTCACGCCTCCCAAACCGAGACTGTAAGCTCCTATAAAAATGTCCATCTAATATTTTTCAGATTTGATGGCCTCAAGAACATCCAAAACATCCGCACGGGCAACCTCGCCAGGACGCACTTCGACCGGAATTCGCTTGATGATACTTGTCATAAAGTGTTCTTGATCCGAGCTAGGAATCTTAACAGGCTTTGGGTTTCCATAGATCAGCACTTCGTGCTTCCCCAGAGGCACGCCCGCGATTTCATAGGCCATTGGGTCGTCGCGAACACTGTTCAAGTTGTAGAACCGCTCCTCACCGACAACGATCGTTGGGCTTGCGCCAGGGTTCGCTTTCCAATCCAACGCGCCGCGAACTGTTCCACATCGAGGCGCGATGATGGTCAACGATTGTTGTTCAGTTGACGAGAGATTTTCGATTTGAGGGTGCCGACTTCGAACAACATTGTCACTCCAATAGACGATCTCAATGTCCCTTGTGGACTGAACGTTTGAGAAAGAAAACTTCCCTGCAACGTCTGTTGTTGTTTCGTGATACTGTAAGACGCGAGAGTCTTCCGCGATCTGTCGGCTAAAGATCATCTCCCAGTTGAAGGGGAAGGCATTTCTCCCCCGGCCATGAGGATGCGTTTTCGGATCGTCGAATCTTTCATCGGAACCGATAAGTCGCACTTCGACCCCTACAACCACGCTGCCTTCCACGTCCACAATCTTCCCGGCAACAGTCAGTAGCTTCATCGGATCGAGAGGCACCATTTCGAACGTCGCTGACTCAGTGGCTTCACTCGAATGGGCAACAATCCGGGCGATCGTGCACTTTTGGTAGCCATCTGCTTCTACGGTAACTTCGAGCGGCGCGCCATGTTGAAGCTTCTTAAGTTCAAACTGGCCTTGTGGATTTGAAAAGAGATCGCCCAAGTGCGACGCCATCGACATACTTCTTCTCCCTGGATCTTCGGGCATCCTTGCGTTGGACCACGTATAGTAGGCGCGGAAGCGGGTGATCGGTTTTCCGGTTGATTTATCGGCTACATTTGCGCGGATGACTCCTTCTGGCAGAAGCACCGTCGTTTCCAATTCGGGTCCCTCCGGAACCTGCTTGATTGTGACCGACGAGAAACCGTCTTTGGAGAAACTGATCTCTGTATCGCCCGGCAGCGAATCTAATTCATAGCGACCTTCCTTGTCCGTCTTGCACTGATGGTCAGAGATGAAATGTCGGTCAGGAAAAATCGTGGCGCCAACTTTAACGCCGGCGATCGGGTTGTCTTGTGTGTCGACGACTTTGCCGGAAAAGTTCCTGCCCGGCTTTAGCTTTGCATCGACTTCATGACGACGTTTCACCAAGTTGATCTCAACCTTTTTTCGCTCGTAGCCTTTGGCTTCAAAACCTAGCTCGCCACGTTCAAACTTCCCGACGAGTTTGTACTTGCCGTTTTCGTCTGACTTGCATTTGATCTCCGATCTCGCATTGATCGAAAAGATGGCCGCGCCAGCAATTGATATTCCATCACTGTCAGTTACCGTTCCTTCAATGATGGTTTCCGGTCGTTTGCTAATTGCAAAATTGAGCCGCTGTTCGCCCGCGGCTTCCACGTTGAGCACCACCGTTGATTCGTATTCCGCGAAGCCTTCTTTGAAGACGCGGGTTTCCAGCGTCTTGTTGATCGGCAGGCTGTGGATTCGATACTGACCCTTTTCGTCCGCAGTGGCCCAAGCGTGAAAGGCTCGCAAGTCGGCACGTTCTTCGTTTGGAGCAGCGTAAACTTGTGCTTTTGCAACTGGATTGCCTTCTGAATCTTTGACGACGCCAAACAGATCTGCGCCTGGTTGCGAGAGTGAAATTTTGACTTCTGTGTCGGTCGATCCGGAGACGACGAGTTCCTGAGAAACGAGGGCGTAGCCTTTTACTCTGGCCTTGATTTCCCAAGTCTCTTGAGACAATTTCGGAAAGGTTGCCACCCCCGCTGCATCCGTTGTTTGCTGAGATTCGCCGCCTCGATAGGCGGGTGGCAATTCAACGTCCGCGTTTTCGATGGGCACGCCTGTTGCGTCGGTAACAGTAACCTGCAAGGTCGATGTTGGCGTAAGCGTCAGCTTGAAGTCGGGGTCGTCCGGTTGGATGTCTTTTCCGATCCAACGCTGGGATGAACTCAGATTATTCAATCGTTACGACCACGCGATGAACGCCTGCTGGAAAATCTGTGAAGACGAAACGGCCTTTTTGATTTGTTTTGGAGTAAGTGCGATGCGTTGGATTGAAGCTGTGCAAGTAAACTTCTGCGCCTACTGCTGGTGATCCATCTGGCTTGAGAACGATGCCCGAGATAGCGCCGTCTGGTACAGGTTCACCTTCGTCAGACACTGAAAATCCTCCGACTGCTGCTGTGAATGCTGCCGCGATCGCGACCGAAGCCAATGTGAGGATCGATGCGATGTAGCCTCGACGACTTGAAAGCTTGCGATCTCGATCCATGATTTGATCGACTCTCTGTTCGACAAGTGCCGTCCGCGCCATCCCGACGCCAAGCGAAATCTTCTTCTCTGAAGGCCCCGAAAGTCGAGATGCCATTCGAAGAAGACATTTTGCGTAGTCACCGCGAGCACCAGACTGGCTGATCACGGCATCATCACAAGCGTGCTCAGCAAGTTCCGCGAGGCGTGTTTTCAACATCCAGGACAATGGATGAAACCAGTACAACGCACAGTTAGTCGCGGCGAGCAATGTTGTCAGCGTATCACGTCGTTGTATGTGGCTGGACTCGTGAGCGATCGCCATCGCAACATCACTTTCGTCCCACTGACTCCAATCAGCGGGCAACAGAATTTTGGGCCGAACAATCCCAATCGTCGCGGGCACAGAAATTCGGCTAGATGAAAGAACGGGATAGTCGCTATGAAGTTCATCCGGCAGTTTGACCTGCGTTGAACTTTTCACCAGTCGCAGACATTGCAACCATCCCAGAAGTGTCCGGATCAGCAGAATGGCGGCAACAATCAGATAGGCTATTGCCAGAATTTGCGTCACCGAAAAGAAACTCGATTCGGCCGCATGAGACGCGGACTTATTCGTGGCCGGGTTCGGCGGAACCAATGAAGGAACCGACGTTGTTGGCACAGAAGCATTCGCATTGAATGGTTCCGTTAAATTCGTTGTTGAAATAATCAACTCAGGCGTGGCCGATTCGCTGGATGACGATGCCATTGCGACTGGCTCAACTTGCGAAGTTGCAGGAAGATCTGGCAACGGCAATGCTGGTACGCAGAAAACCAGAAACGGCATCAACAGCATGCTCCAAAGCACAAACTTGGTGACTTGGTGGCTGGTCGTCGCGCTCTTGGCACCAGTCAACTTCGTGCCAAACCAAATGCACATCGCCAGTACGGCTGCCTTGACCGCAACCGCTGCAAGAACGATCAGAAGCAAGGTTGAGAAATCAAAGCGTTCGAAAATGCTCATGATTGCGATCCTTTGTGACGTGAAGCTTTTTCTTGCGTTGCCCTCTTCTTGGTGCCAGACGCTTTTTGCTCACTCTCAATCCGGTCAGCCAATTCGCGAAGCTTCTCAGGCGAGATGACATCGCGATTCACCATTCCGACCAACAGCGACTCGACCGACCCTTTGCAAATGCGATCGATGATTCCTCGCACCGCATCGGCTGCCACGTTATGCGAGCGGTCGGTAGCTGAATACAAATAGGCGCGGCCTTCGGTGCGGTGCTGGACGTAGCCCTTGGTCTTCAGGCGGCTGAGAATCGTACGAATCGTTGACTCTTTCGGGGCAGCTTCCAACTTGATCTCGGCTCGCACCTGCTCTGCCGTGACCTCATCGTGCTCCCAAACGATCGCCATGACTTTGTGTTCAAGTCCGCTCAACGGCAACTTCTGTTTCTTGCTCATGATCTTCCTCAAATTCGAACGCTACAATCCGTAGCACTACAGAACGTAGCAGGTCCGCTTCGGCAGTCAATACTTTTCCTGATCTGGCAGGTTTTTTCTCTGATCGCATCTTGAAAGTTTCAGCTCGTTTTTCCTCGCCTGGAAACCGCCTTCCTCCGTTCAGAGAAAAAAAATGTTCAACCGGCTGTAACAATTCTGGGGCCACGCGTTTTGCCTGTGAATCGAAGTTTTAGAATCACAACAATACAGGTAAGAACAATGAAACGTCTTTTTAAAACAACGCTGTTAGGAATCCTTCTTTCTTCAACGATGGCTGCCAATGCTTCGGCACAGCACTTTACTCGACAGTTCAACCCTCCTTTGAACTTAACGGTTTTCAACGACAGCGCTGGCAGCATCGGCGCCAGGTTCAAGCCTCGGAATGAGTATCGGTCACATAAACCGATCATGGACATGTGGTACCGCGGTCCGTTTCCTGGCCAGCAACATTCGACGCCGATCACGGATGCTCAGTATCGAGGACCATTCCCAGGAACGACGAATCCAATTAGCCCCGGCATACCATCCCAGGATTTCTTGAGAGGGAAAGTCACACCCGGAGGTTCGATGGGGCTCAACATCCCGGGTTTCGAACCAGTGCGCGGAGGATACCCAGGCAACCAGTTTCAAGGCCAATCAATAGACAGAATTCCGCGATCATTTCGAAACCCGAAACCCAGTAACCCGACCCGTCTGTACCACAGCGAACGGCAAACCATTGTTGGCGACAGTTACAACGATGGCCGTGGAGGCTCCGCATATGGCAACATCGGTACAGTCAGTGAAGCCAACCTCGGCTTGGTCGCGGAAAGAGACTTCGCCGGCGTCAGAGGCGGAGTTCGCGGGGGACTTGGAGCACAGGGCCACGTCGAACAGAAATACGACATCAATGGCGTACCACTGCGCAACTATTCGTCCGGTGAAGTGTTTCTTGGCACCGAAGCCAACGCACGAGCGGGGCTTAGCTCCGATGGCCTTGGCGCTGGTGTTGGAGGCTTCTCTGGTTTACGAGCACAAGCCACCTCAGGATTCGATGCTGGAGTTGTGGATGTTTCCAGCACCGTTGAGGGTCGGGTCGGTATCGGTGCGGAAGCCAACGGGAACATTGGTCTTCAAGACGGACGATTCCGGATCAAGGGCGAAGTTGGCGCTGCTCTTGGAATCGGCGGGAAAGTTGGCGTGGATACCGAAGTCGATCTTGGCGACACCGGTCGATTCATCGAAAAGACTGGAAATGGCGCGATTAAGACCGTCAAGAGTACGGCGCAAGACGTCGATCGATGGGGCCAACAAGCAGGCAAAGATGTCAAGCGAACTGCAGACAAGGTTGGCGGTGGCATCAAAAGGTTTGGCAAGTCGATCTTTGGCAAGGGCAAGTAGCAAGCCAAGGCGAATCGGATGCACGGGCAAGGACTGCCCGTTTTGTTACTGCACTCTACCGCATCTCTTTTTCGCATTTCCTTTCTTTTCATGTCCCTGCGAAGTAAATTGTGCACAACTACTTGTTGAGACCGTCTTGGATGAGGATGGGAGAAAGATGGATGGACGACGCGTATGAACCTCAGAGCCGCATTAGTCGAATCGAAACGCTGTGGAGCGTTGTGCGGAACGCACACGATGACGATCAGTCGATCTCAAGTTCGGCTCAGGAAAAGCTGTTGGAAATCTACGGCGGCGCTATCAAACGCTATTTGATAACGGCACTCGGCGACGAAGCTGCAGCTCACGACCTGTTTCAGGAATTTGCACTGAAACTTGTCAAAGGCGACTTCCATCGCACAACGCCGAACAAGGGCCAGTTCCGGTTTTTTGTAAAAACGGTGGTGAAAAACCTGATCATGTCGCACTTCAGAAAACAGAAGCGAAACTCAAATTCTGCGATTCCTGTCGAAGAATTGCAGGTCAGCAAAGACGACGATTCCAACGACCGGGACGACTTGCTGTTCAGCGAAAGCTGGCGAGACGATCTGCTCTTTCGAGCCTGGCAAACGCTGGCTGAGTATCAGCGTCAGAACGATAAGTCTTTCTACACGACACTTCACCTTAGAGTCAGCCATCCGGAGCTCAATGGTAACGAGTTTGCAAACAAGCTCTCCGAGGAACTGGGGCGTGAAATCAAGCCAGCCACGGCTCGCGTTCAGCTTCATCGCGCTCGAGAAAAGTTCGCCACCTTGATGATTGACGATGTCGCCAACTCACTTGAAAACATCTCTCGGGAGTCGATCGAAGAGGAATTGATTGACCTGGGCCTAATTGAATACTGCCGTCCCGCATTTGAAAACTATCCATTTGCCGAGTAACGAAAATGACTGATCAGAAATCGATCGAACAACTCAGCGACGAATACTGTGATCTGTGGCGACATAGCCCAACGTCCGTTGAAGAGTTTTTGAGCAAGAGTTCATCATCGAACGATTCATCGTCCAACCTGATAATTCGTTTGATCAAACATGAAATCGAGCTTCGGCGGTCCGCCGGTGAAAACTGTTCGGCTGACGAATATCAGAAACGGTTCCCGCACGTTGATCCGGAAGTGATGAACAACCTCTTTTCGATGCCAGCTCCGCCACCCGTTTCAGTTTTAAAACCGTTGCTTCCAAAGCGTTATCAACCCATCAAGCAAATTGGAAAAGGTGGCATCGGAAGTGTGTGGCAAGTCAACGATCGTGAAATGGAACGCACGCTTGCCGTGAAGGTTTTGCATTCCAAACTGGAAAAAGAAATGTCAGCAAATCTTCGACTCAAACGCGAGGCAATGCTGACTGGTTCCCTGCAACATCCTGGCATCCCTCCGGTCTTCGAGTACGGATCGCTCGTTGGAGGATCAAAATACTTCGCAATGAAGCTGGTCGAAGGTGAAACGCTGGACAAGGCAATTCCAAAACAGTCCCAGTCCGAATTGCTGGCGATCTTCCAGCAGATTGCGGAAGCGGTTGGATTCGCCCATTCGCGAAACGTGATCCATCGCGACTTGAAACCACAAAACATCATGGTCGGAGCATTCGGAGAAGTCCAGATCATGGACTGGGGACTTGCGAAAGATCTGAACACGGGCGGATCTCTGCAGCGATCCGACGCAGTCTCGCCAGCAATCGTTAGCCAACCTCAAGCTGAAATTGAAACGGGCGACAACTCAATCGACAGTTCGTACGTTGGTTCCGATGTCGAACTGACTCGTCATGGCGACGTCGTCGGAACCCCTGCCTACATGTCGCCTGAACAGTCGCGAGGGGATTTGGATCAACTCGGCCCGGCAACGGACGTGTACGCACTTGGTGCGATGCTGTTTGAAATTCTGACCGGGTATCGTTGGTATCGAGTTCGACCAGATGAAACCGAGCCGGCGAAAGTCAATAAAGTTCTGAACGCGAATCTCGATTCCGATGAGATCGCCAATCCCCTCGCCATGCTGTGCAAACAGTGCCTTCAACCCAATCAAAAAGAGCGGCCTGCCGACGGCAGCGCAGTCGCCCAATTGGTTGGTGACTACCAATCGAAACTTGCTCAGCGACTCCAGGAAACGGAGATCGATCGGGCGAAAGCAGAAGCCATGACGGAAGAAGTTCGAAAACGTTCACGTCTTCGGTTAGGAATGCTTGCTGCGATTCTACTTACAGGACTAATGGGGATTGCGGCGGTTGCCTGGTATCAAATCGATCAGGCCAACAAACGCAGCGCCATACTTTCCGATTTTGAGATTGCCAATGATCGCATTGAGCTGTTTCGGGATCGAAGTGACTTCGAATCGGCTGAAAAAACGGCGGCGCTGATCGAGTCAAAAACGGACAGATTCGGCGATTCGGCGTTATCCGAAAAGGTCGCTGTGCTGAAGCAAGACAATGAGTTACTGAAAAAGATTGAAGCTGCACGACAAAGTAGAAAACTTGTCGTAACCGGAAAACGAGGGTTCAATATTGAAGGCCGAAGGATGTTCAAGGGCGATTCCTCGCTCTATCGTGACGCAATCAAATCGGCGATCGGAGACGTTGAGAAAAAGAACACGGAGACGTTGGTCGATCGGCTCAATAGTTCGGCAATCAAACGGGAGATTATCGCCGCGATAGATGACTGGGCGGGAATTGAAGAAGATTCAAGTCTGCGTAAGAAAATCTTGGACGTTAGCGTTCTCGCTGACCCTGATCCGTTGCGTGTCAAAATTCGCAACGAAGAAAACTGGACCAACAGAGAAGTGTTGTTCAATTTGGCAAAGTCGGCCGACCCGGAGAAAATGGAAGCCTCGACGCTACTTCTATTGGCCGACAAGTTGCATGCTTTGCCAGAACCGGAAGCGAACGTCCTAGAAATGACTCACGATGAGTTTGTTCGGAAGAGCGTTGCGACACGTGAGGCGATTCTCCTTTTGGAACGCTCATTGCCTTGGCACCAGGATGACTTTTGGATTCACGTGCGGCTTGCATATATGGCGCAGTATCTCGAACTCGTTCCCGAAACTTCAGCTCATTTTTTGGCGGCAGCGGCAATTCGTACTCATGACGGGTATGCACTTGGGAGGCTGGCAAGACCGCAACTTCTACTGGGTCGATATGTGGCAGCAGAAGCAACCATTAAACGGGCCATTGAACTCGATGGGCCAAGCGAAGGCTACTATCGATATCTTGGGGCTATCCTCAATGCGCAAGCACGCAAGAAGGGAAAGTTTTCGCCAGAGGCTGCGGCGGCTTACATAAAGGCCGTGGAGCTAAACCCGACTTCGGCTAGCGCAAACTACAGCGTCGGAACCTGCTATGGAACATTTGGAAAGTTCGAGGAGTGCATCCCTTTCCTTCGAAAGACCGTAGAGTTGGACCCTTCTCATGAACAGGCACTCAACAACCTTGCGTCGGCTCTACACAGCCTTGGGAGAAACGAAGAGGCTGAGAAAACCATTCGCCCAATGGTTGAGCAACCGGAAGGCACCTTTGAGTTGGGCTATTTGACGTTTGGTGAAATCCTCATGGCGTTGGAGAAATTTGACGAAGCAAAAAAACAGTTTGAGCATATTTTGGTTCTTGCCAAGGAAGACCACGGCCCAAAACCTTTGATTCCAATTGCGAACGAAAGCATTGCCAACTGTGACAGATTCAGTCAAACGACAGTGCGGTTTCTTAAGTCTCCTGAAGACGTGAACTGCGAGGACGCTCTGGTTTTGATCGAGTTCTATCAGGAGAACCATATCCGAAAGGAAAGAGTAGCGAAACTTTATCGGCACATCCTCGAAAATCGAATTGATGAAATCAAGGAAGAGAACCTTAAAACCCATCGCTACAATGCTGCATGTGCCGCGATCAATACGGACGCGTCAAACGAAGAATGGCGCGAGTTCGCTCACGTACAACTCACGAAACTATTGGATGAGTCCGGCTCTGCGATTGAGTCGTTTCCTGAGGAAGAAACTGAACGTGATATTGCCAAGTCCGCGATGGCTGTTTCTTTAAAACACTGGGAAGGAGATACGGACTTAGTCCCGATTCGCGACAATCTCGAAACGCTAATAGTCTCTGAACGCAAACGTTGGAAAACATTGTGGAAACAGCATTCAGAATTACTGTTAAGACTCAAAGTAAGCGATCGAAATGAGACCAATTGAATGCTGGAAACCGATGAAGCCGCGTTCAACGCCTCTTTGATCTGGAAGGTTTCTCATTGAGCCGTTACCTTGTGGCGATGAATCAAAACGGACACAAATTTATTATCGATGTTGCGTTGCTTCCGTCTGCGATCAAGGCGGATGAGCTAACGGGGCAAACGGTCGTAGTCGTTGATGTCTTGCGGGCAACGTCGACGATCATCAATGCCTTGCACAATGGATGTGGGCAAGTTCTTCCACAGCCAAACATCGAAGGAGCGCGTGAGTGCCATGCTTCGATGCCAGAGACCTCGGTGATGTGTGGCGAGCGAAACGGCAAGATGGTCGATGGATTTCACCATGGAAATTCGCCGCTGGAGTACACCTCGGATGCGATCTCCGGAAAGACGCTCGTCCTAGCGACCACCAACGGCACCGTCGCAATGGAAACCTGTCGGGGGGCGGATCGAGTGCTGATCGGAGCGATGATCAATGTCTCGGCCGTCGCCAGAATGCTCGTCGATGTTCCGCGAGTGACTGTGGTTTGCTCGGGGACAGATCGTCTGATTACCAGCGAAGATGTCATTTTCGCAGGACTACTTACGGAACGAATTCTGGAATATCGCGATGCCGCCGGAAAGGAGCCGACAAAGCTGACCGACCCGGCAGTGATTTCGGCCCACCATTGGCAAACCCGGAAAGACGATATCGCGTCCGGGAAGGAACTTGCGGATTTTTTCCGCAACTGCCGCGGCGGAATCAACCTAGTGCGAATCGGCCAAGATGCTGATATTGCCTTCGCAGCTCAAATTGACGTGCTCGATCGCGTGCCGGAGCTGTGCCTTGAAAGCTGGTCGATCCGGTAGCGGTGTCACAGGTGCGGTCGCTTCCAGCCTGTGTGTGCATGCCTCGAGGATAAGTAAGAGTTTTTGGAATCGTGCGTCATGATGTCAAACGCTAAGTCGCTGTAGTGACGGCGATTGCGGCTGGAAGCCACAACCACGATCAACGGATAGAAGCCGTCGCCACGATTGGCCGATTCCACTAGAATCTTTTTTTCCCAAGCTCAGACCCAAAAACTCTCCCGGAACCACAATGGATATGGACTCGATCGTGTCGCTCTGCAAGCGGCGTGGCTTTCTGTTTCAATCAAGCGAAATCTACGGCGGACTGCAGGGCTTCTGGGACTACGGACCGCTCGGTGTTGAGCTCAAACGCAACGTCAAAGAAGCGTGGTGGCGAGATATGGTTTCATGTCACGACGACATGAACACGCTCGCCGGAGCCCCTTCGCCGTACTCGATGGAAGGCCTCGACTGCACGATCATCATGCACCCGCAAGTTTGGAAATGTTCAGGTCACTACGATCTGTTTCATGACTTCATGGTTGATTGCCGCGAGACAAAAAAACGCTATCGCCACGATCAGCTCAACGGTCGATGGGTGGAAGCGAAAGGACAGAAAGTATTCGTGACTGCTCCCGCTGGAGACGACGAACTGGAAGTCATGACCAAGCGTGCGTTGAAGTTCTACAACCTCCGCAACAAACACATCGACGACCTCAAATGGGATGGCGATTCGATTTGTCTGACTGAGGTCGACGATCTAGAACAAGTCCTCGGCCCGGACGCCAAAGAGCTTGGCACGCTGACGGATCCGCGTGAATTCAACTTGATGTTCAAGACTTACGTCGGCGCCCTTTCCGGCGAAGAAGGTGCGGCCTTCCTGCGTCCGGAAACGGCTCAGGGAATTTTTGTGAACTTCAAAAACGTTCTCGACAGCACGCGTCATCGCTTGCCGTTGGGTATCGCTCAAATTGGAAAAAGCTTCCGCAATGAGATCACGCCACGCAACTTCACGTTCCGCTCTCGTGAGTTCGAACAGATGGAGATCGAATTTTTCTGCCATCCTGACAATTCTCAGAAATGGTATCAGTTCTGGCGCGATCGCCGCGTGGCATGGTATCACGAAATGGGCATTAACAAGGACAAGATGATCCTTCGCGAACACACGCCTGACGAGCTGGCTCACTACTCAATTGGTACAGCAGACATCGAATATCAGTTCCCTTTTATGGCCGAAGGAGAGTTTGGTGAACTTGAGGGCATCTCTCATCGCGGCGATTTTGACCTCCGCAGCCACATGGAAGGCAAATTGGATGAAAATTCCAATCCGTTGGAAGTGCAACTCGGTGAAGACGGCAAACCGAAATGGAAAGGCAGTGGCAAAGATCTTTCCTATCGCGACAACTTGACCAACGAAAAATACACGCCACACGTCATTGAACCATCAGCCGGTGCTGACCGGGCAGCTTTGGCATTTATTTGCGATGCATACCATGTCGATGAGCAGCCGGACGACAAAGGCAAAATGCAGAAACGAGAAGTCCTCAAGTTCCATCCGCGATTGGCTCCGATCAAAGCCGCCGTCTTCCCGTTGGTGAAAAAAGATGGCATGCCAGAAGTCGCTAAGGACGTGTACCTGAAGCTAAAGAAAGACTTCAAAGTCTTCTACGACGAGAAGGGTGCCGTCGGTCGGCGTTATCGCCGCCAGGATGAAGCCGGTACTCCTTATTGCATTACCGTGGACGGCCAAACGATGGATGATCAAACCGTGACCATCCGAGATCGCGATACACTGGAACAAACCCGCGTGAAGATCGACGAAGTTTCGAGTATCGTGCGAGAACGAGTCGACGGGTAATTAGTCGTGATTGTGGCTTTCAACCACAATCATTTGCACAGCACGTATTTCGCAAGAGCAATAGCGGGATCTACAGTTTGCTGGTTTATCATGTGAGTCCAGTTCATCCTGTCAAAAACCCACGCATCGCCAACTGAACGACATGAGTGACTTCGCCCCTTCTGCCCAACATGAAAATGATTGCGGTTGGAAGCCACAACTACGTATTGCAGCACCGTGAACGAATTCGATCCTCTCAAATTCAAATTTCGCTGGATGGACGATGGCAATGTCAGCGGTTTCCTTTCGATGGTTGGAACCTTTGACAGGAAAACGCTGACGCTCGGCGAAGACTCCTATCCGGTATCCGCCATCATTGCAGTCGCGGCGCACGAGGGCGTTCTCTCGCTGGTCATTAGCGACGAAGACGACTATCTCACGCCTTCGATCGTCGTTAGCGGCGAGCAACCGGAGACCATCAAGCGTGCCATCGACAGGTCCAGCAGCGGACTTCGAGCCGCCGAAGAGCACAAGCAAATGGTGGCCGAAGGGCAGGGTGCCAGTTTCCGTAGCGAAATCTGCCCTCACTGCGACGCGACGATTTCACTTTCCAAATACGCCGACTCACCGCAGTGCTACTGCGATTACTGCGAGACGCTTTTCACGATTCGCGATCAGTATAGAAATGACGACGTCGCCGAGGGTTCGCTCGATGAAACTCTGGAGTCAAAATATCGCATGTGCGAGGAATGCGGAATGTATTCCTACCCCCGCCAATTCACAATTTTCTATTTCATCTTCCTAGTCTACTTTCTTCACTGGACGAGCAACAAAACCGTTCGCTGCCCGGCGTGCATGAGATTCGAAGCTTGGAAGATGTTGTTCGGCAATATCTTTGGGTTGCTTGGATTGCCAGTCGCTTTCATTCAGCTGTTTCGCAGTTACCGCGGCAAGATCGAAAAAGGACCCTTGAAGGGGCTCGATGATGCGAACATCCTCGCCAACCGTGGAAAGATCGACAAAGCACTCGATCGCTACGACGCGTTGATGGATAACTTGCCAATCAATGCCGGCATCAAATACAACATTGGTTCAGGTCTGCTTACCAAGGGCGACATCCCTCACGCCGAAACCATGTTTCAGTTGTCGTTGGAAGATTGTTCAAACTTCGCACCATCGCTCAGCGGATTACACTTTTGCTACCGTTCGCTGGACAAAAAAGACGAGTTGAAGCAACTCGAATTCCAAATGGGAATTGATTCGTCTAATGAACTGGAGCAGTTCGGAAACGAGATGTGGGACGAAGAAAGTCTTTAGTCGGCTCTTAAGCCCTTCAAAAACTCCAGAAGATCCGCCGCTTGTTGCAGTGTCATTTCTGAAAGAAGCTGTTCAGGCATTAGTGACTTTTCCATTAGCCGCGAATCTTCGATCTCATCATGAGCAATGCGGTTTTGCTTGCCGTCGGAATTAACGATCACGATTTCATCTTCATTCTCCGACAACTTCAAACCAGAAATCAATTCTCCGTCTTCGGTTGCGATCACATGACCTTGATATGCGGCCTCGATCTTTTCAGAAGGATTGAGAATGTTCTCAAGAATCTCGCGAGCCGTTCGCTTAGAGCCGATGTCATCCATCGCCGGACCGACCATTTGACCTTTGCCGGCGATCTGATGGCAGTTTCGACAAGAGAAACTACTGTCGAACCAGAGTGAACGTCCGCGCTCAGCACTACCATCGGTCGCAAGGAGGGCCTCGATGTCGACATTGTTGCCAAGTCGATCAATCTGCTCAGACGCAGGAAGGAAACGCTCGAACAGATCGCGAATCTCAGCCTTCTCGTGCCGTAAAGCCACGCGAGCGATCGACTCGCGTGCCGACGCATCGACGCTGTCTCGTGAAAGTGATGCTGCCAAAACGATGGCTGAGGACGTTGACTCTAAAAGCTGACCAATCGTCGCCACGTCAGGATATTTCACGGCTGCCTTGCACGCTTGCTCACGCCGCAGCAAATCCTTGGGCGGTGTACCCAATGATTTGATCCAATCATAAAGCAACATCGCTCCCTCGTCATCGACAACACTGGTCCCAAATTGCGGCATCCGGCCGTGGCCGGACTTCATCAAACGATACAGCAACACGCTACGTGATGGATCGCCGCTGACCACCAATTGGGTATCAGTCAAACCGAAGTCGCCTTGGTTGGCGGGCTGATCGACTAGCTTCATGTCTTCCAATGAAACGGTGTCTTCCAACACGAACGAACCCGTCCCGCCGCCATTCATCCGATGACAATGAGCACAGTTCAGGCTGAGCCAAGCACGCGTTCGTTTTTCCAGACTCGCCGAAACATCGCTTGGTGAAACGGAAGGTTCCAGTGCTTCGAATTGTTTCTCGAACAGACCGATCGAGGCAAAATTCTTCAACTGATTCTCACCTGCAGCACCAAAACTTCGGTTCAGTTGATTCCGCTTGAACCCGTGAACCGTGCCGGAGCTCCAAATATGGCACAGTTTGCACTGGTCGCGACTTGCGTGCAGCCATTTCTGTTTGCGATAACCGTCGGATGCTTGGGGCGACACGATTCGAAACTCACGTTCGACGGCGACATTCTCCTGCAAGATCGCATCCGTCTGTTCGTCGTTCCAAACATAGTTGTATGCCATCCAATCATCATGATGCCGATGTAGGACCTGTGTCTCGACTCGGCGTGACGAATCAGGATCGGCAGGATCGAGCTGCAAGTAAACCGTTTTCGCAATGACAGTATCGTGCGGAAAATTGAATTGCCCTTCGATGTCTCCATTCATCCAATTCGATTTTTCAAGTAACGAAAGCTGTGCGTCATCAACGACTCCGATCCAGCGTTTGGAAGTCGTATTGTCGGCCCAATGAAGAGCATTAATATCGAAGGGAATGACTCCGGGGGAAGGTTTCTCCATGGCGACGGATTCAAACAATCCTGTTTCCGACAGCTTTCGCGGAAAGGCCGCGTTCTGGTTATCGCTGCCCGCCACCAATGGATTCGGAACCAGACGATGAATCCTGCCGTCGTAGCCAACAATCAAAACTTCTCCGTCATCGTCGATCGCGAAGGAGATGATCTGCAACGGCGTGTCCACAATCTCACGATGCTCAATGATCTGTTCCGTTTTCGAATCGTACTTCAGCGCCCAAACTTTGCCGGTCATCCAATCACCATAAATGTAGGCTCCGACAAGCTCAGGAATTCGCCGGCTGTTCCAAAAGTAGCCTCCCGTAATCGAACGGGCCTCGACGTGATCGTGTTCGACAATCGCCGGAGTGATCGGAATCGAGTGAGCACCGCTCATTGGCTTCACGTTCTGACTTCCTTCCTTGACGCTCCAGCCGTAGTTTGAGCCGCGGTCGATACGATAAACCATCTCTCGCATCTCCCAACCGACATCGCCCACCCATAGCTCTCCATTGTCTCGAAAACAAAGCTTCCACGGATTGCGAACGCCGAACGCCCAGATTTCCCCTCGGGCATTTGGATCGTCTACGAACGGATTGTCTTCGGGAATTGCGTAGTTGAGATCTCTGCTCACGTTGTCGACATCGATACGCAAGATCGAAGCTTGCAAGTCGCTAATATCCTGCCCAGTGTTTTTCGGATCCGGAGGCGTTGGTAGCTGACCGTCTCCGATCGACATGTAGAGATACCCATCGGGACCAAAGATTGGATTGCCGCCGCTGTGATCGAAACTGCTCCAATGCATCATCTCCATTTCACTGCTGAGCTGGATCGTTGGAACTTTCGGATCGACCACGCGAAAACGAGACAGCTTTGCGCCAGTGGCGGACTTGGGGGTGTCCGAATACGTGATGTAGCACCAAGGCTGTTTTGGGAACTCAGGATGGAACGCAATTCCAAAAATGCGAAAGTACCACGGTTCGGTTTGTTTGATGTCAACGACAAGCTGAAAGTCTGGATCGCCGGTGCGATTGAAAGAAAAAATCTGCCCGTTGAGCTGAGTCACGATCCATCGATTGGTTCCGGGAACACGAGTCATGTCCGTCGGATTCTTCAGTTCGACCGATTCGAAAACTTGCTCTGTTGAGAAAGGCAGCGGTGGATCAGGCGTGCCTTTGATCTTGGAGGTGGTCCATCGGACGCGATCTTTCGTTTCTGGAAACTCACCGCCACGAGGTTCCTCAAAAGAAGCAAACCCAACGCCAATGAGAATGGAAAAAATCAGATAACTGGCGTATCGCATTTGAGATCAATAAATGTTTGACGGAAGTTTGAAAACCCCATCATAGTAAATACAAAGCCCATGGATTTCGAAAGCATTGCAATTGAAGCACAAAGCTGGCAATAAAACTCACGCAAAGGCGCGAAGTCGCAAAGGACATGGAAAATAATCCTGCAATACTTTGCGCCTTCGCGTGAGACTTTTCACGATAAAATTAAGTGAACTCAAACAACTACCCAATTTGGAAAATGACCATGGACGAAAACGAACTTTCCAAAATCGTTGTTGATGTCACATTCCAAATCCACAAAACACTCGGGCTCGGGCTGCTGGAGTCCGTGTACCAAAAAGTCATGGTTCATGAACTTTCTAAACGTGGATTGACTGCCGAGGAAGAATTGCCGATACCGGTAGTTTGGGATGAGGTTAAACTCGACATTGGCTTTCGAGTTGACATTTTCGTTAATCGAAAATTGATCATTGAACTCAAATCCGTCGAACGTGTCGCACCTGTTCACAAGAAAACTCCGCTAACCTACCTTCGCCCACAGACTCGAAACTGGGATTGCTTGCCAACTTCGGTGAAGAACTCATAAAAACCGGGATTTCGAGGGTCGTCAACGGTTGGTAATGTATCGATGCATGCGTTCATTGGGCGGCGGCAGCATTGCGTGAGGAGGTCCGCAACAGAGCGCTTTTTCGTATTCGCGTCCCTCATCAGACGGAACTGCGGAACCGCACCCTCCCGCAGGGGTTCTTCACGCTTATAATCTGTTGCGTCAGCCGACGAATTTCGGTTCACGCAATTCCATTATCGTATTCCTCGAACAGTTCCCGAGCCATTTATGTCAACGATTGATGCCAATCTTGCACCTGCAATTGCAGCAGCCAAAGAACGACTGGACCAGCACACCGTGGAAATCGTCCATCGACATTTTCACGATTCGACTGGCTGTCCGTTTTGGCTGGGGAAAAAGAAAGAGCTGAAGTTCGATCCGCTGACCGAAGTCAAATGCTACGAAGACCTGCAAAAGTTTCCCGCATTCGAAGACGACTGGCTGCGTGGCGGTCCAGTCGAACGCTGGATCATGAACGACTATAAAGACAAACCGACTTACGTTTTTGAAACCGGAGGCACAACAGGCGTTCCGAAGAGCCGCGTTGTGGTCAACGATTTCCGTGAAGACTACGAGATTTTTTCCGATACGTTACCGGACGAGTACTTTCCACGCGGCGGCAATTGGCTGATGCTCGGCCCGTCAGGCCCGCGTCGTTTGCGACTTGCCGTCGAACATCTCGCTCAGCATCGCGGCGGCATCTGTTTCTGCATCGACCTTGACCCGCGCTGGGTCGTGAAGATGCTCAAGAAGGGATGGATGGAACAGGTCAACGAGTACAAGAAGCACTGTATCGACCAAGCGATTACGATTCTGACCGCGAATCACAACATCAAGTGCATGTTTGCGACGCCGAAATTAATCGAGTCACTTTGCGAGGGACTCGAAGAGCGGGGCATGACGATGGCGGATACAGGCATCACTGGCATCTTCTCGGGTGGAACAGAATTCACGCCGCAGTGGACTCGGTTTTGTGTCGAAGAACTTTTTGGTGGTCCGGCCGAAGAGTCCGGAATCTTCATGACCCCAACCTATGGAAACACGTTGATGGGCTTGGCTTGTAGCAAACCAGTAACCGCGGCTGAGAAGTACAAAATTTCGTACTACGCTCCTCAGCCTCGTGCTGTCACGGAAGTTGTGAGCTTCGATGACTACAACCAGAGCGTGGGCTACGGTGAAACGGGTCGTGTTAAGTTGACAACTTTGACGCCTGAGTTCTTCGTTCCAGGCTTCATGGAACGTGATGAAGGGGAGCGGGAGATGCCGTTTGAGACCTATCCTTGGGATGGAGTCAGCGGAGTGCGTCCGTTCCATGAAATTGCGTCAGGCACAACTGTCGGCGTTTATTAGTGATACGTGGTTGTGGCGTGCACCCCCCAACAATTT
>CAYGUE010000003.1:130133-136965 GCA_964352885.1 uncultured Pirellulaceae bacterium
GGGGGGGACCACACAAACACCCACGACCACTCTCGATTCCCAATCAAACTTTCTACAAGAACACGACAAAACCATGCTTGAAATTCCAGTCGTCCGTTGGGGCAAACCTTACGAGTCACTCGAAACAACCGAAGTCACTCACTTCAATACCAATGAACCAATCGCTAAAGTACACTCGGCTAATGGCGGCTTGGTCACACGCGACATGAGGACGGCTCAAAAGGCTCGCGACACACTGCGTCAATTCAGCTGCAAAGAGCTGATCGAGATGGTAGCTAAAGCGGCTGATTATTTTGAGAATGAAGAATTGCCAATGGGCAACGGCACGCAAACCGCCGACGACTTCGTTCATCAGCAATCTGCTTCCACCGGCCTGCCGCAGCACATGTGCCGCAGTAACATGACGAAGAATTCATTCGTGATGCGGAACATGACGGAGATCCTTGACTGTCTGACCCGCGGGCTGGATCTGGAAATCTTCAGCCGAGGCTACGGCATGGAAAACCGTGGCGTCGTCGTCAGCTTTCAAGCACAGACGCCTGTGCTCGGTGCGGTTCTTCCTTCGAACTCGCCCGGTGTTCACACCTTGTGGATGCCTGCAATCCCGCTACAGATGGGCTTGGTGCTGAAACCGGGCTCATCTGAACCTTGGACGGCGTACCGCGTTGCATCGGCCTATGAAAAGGCCGGCATTCCAAAAGAAGTCGTCTCACTCTACCCCGGCGGACACGATGTTGGTGGTGCATTGCTAACGGCCTGCACACGCAGCATGATCTTCGGCAGCCAAAAAACGGTTGACCAATACTCGAGCAACCCAGGCGTCCAAGTTCACGGCCCCGGCTTCTCCAAGATCTTCCTAGGCGATGATTGCGTCGATGACTGGGAGAAATATCTCGACATGATGGTTGAGAGCGTTTACATCAACGGCGGCCGCAGCTGTATCAACTGCAGTGCGATCTACGCGTCGCGGCACACCGAAGAAATCGGCAAAGCACTGGCTGAGAAACTTGGCCCGATCGAAGCACTTCCACCTGAGAACCCAGAAGCTGGACTCGCTGCGTTTACCGTTCCAGGGATGGGACAGGCCGTATGGGACATGGTTAAAGCAGACCTTGCGAAGCAAGGCGTCACCGATTGCACCGCAGAATATGGAGATCGTGTTGTCGAGCTGGAAAGAGCTTCGTACATTCGCCCCGTGATCGCGCGTGCTGCTAGTCCAGAATGCGAGATTGCATCCAAGGAGTTCATGTTCCCGTTCGCGACCGTCGTCGAATGCCCTCAAGAGAAAATGATCAAAGCTGCTGGCCCGACGCTGGTTGGATCTGCGATTACGAGCGACATGAAGTTCATCGATCAGTTGACTGACGCAACGAACATCGATCGTTTGAACATTGGCCCAATCCCTACCAATCGTTTGAACTGGCTGCAGCCGCACGAAGGAAACATTATCGATTTCCTTTTCCGGTCGCGAGCTTATCAAATGCCACAAGAGAAAGTGGCAGAGCTGGTCTAATTCATACCTTTGCGATATCTCGTGGTGCAGGATTCTGACCGTCGCTGATGCTTGAAAGAGCGGCGGGACTCGAAGCCGCGACCACGACCAACTTGAAAACCAAGCAATCACCAATGCAGCCTTTTGACTTTGAACTGAAAACACGAATCGTCTCCGGACCGGATTCGCTTCTGCGCGTTGGTGAGCTGGCAGCAGAGTTGGGTGCGACACGTGCCCTCGTGGTCACCGACCCCGGCATTGTTGCTGCAGGTCATGTCGCCATCGCGCTCGGTTCGCTGAAGCAGCAAAGCATCGCAACGAAAGTTTTCGATGGCGCTCATGAAAATCCAACGACAAAAGATGTCGACGAGGGATTGGCGGTTGCCACTGCTTTCAAACCCGACCTTCTGATTGGGCTTGGCGGTGGAAGTTCGATGGACTGTGCGAAAGGAGTCAACTTCGTTCACTCCTGTGGTGGAACGATGCATGACTACTGGGGAGTCGGAAAAGCGACCAAGCCAATGCTGCCGATGATCGCAATCCCAACGACGGCAGGTACCGGAAGCGAAATGCAAAGCTTCGCATTGATCTCCGATGCTGACACACATGTGAAGATGGCTTGCGGCGACAAGAGAGCCAGCTGCAGAATTGCGATCCTCGACCCGAAGCTGACGCTGACTCAGCCGGAATCTGTCACGGCACTGACCGGCATCGATGCAATTTCTCACGCAGTCGAAACTTGGGTCACCAAGAAACGCAACCCCGTTTCGCTACTCTACTCGCGTGAAGCCTGGAAACTGCTGGCGGTCAACTTTGGCACCGTTTTGCAGAACCCTGACAACTTGGAAGCTCGAGCTGCAATGCAGCTTGGCTCTGCCTATGCTGGTTTGGCAATCGAAAACTCCATGCTCGGAGCCAGTCACGCATTGGCCAATCCGCTGACGGCAACCTACGACACAGCGCACGGCCAAGCAGTGGGGCTGATGTTACCGCACGTCGTTCGGTTCAATGGCGAACAATTCGATTGCCGGTACCGCGAACTTCTTTTGAGCACCGCAGGCGCTCAGGGAATGCCGGATCCGGAAAGCGGAGCTCCAGGACTAGCAGACTTTTTGACTTCGCTTGTCAAAAGTGCGAAACTGGCGACTCACCTCGCTGGCTGCGGCGTTAACAAAGACAAACTGCCCGAGTTAGCGGAGGGTGCGGCGAAACAGTGGACCGGAACTTTCAATCCACGCGACGTCGATCAAGAAAGTTTACTGTCAGTATACGAATCCGCTTGGTAGGTTTCAGGTAGGATGAAGCTCAGGCCTGTGCTGGTTACACTGCACATCTACCAATCACCAAGTCCATTGTTCTGGAGCCAGGATGAATTTTAAAGAGTATCTGCTTTCATCGATCGCCATTCTTGTTTGTGCGGTCGGTTCAAATTTCATTTCCGTTGGCGTAAACCAAGACAAATCTGAATTCAGCAAGCCAACGATCGACATCGGATGCGTTGTCAGCGACCTCGAAGCGTCGGTCAAATTCTACACGGAAGTCATCGGCTTCGAGCAAACTTCCGAGTTCAAAGTCGGCACCGAGTATGCGAACAGAGTCGGGTTGACGGACAACAAACCACTTGACATCAAAGTGCTTACCCTTGGCAGCGGTGAAGGTGCGACCCAGCTCAAGCTGATGCAGGTTGACGGCGAAAGTGCGACGGCAGCCAATGAGCACATTCATTCTACGCTTGGTTTCAGCTACCTCACGGTTTACGTATCCAGCACCGAAAATGCTCTGAAGCGACTTAAGGCAACCAACACCGAAACCGTTGCCGAAAGTCCCTTGCCGATTGCCGGAGCCGAGCAAATGACACTGACAATCATTCGCGATCCCGATGGAAATTTGGTGGAACTCGTTGGCCCTTCAGTCAAGAAATAGTTGGTTGGTAATATGCTTCAGCGACTCAGTTTTACATTCGCATTTCTGGCATTCTGCTCATTCCCACTGCTTGCCCAGCAAGCAGAAGTTAAGCAGGTGGCGAAGGTTTCAGCGTGGCCAATGGCGCGTGGAAACGTCGCCTCCACAGGCACCTTCGCGGAATCCGTCGGCGACAAATTCGAAATTGAATGGGAATATAAATATCCCAAAGGTGCTTTCGAATCGGGCCCCATCATTGTGGGACAAGACGACAAAGCCACCGTTTACGTCGCCGGCATCGACGTCAATGTAAAAGGCAAGCTGATCGCGATCGACCTTGCGACCGGCAAAGCCAAATGGGAATTTGAAATTCAAGAAGGGTTCATCTCTTCTCCCGCGTGGCACGAAGGAAAGATCTACGTTGGCGACATGGCCGGCATGCTTTATTGCGTTGACGAAAATGGAAAAGAAGTCTGGCGTTACGAAACCAAAGGTGAGATCAGCTCGGGAGCCAACTTCTTCGAGTCCGTCGTTCTGTTTGGCTCACAGGACGCGACGCTTTATGCGCTCGACATGGAGTCGGGTGAGCTGAAATGGTCTCACTCGATAGAGGATCAGATTCAATGCGGAGCGACCGTCGCAGGAGACCGCTGCTTTCTTGCTGGCTGCGATTCGAAACTGCACATTGTCGGACTGCAAGACGGTAAAGAGATTAGCTCGATCGGAATTAATGCACCCACCGGAACGACGGCGGCGGCTCTTGGCGACGCAGTCTTGTTTGGAACGGAGCAGGGCACTTTTTTCTCGATTGACTACCGAGAGCCAAAAGTGAATTGGAAATGGGAGGATCCGTCTGGGCCAACATCGATTCGGAGTTCCGCGGCGGTCACCGAAACGCATGTCGTTTTTGGAGCTCGCAATCGAAAGGTCGTTGCTCTCAATCCAAAAGACGGAAAAGAAATTTGGACGACGACGGTGAAAGCAAAAGTCGACGGCTCTCCGATCATCGCTGGCAATCGAATCTACGCTGGATCAACCGATGGTCGCCTCTATACGTTGGACCTCGCCAATGGAAAGGTGCTCTGGCAAAAGCAGTTCAATGGCTCCTTCCTTGGTTCACCCGGAATTATCGGTGGAGCCTCTCCACGGCTGGTTGTCGCCACGGAACGTGGTACTGTCTACTGTCTCAAAAGCGTGCCGTAAGCGATCCTCTTATCGCTTCGAAGAACACAACATACACTTGAAAGCTTAAATGGGCTCTGGAGAATTCGCCGCACTTGTTGCGGCATTGCTGTGGACGTTCTCCAGCATGCTATGGGGACGAGTCAAACTTTCTGCGTTCACGCTAAACGCCTGCAAAAACGTCATTGGCAGCCTGTTCATCGTGGCACACGTCGGTGTCATCGGCCTGATTTACGGATCGATCAATTTAACAACTAGCCCAACGGCATGGGGCTGGCTGGCGCTCAGCGGCCTGATCGGAATCGTCGCAGGTGACACGTGTTTTTTTCGCTGCCTCCAAATACTGGGGGCACGAAGGGCGTTGTTGATCGCTTGTGCAGGTCCGCTGTTCGCGATCGTCCTAGGCTTCCTGTTCTTGAATCAGCACATTGGATTTGTGGTCATTGGCGGAATCCTCCTGACCGTATTTGGTGTTGGAACCGTCATCGCGGATCGTCGCGCACACGTTGAAGCGCCTGGCCTGTTGCCCGGCCGATTCCGATCGGGTGTCATTCTCGGCATCCTCAGCGCTGTCTGCCAAGCAGTCGGCGGTCTGTTTTCTACGCTTGGCATGAAAGATTGTGGCGCACTTGAAGCAACCATGATCCGTCTGCTGGTCGCTGGCGTCGCAACGGTTTTGATTCTGCTGTCCCAAAAGGAGAGTCGGAAGTCATTATACAAAACGTTCCGTTGGGAATATTTGAAGATCGTAATTCCTGCGACGGCGATTGGAACCTGGTTGGGTATCTGGAGTTGTCAGATCGCCTACAAAAGTGCCGACCTCGCGATTGCTCAAACGCTGATGTCGACATGCCCCTTGTTTGCGATCCCGGTTGTGTGGGTTTGCTTTGGCCACAAACCAACGCGCCTTGCAATTGTTGGAACGATGGTGGCGCTGTTCGGAATTTGGCTGACGGTACAAAACTGAACGTTGAGTCTCACCTCTAGAACAGTCTCCTTGCAACAAGCGATTTTTCTGGCTTGGCTGGTCGTCAGCCTCGGACTACTGTTGGTTGTGATTTTCCGGATCATCAAATTTGAAAGACTGTTGCGGGCAAACTCGCAGCCAGCGCCGCGGCACATCGAGCAGATTGCGATAAAACTTTCCGAAACAATGGGGCTCCACGGAACGCCGCAAATCGTTGTTTCAAAGGCCAATGTAGCACCCTTCGTTTGGTGGCTAGGTGGACGGCCTCGAATTGTAATTGCCACCAGGACAGTAAGCGCTTCCAGCGTCAAGGATCTGAGCTTGGTCATTGCGCACGAAATGGCTCATCTCCATCGACACGACCATTGGACGAGGTGGATTGAATGTTTCGCTGGTTTGGTCGCTTGGTGGTATCCGCTTTTGTGGTGGGCACGACGCCAACTGAGATCAACAGAAGAAATCGCTTGTGACGAATTGGTCATTCGGAAACTTGGCTCGAATCCAGTCGACAACGCGACCACGCTTTTGAATATTGCTGAATTGTTAACCACATCGACAGTGCACCCGCCGGCTGTTGCAAGTGGAATCAATAGTGGCGGAATGCTTGAACAAAGGATAACCAACATTATGTCTGGAACCAAAGTATTGAACCCTTCGTGGCTGCGACCAGCAACCGTGCTCTTCGCATTCTGCATTGCTCCTCTGGGCCTCGTTTACGCCCAGGACTACAACGCTGTCGAGAAACGACTTAAAATCGCGATCGAAGCCGCTGAACTCACCAGCGATCAGGCAGCAACGATGCTTAGCGCATTGAAGTCGTCGGAAGAGAGCAAACTCAAACTCAAACAGGCGAAACAGATTTATGAGATATATGTTGAGCAGGTCAAAGCCGCAGTTGAAGCCGGAAAAATCTCGCAGGAGGACGCGGAAAAGAAATTGATCGCGCTGCGCGTGAAAATGTTTGAGCACGATCACTTAGGCGGTCACGGCGATCACCACATGGCAGCCAAACAGAAGCGATACACGGAGATTTTCGAGCAACTCAAAGGCGCCGTGGGAGCTGGGATAATCTCGAAGGAAGACGCCGAGAAGAAGTGGATCGCATGGCGTCAGGAAATGTTTCAGCACGATCATGCGGAAGCTCTTCGCGACTCCGACATGGAAGCCAAAAAGAAGATAAAAATGGCACTGGCTCAAGAAGTTGAAGCAATTGAAGCAGCCTTCAAGGAAGGCAAGATTAGTAAAGAAGACGCTGAGAAACGCCTGATCGAGCTTCGTAAATTCTTGCT
>CAYGUE010000004.1:0-47983 GCA_964352885.1 uncultured Pirellulaceae bacterium
TCGCGGGTCACACGACCGCGACTGAACGCAACGAAAGCCAGAAACGGCTCGCACCAAAACATGTGCGAGCCCACTTGCTTCAGCTCTCGGAGTTCGTTGGGAATTCGATGTTCTCGGCTGGAACATGATCCGTTAGCCAAACACCATTGGCTGACAGGAAGAACCCGTAGCCGTCATCCAACATTCTTGCAACGTCAACTTCAAGAATCACAGGTTTGCCGCGGCGTGAGCCAACTTTGCCGGCGGTTTCGATATCGGCACTCAGATGGACGTGTTGGCGGCTCAATTTCTTCAGCCCCGATTTTCGGATTGGGTCGAGAAACTTTTCAACGGTGCCGTGCAGCAGAATTGCCGGAGGAATCTTCTCCTCCAATTCGACATCGACTTCAATCGAATGGCCCTGGTTTGCACGGATTCGAGTTTTGTCCTCATTGAATGCAAACCGGTGCCTGTCGTTGTCGTGGCAACTTGCTCAAGCAGCTGCCGATCGACGTCGAAGTCCTGACCCTGCATTGTTACAAGGAACTGATCGACATCGATCCAGCCGTTTTCGTCCAGCACCAAGCCAAGACGCTCTGGCTTGTGTCGCAGCACAAGGCTCATCAATTTGCTGATTCGCTCAAGCGTATTGTGAACTTCGAATGCTGCCCCGATGGCCGCTTCTGTGATTTCTTTGTGCTCGAACGCCGTCATTTTGTCTCTCCATAATGCTCTCTTAAGCCACAGATTAAACACAGACTGTCAGCCGCTGCAGGCTAACATTCATCTGCGTGCATCTGTGGCTAAACAATTACGAGATCGATGCAGTCGAGAAACCGTATTGGCGCAGCAGCGAACCGCCGTGCAACCTGAAGGTATGCAAAAATGAAGAGAAGAGCGACTCAGAATGAGGTATTAACGCTCTCTGTAGACGATGCGACCCTTGGTCAAATCGTAAGGAGATAGTTCCACACGAACTTTGTCGCCGGGAACGATTCGGATGAAGTTTCTTCTGATTTTGCCTGCGACATGCGCAAGGACTTCGTCGCCAGTTTCCAGCTCAACCCGGAATCGGGTGTTGGCTAAAGCCTGCGTGACGGTGCCGTCGACTTCGTAAGATTCTTCTTTGGGCATATATCCCTTTCAAATATGGATTGAAATGCTCGTGCAATTTCAAAGAGGCTTGAAATTCACATACAATATATTGACGCATCCCAAAAAGTCTAGTTCCAACGGGAATCTGAATTTTGATGGCATTTGGCCCCCTTTTGAGCCAAACCACGCTTTGAGACACTCTAGCAGCACGTTCACGCAACCTTCATCTTCGGTCAGGCATGCCCTCTACAACCCCTCGCCGCACGCTTTCGTTACTTGATGCCCTTTGCATCATCGTCGGCACTATCATCGGAGCAGGCGTCTTTGGCACGGTGGCAGACGTTGCCTCCATGACCCCAAACTCTACCGTGATGATCGGTCTGTGGGTCGTTGCCGGGTTGATCGTTTTGGTTGGAGCGGCCTGTTTTGTGGAATTGACCACGCGTTTTCCCGATGAATCAGGCGGGGACTACGCCTATTTGAAGAGCGCATTCGGCCAACCCATCGCTTTCATGTTCGCCTGGTCGGCGTTCTGGATCGTCCGGCCAGCCAACATTGGCATTATGGCCACCCTGTTTGGCATCCACTTCGCTCAGATCACGTCGGCGTTGCCAATGATTGAGTGGCTACCCGAGACCGTCGTCAAAATTGCGGGAGCCGTCCTAGCAATTGCCATTCTTACCGCCGGAAATCTATTGGGGATTGAGCGAGGAAAACTAACGCAAAATATTCTGACAATTGCCAAAGTTGCTGGCATTGGATTGATCATTTTGCTGGCCCTAACCCATCCGATTCGCGATGTTGTCGCACCCGTCGAATCAAAATGGGAGCTAAAATCACTTTGGCTGGCCCTTGTATTTGTGATGTTCAGCTTTGGAGGCTGGAATGATGTCGCGTTGATCGCAAACGAAATTCGTTCCCCGCAGAAAAACTTGTGGCGATGTCTGATCTTCGGCGTCGGAATCGTGACCCTCGTCTATATCGCTTTCAACGTTGCGCTTGTCGTTGGCCTAGGGCAAGCCGGAATGGCTGCTTCCGAATCACCCGCGATCACGCTGGTGGCGACGGCGCTGGGCGGGGAAGGATTCTTTGCTGACCGGGCCAAAGAGCTGGTGGCCGCATTGATTTGCATATCCTGCCTTGGAGCAGTGAACGGCATGATCATCACCAGCCCGCGGATTTACTACGCTGTGGGGCGTGATTATCCGTCTCTGAAGTTTCTGGCCAAGTGGAATGACGAACGTAGCTGTCCATGGCAAGCGATTTTGCTTCAGGCTGCGGTAACGATTTCGTTGATCCTGTTGTGCTTGAGGTACGACAACATCTTCATGGTGTTGCTGGTTGCGTCGGCGCCGTTCTTCTGGAGCTTTCTCGGAGCGACAGTTCTTTCGCTGCTGGTGTTTCGGGCGAGGGACAAGTCGAAGGGCTCTCATTTCCGACTGCCGCTTTTCCCGTTTGAACCTATTTTCTTTGCAATCGTTTGTGCAGGATTAACTTATAACTCCATTGAGTATCTGATTTCGCAGAATTACCAAACGATCTCGCTTGCGATTGGCGGAATGATGGTGGTAGGTGTTGTGCTGGGGGTAGTTTTAAAAGCAGACAAAGCGGTGGCAGATTCGATTGATGCGGACTAAATCACGCGCGAAGCCGCGAAGCCGCAAAAGATATGCGGCAGAAACTATGCGCCTTTGCGTGAGATTTGTTGCATTGGCTCGATCACCGTCGTCCGATCTTGCTCGAACGATTGCGGCTGGAAGCGATGGAAGCCACAACCACGGCGCGCACGAAAAACGGGGTCGAAAGCTAACTCAATCAAACCGATTGAACTGGCTCTCGACCCCGATACTGCATTCAACAGCAGGCGGATCGCAAACTACTTCTTGCGATGACGAATCTTGGCTCTATTGCGTCGTTTTTTTCTGCCAACTTTTCGTCGACCCTTTCCGGTCTTTTTTGTGCCCACTCTTTACTCTCCAGATTTGATAATTTGATTTGATTGATTAGTCGCCGTGTGCTCTTTGGCGGGTCACGAATTGTAACCAAGGCCCATAAAACGCGGCAAGACGAAAAAACGCGTCATCCACGCAGAAACACCGGCTTATTCTCGGTCGACTCTTCAGCCGAGTACCGATAGCCGTCTTCGGCGAATTTCGCCAATTTCTTCGGATCCGTCACCTTTTTGCGGATCATCCAGCCCGACATCGTGCCCCGAGCCTTCTTGGCGAAGAAGCTGATTAGCTTGTATTTACCGTTCTTCATGTCCTTGAATACAGGCGAAATGACCCGAGCCTTCAGCCTAGAGGGGATCACAGCATGGAAGTACTCATTCGAGGCCAAGTTCACCAATACGTCGCTTTCGATCTTTTTAAGCTGCTTATTGAGGGCATCGGTGATGTCTGGGCCCCAGAAATCGTAGAGGTTGCTTCCGTGTTCATTTGGCAACTTCGTCCCCATCTCAAGCCGATAGGGCTGCATCAAGTCGAACGGCCGGAGGACACCATAGAGCCCCGACAGCATGCGGAAATGCTCCTGAGCGAACATGAAATCGGCTTCCTTCATGGAGTACGCATCGACTCCCTGATACACGTCTCCCTTGAACGCCAACAATGCCTGGCGAGCATTCGTTTTGCTGGCCTTCGGTTCCCAGGCTTCATAGCGGTTCACGTTCAGCTCAGACAGCTTGTCACTGATCGACATCAGCGATCCTAGCTTCTTGGGCGTGTAGTCGCGCAGGATATCGACCAATTCGGCACTGCGTTTCATGAACACAGGCTGAGAAGTTTTCGAGATGGGCAACGGAGTTTCGTAGTCCAGCGTCTTGGCCGGAGAGACAACGATCAGCATGGATGTATCTGGAAAAAATGATGAAATCAGAAAATCGCGACTTTGCGTCGTTGTGGCTTCCAGTCGCAATAATTCGCATTGTTCGTAGCGACGGCTTCCAGCCGTTGTTTCTGCACCTAGGAAATTGATGCTGTCGGTGCGATTTCCGCCAACAGGCAGTGCCTGAAAAACATTGCGACTGAACCACCATTATAAACTACCGCCGATTCAGCCCTAGAGGTAACTCCACAAACGGCTCTTGCCCGCCCGCTTTCGTTTGCCGTACCACACACAAAGCGGAAACAATACCAACAACAGAACAAACCAAGCCGCATACACGCCGACAAGGCTCGGGAAACCAAATTCATCTGGTATCGGCTGGCCTCCCATCTGTCCGTACATCGCCTGAAAGGGCGAAATTGGTTTGCCGCGAATCAACCAGTAAGTCGCGATCGCACCGATCTGCAAAAGATAAAAATGGACCACGTAAAAGAATAACGGTACTCGACCGAACGTCAGCAGAATCCGCCCCAGCAGATTGGATTCACGAATGTGCTCAAACAGCGACAAAACAATCAAGGCGGGCCCCAGCGTCATCAGGCAATAGCACAACGATGGCGGATACTTGCAACAGTACCCAAATGACATCGCGGTGCGAGTGACGTTCAAGCCGTTTTCAGATTCAACGATCGACCAAGGCTGAGGATCTCCATAAATATTGAGGCCTCGCACGATAAAAAATCCAGCTGTGACACCGTAGCCAATCAGCATCAACAGCCTTCGTCTCTGGATAGGCTGCAACTTAAAAATTGGCCCCAACCCATACCCTGCAGCCATCACGCCGAACCAGGGAAATACCGGATAGGCGACCTCCAAACCAACATCAAATTGAAACGGACCCATCGACCGAAGAAACCCCGGCTCATGGATCAGATTCCAGATCCAGCCTTGGGCGCCGAACACACTGGCCTGAATAGGATCGAGCAAGTTGTGTCCAACCATGATCAACAATCCGAGCAAGCCAACGATTCGTGTTGGCAGCCAACAAAACACCGACAACAACATCATCGCAATGCCGATTGCGGATATCACCAGAAAGATCCACGGAATGAACTCAAAATTGAACCCGTATCCAAACCACAGAACGGTATGATCAAGAATCAATAGCCAGAGCCCACGCGAGAACAGGAACCAACTTAGCTGTTTTGGGTCTGATTGCTTGGACCCATACAACCACGCCGAAATACCCGCTAAGAGAACGAACGTCGGCGCACAGAAATGCGTCACGAACCGAGTCAAATACATCGCCACCGATGCCGTCTGGGCATCATGGGGATTGATTCGCATATCACCGAAAAAGTCGCGGCTATGATCAAGAGCCATCAGCACGATCACCAACCCTCGCAACATATCGATGCTTGTCAGTCGCGTTGATTTGGTTGGCTTTTCCATCATCAACTATTTATCCAAGTGCAGTTTCATGCCCTCGTGAGAGGCTTTGAATCCAAGTTTCTCGTAAAACCTGATTGCACCGGGACGTTGCTTGTCTGAAGTGAGTTGAACGACATGAGCACCGCGATCTTTCGCTCGCTCGATCGCCCATTGGAACATCGTTGAACCAAGGTTCTTCCCGCGGTGATCCCGATGAACTCGCACGGACTCAATCTGCAAACGAACGCCGCCGCGATAGTTCAAATATTGCAGCCACGATAGCTGCATGGTCCCGATGACTTGGCCTTCCAACTCCAGAACGACCAAGTCCTGATTTGGATCCGAATCGATCAGTGCAAACGCCGTGACGTAGAATTCGGGAATCGGATCCGAGAACTCTTCGCGCGACGTACCCAACGGATCGTCAGCCAACATTGCCACAATCGCTGGCAGATCGTTGATCGTCGCGACTCGAAAATTCACTGTGCCGGTTCCATCGAGTTGATCCATTCCCGAATCAGTTTCACAGCTTTCTCATCGATGACATTACTGCCAATGTTTGGCATGCGACCGTTGGACAATGTATTCATCCGTCGAAACAGCAACGAAGCTTCTGCATCGCCTGGTTTGACAATTCTTGAATCAGCGATTCCGAGGTCACCTTGAGCTGGCTTTTCACCAACCATTTTCGTATCGCCCAATTTAGTTGCGAAACGCAGATCGATGCTCGCATTGCCCGGTCCATTGGGTCGATGACACATCGCACAGTTAACGTCCAACAGCACTCTGGCCCGTGTTTCCAGATTGCAACTTTCGTCATGAGGATTGCAATGCTTTGCAGCGGTCGAAGCATCGAATTCTTTGGGAACGCCATTGAGCAGCTCGCGCTCAATGAAATCCGAGATCTGATTCTTGTCGCCGTAGACGCCATTCAACTGAGCCGTATTTAGCCCCAACACGTAGCCTGCCGAGTCGACGTGACAACTGGCACACTCTGACGAAGATGGACCATGCCAAGTCGTTGGAGCCCATTCTTTCGAGTCTTTGACGGGCATCCATCGCTCAAGTTGTTTGCCTTCCGGATACAGTGTTGCATCCGTGCTGTTTTTGTCCCAGATGTAGGTCGCCGCCTCCCAACCACTTTCAATTCGCTTGATGACTCGTGTTTCAAGCATTCGGTTGGCTTCAGCTGCGCGGAAATTCTTGATAATCTCTGTTCCGACAGGAACTTCCCACGACCCTTCGCTGCGGTAGTTGATCGCCGTACCTTCGGGCAATCGAAAGTAACGAGTCTTGGCCGCATCGTCTGACCAAAAAGGAGCATTCACTTTGTACTCAACGTACTGGTCTGACATCTTTCGTTTCTTCAGATCGGCAAAGATCTCAGTTTCAGAAAGCTTCTTCGGCCATTCTGCAAGAAAGTTCTGCGGTGCATCGGTTGGCAGGACGCGATAAATCTTTCCATCGAAGCTCAGCAGATACACTTCGCCATTCGCATCCTCTCCGAAAGCAGAAATACTCTGGCCGGTTCGACGCACAAGCGTATTCTGGAATTGGCCATTCTCGTCTTTGTGGATCCGCCACATATTGCCCGAGAGGTAGTCGCCATAGAAATAAGATCCGTCAAGCTCCGGAAACTTCTTGCCGCGATAGACGTTACCGCCCGTGACCGACAACCCCCACTGGCGTCCATAACTAACGACAGGTTTGTCATGTTCTTCGGTCGCAAGTTCGACCTTTTTGCGAAATGACTCGCCGGCTTCCCAGCGATTCCAACCGTAATTACCGCCGTTGCGAACAAGGTCGATTTCATCAAAGCGATCCTGTCCGACGTCGCCAGCCCAGACCTCGCCTGTTTTCCGATCGATCGAAAAACGCCAAACGTTCCGCAAACCACAAGCAAAAATTTCGCCACGAGCCCCTTCGTGACTCGCGAACACATTGTCTTTAGGAATCGCGTACTCCAAACCCGGATCCTTGTTATCGACATCGATTCGCAACATGGCTCCAAGCAGCGTCGACAAATCCTGCCCGCTGCCGAGTGGATCGTTGGCTTTGCCGCCATCACCGAAAGAAATGTACAAGTACCCATCTTTAGGCCCGAACGCGATCGTGCCACCATTGTGATTTCGAAACGGCTGCTTCTGTTCAAGGATGATTTCTTCCGAATCTGGATCGCCGACCGTTGGATCGTTCCCTTTGACGTGGTAGCGGGCCACGATTCCATGCATATCCTTCTCAGACGAAGAATAGTGAACGAAGAACTCCCCGTTGTTTTTGAAGTCCGGATGAAAAGCAAATCCGATCAAGCCCTCTTCGTTACCGACGCGACAAACCCGATCACTGATATCAAGAAAAACTTTCGTCGTTGAAGTCTCTGCGTCGTTTTCAAAAACGTAGACGATGCCGCTTTGCTCGACTACGAATAGTCGGTCATCGCCAACGTGATCCAGATGAACGGGTCGATTGAATCGCAATTTTGGAAACGCGTTCTCTAGGCCAACGCCTTTGATTTCCGTTTTTGCAATGGCTGCCTCATCGACTTGAACCGCTTCCGCGGTCAAGCACCAGCACAATCCAACCGCCAAAGCATAGAGAAAAAAGCAACATTTCATAAACGAGGTCCTAAAACTAACATGATTGCGAATGCGCCATCATAACTCCAAGCTTGCCGTCATTAAATGCTTGCCAGCCATCTCTCAATGGAATCAAACGGCCAAGTCACCAAATCGTTTGTTTGCGGAACTTCCAATCACTACAGCCCCCCCCTTTTGGCGTCCGTTGAGTCTTTTCTGAAGACGTCAATCGGTCGAAATTGGGTTGCCTCCAAATGTGGAGAGACATTCGATACCGCGTTGCCGTTTGGCGGCTCCAAGCAGTCAGCGTGGACGGGGCACGCGGCATTGAAAAACTATCTGCCACGAAACCTGTTTGAATCTACCTGGGGGTCAAGACTGTCAAAGAACGTCATGAAATCCAACTTCAAGTAGAGAGGCTCTTCTTCCAAACCAACGTTGTACAAACCATCCTGATCAATCAAATCAGCAACTGCAGAAACCAGTTTTTTGTACGGGTCTTGGGCTTTCTGTTCGACGGCATCCAACTGCTCGCTCCTGTACTTCTTCTGTTTTTCATCGTCTCTTGGCACCCTCAATAAATAGCAAAGCCGATCAAGCCACTGGAACCCTCTGGGAACCTTTCTCATCCCCGAAAGCTGTTGTTCCCCATCGGAATTCAGGTCCGTCGTCATGAGCAACCAATTTGCTCGAAATGCTGACCAGCTTACGGGATGTCCGACATTGATGTCGGGTGGCCGAACGTACATCAATTCTTTGATGCCACCCCCACTGGTATTGAGCGCGGATTCCAAATACCAATCAAAGGCTTCCTTGCGTTTGCCAAGGCGATCCAAAACATCACCAATATAGAATCCGGCAAACTGTTTACTGACACCTGCATCGCAGGCTTGCTTATAAAGTGGCAAAGCACCTTCGAAATCATCAACCGCATGCTTTGCGTGCGCCAGCCAAAATGTGTTCCACTTATCTTCCGGGTCTGATTCGCATAAATTTTCAAAGTGCTCGATCAACTTCTGTCCTTTTGTTTCCACAGAGGGAGGTCCCGCCCACTTCTGCACAACGATGTCAGAAACCTCGACGACTCCGCGGCCCTTGCAGCCGTGATTCTGCTGAATCGCAAACCCGGGAGCTGTTTCCGTGAGAAACTTCGAGCGACATCGAATAACAAACTGACCGTCAGCGTAGACTTCGAAATAATTTTTCGCCGCAAGTACTTTTAGCTCGCAGCGATTATTCTTGATCGGAAACGAAATTCTGGACGGCGGCAAGTTAGCATGACTTATGCCAAAAACAAGAGAACCGGTTCGAATGTTTGGCGACGCAAAATTATGGGCTCGATTTCCCGTTAATGCCAAACCAATCGTGTGTGTGAACTCGCCAGCCATGCCAATGAGAAACCCCGGCGCGAAATCTTCGAGCGGCGATTCCTCATCAGGAAAAGTAAAGGTCGCTTGACTCATCCGCGGACCAGGAAACCACGATCCGTGAAATGCCTGATTCGAGCGTTCATCGTTTCGATTGTCGAAAGTTGCAGTCGTTTCGGAAACGTAGGTCAACTGTCGGTTGTCAGCCAATTTCCACTGGTTCATTTGTGGATCAAATCTGAGTTCAACGGGTTCTCCCATTGAATATTTCTTTTCCAACGTGACTTTTTCCAGCAAACGCTGAAAGTAGAGTCCACCGCTCTCATCTGATTGCGAAACGTTTTCGACCAGCTCTTCAATTTTATCAAAGTTCGTAATTCTCTTCTCGAGCGGAACTTCCACGAGTGCTTTGAGCAGTTCTGCTTCCTCCTGATATTCTGCATTGAACGCGGATGAAGCCGCCATCAGAGAATCGAATGATCCAGCTTTGCCGCCATAGGCTATCAGTGCCGCAACACTGTGTTGTCCGTCCAGGTCCTTGTATTGGCGTTCAGCTAAATCAACCTTTCCAGCTCGCATCAGAAAAATCGCCCGAAGTGTTGGCAGGAACTTCTTGTCGCGGAGTTTGCCGTCGAAAACAAACTGCGTATTATGCTCAATCATTCCATCGAGCGCCTCGATCGTTTCACCGAGAAGCTTCTTATCGGAAGTCAGTTTGTTGTACTCCGCCGTTTCCAGAACATCCAAGTTACGCGTCATGAAAATGAAAGCTGGCAGCAGATAGGGCACGCCAGTGTCAAACTGATTCTTGTTGGCTTGCTCGAGCGCAAATTTGGTCATCTCTTCAACCGACCCTCCCCATATCGGCATCAGTCCAACAAGCCTCGTTCGGTAGGCAGACATGAAGTCAGGCTCATGTTTGATCGCCTGTTCGAACCAGAATTTCTCTTTCTTGTCAGAATGCCCCACTCGGCTGACTCCCATCAGTGCAACTGCCGGTTCTGGAAACCGCGGATTAGCTGCTAGTGCAGCCTCAAGATGCCCGTGAGCGATTACCGAATGCTCCTCAAGCTTGTCCCAACCTTCTTCCGTGACGGTTCCTGCCATGCCGGTGCCACGATAATAGTAGCCAAGTTTGAAATGGTATTCGCCCAGGACCATCGATTGAAACCATGGCGGAAGCGTCTTGCTGGTTTCGACAATCTGGATGAACTCATTGAGCGCCGGCCAATCCTTGTTGAGAAATGCATGTCCGAAATACCATTTCACATCGGTCATTGCATAACGCTCCTCGATTCCTCGAGCGCGAAAGTCGTTCGCCACCCAGTGCTTCATCGCCGCGACGCGAACTTCGTAGGACGTTTTTGATCGATATTCGCTTCGAATCATGTCCACGAATCTGAGTGCCAGTATCGCCATTCGTGTCGGATAGTCATCGCGTGCGAATTCGACCACAACCTCATCCAAACGACGGTTCGCACTGGCCATTTTCTGACCGCGACTCTCTGCAATGGCCAGGCAGAGATGAAACATTGGCTCAGTCTTCAGCTGAATCGGCAGCTTCTTGAGCAACGCTTCACCGTCGACAAGAATCTTCTGCCAAATTTCTTCGTTGAATTCTACATCGGGACCGTCAAGCACCCTATTCATGAAGGCTGCAACGGAATTGCGATCCGCTACGTCAAATTGATAGGTCTCTTTTTCGAGAAAGTGATCCACGCCGATTCGCATGTAATCTGCTTCGCCCTCTAGAAATCGCAGCGCGTCGATCGGCTCTTCCGGATAGCCAAATTCAATTGCCTCGGTAAGCTTCGAAAGTGAAGGCTGGGAAACTGGACTGTGAACGAATCGCGAAGCAACCTGTTCCATCATCACGGGCTCATTGATCAACGAATCCCTGATGATCCCATCGATCTCTTTCACGATCAGCGATTTCCGGCCATTCTTCTTAAACTGCTCAAATTTTTCACGAGCTGCCTTGGGATAGTCGGTGCGGGCCAAAACTTCATCGATCGTGATTTTTGAGTAGGGGCTGGCATGCCCTCCTATGACGTCTTGTTTCTGTGCTGCTTTGTCGTCAGAGCACCCACTGAAGACGATCGCCAGTACCATCGAAGAAAAAACGATTGCCAGACTGCGAGCGTGATGACAAATACAGATTTGCATTCGAATGCCTATTCCCGTTGATTGTGAGAGTCAAAACACAATATAGCGGATGGCTTGGCGACAGGTATCTGGACCCGTAACAATTCGAATTCTACAGGTCTACACGAAGTCCAACGACTCCAGATAGTTTTGGCGGAATCTCAGCAGGTCAAAAACGTTGATGGAGCCGTCATTGTTCGAGTCGAAACTGGCGTTGAATTCACTATCGCCGTCTTCGCTCAGATAAGCTTGCCGCAACGCCAAAAGATCGAACACGTTGACAATCCGGTCACCGGTTCCATCACCAAAAAGCCGATAGAAGTTGTCATCGCTTGAAGCTCCAAAGACCAAGTCGCCGCCAGGCGTTCCGTTTTGGTCCCCATCAAAAGCCCCGCCTGCGAGCGTTTGAACATCAGAACCGAATACCGTGAGCTGATAGTTTCCGTCAGCAAGTGATCCTGATGCTTCTGCGAATGAGCCCGAAAAAGTCAATGTGACGACTGAGCTACCTGAACTGTTGTCTATCAACGAAGTCAAATCAACAAGGCCGCCAGTTGGACCTCGCTGGACTAATTCAAAAGGCGTCGTGCCCAGCGTCACGATGCTGTCAAAACTAACAACGACGCTGTTCAACATTGAGCGTTGCGTTGTTCCATCACCAATAACGAGGCTCGTAATCTCTGCTTGGTCGATGACATCAACACTCAACTGCTGTTGGTAGGCATCAATTCCATCGCTCACTTCGACGCGGATCGAGTATGCCGCAAGCGCCTCGTAATCAATGACCGTTCCTTGCTTAATTTGCAAACTGTCACCGACGATCTCAAACGAACTGTTGTCCGTATCGCCCGCACCGCTTACCAAACTGTAAGTAAACGAAGTCGAATCGGCATCCGTCGCCGTCAGCAGACCGATTTCGACTGGGCCCGCCGAGGTATCCGTGTTCTCGGCGATGTCATCGCCTGCGAGCAAGATCTCAGTCGGCGCTTTGTTTGGAATTTCGACAATCGCGAGGCCAGCCAAAACCACATCGGATGTGCCCGCGATTGGATCGACTGTGATTCCAATCTCACCGTTGGAATCGGCACCCACGACCAATGCGTATTCTTGCAAGTTGCGAGTGCTGCTTCCAATTTGGTCATTGATAAACAGGCTGCCAGCATTAAAACGTTGCTCGAATGATGTCGTGGAATCGCCAACGACCGTCACCGACTGTTCAATCGAATCGAAAAAAGTGTCAACAGAGAAAACGTAGATTTGATAACTCAGGAGCGGATCCAAATCAGACCACGTCAAAGCGATGGATTCTCCGCCGGTGTAAATTTGCCCAGCGATGTTAGTGAGGCTGACTCCATGTTGTGGAATCGTTGACGAATTGGGAATGGCGGCGAAGTCAGACCACGAACCGCTTCCAACATTAATCCCAAGATCAAAACCAGTGCCCGCGCCGTCTTCCGCGTTCAGGTTATTAAACGTTCCATTGGAACCAAGGTTAATTTCCGTCCAGTTTGTTGGAGGAGAGCCTGCCACGTCATCAAAATCGACACCAATAAACAAAGGCTCAATCAAATCGTCATCAACAACCGTCACCGCAAGGTCAGCGACCACCGTGGAAGTCGGATAGTCTGTTGGATCGTTTGACGAAATGACCTCATGAGCAATCGTGCTCGCGTGCGGCCCTTCTTCATCAGCATCGTCGATCGCCTGAACAAAAATCTCAACAGGCGTTGTGTCCGTCAAACCAAACGAGACGCTGGCTGAGTAGTTCGTTCCATCGAGGCTCAGCTCAGTCTGTGAATCCGCGGTCGCAGAGAGAGTAACCAAACCCGAAGGAACGGTTGCCAGAGCAAGGAAGTAAGAGTCGGTCGCTCCATTTTCTGCGACCGTTGTTGAGCCGCCCGTTTGAGACACGAGAACCGATGGTCCCGCAACCGTAATGGTGATGTCAGCGTCGTTCACGTCATAGAAAATATTGCCGGCGCCTTTGACTTTGATGCGAGCTTCTGTCGCATCTACATTGGGAACCGTAATGTCATGCGAACCATCATTGGCAACGCCTGAGGCCAACAAGGTTCCGAAGGTCTGCCCTCCGTCCGTTGAAAGGAAGATGTCAACGTTGGCGGTGTTGATTCCATTGGTGGTTGTTCCCGCGACGTTCCATGTGACCGTCTGCTGGCTTTGGCCTGCCCATGTTTCGGTTCCGTTCTGAGACGTGATGGCGAAAACATTGCCGGTCGGATTGACGTTCACCGTCATGTCATCGCTAACGACTCCGCCGCCACCCGACGCGTTGTCTCTGGCCACAACGCGGAAATTCATTGTCCGATCGGTCGTTGGCAAAGTCTCACCAACTGCTGTTGTGTTGTTGAGTAGGTCCTGAAGGCGGGGGAAAGAACGTGTTGAACTGGTCGTTGGATCCCATGTTCGAAAAATTGGACTCGATCCATTGTCGCCCGCATTGACATCCTGCTGAACACCCAAGTCACGTTGCTCCCAACTGTAAGTGAGCGAACTGTCCCCGTCCGGGTCAGAGCCAACCGCTGTTAATTCGAAGGGAGTACCAGCTGGAATCACATAGTTGTCGCCAGCATCAACCGTTGGAATACTGTTGCCCGTACCGCTTATCGTTGCCGATGAATTACCGACGCCACTGGTGACATAGGCCCGAATCTCATCGATGCTCAACGAGTGGAACATCGCGTCGCTGTTCGGTTGCAGGTTGTCGTTGCCGCAGATCCCTGCGTACGCCTGAATGGTCGCTCCACTTCCTGGTTCGTAAGCAGTCGATCCGTTTCGATTTCCTCCAGCGCAATTCCCACTGTCTCCGTTAAAAGTGTGATTACCACCATACTGGTGGCCCATTTCATGCGCGACATAGTCCACATCGAAGGGATCGTTGATCGGAGTGGGCTGGCCCGTGACTCCTCTGGCCTTGTTTCCCGTGCTGCCGACGACTCCCAATCCTGCAACGCCACCACCGCCGGTACTGAACACGTGGCCAATGTCGTAGTTCGCATTGCCAATAAGGTTGTCGATATTGCTCTGGTTTTCACCAAGCATCGAGAAGCCGCTGCTATTCGTGTATGGATCCGTGTTGGCGTTGGTGTACACAAGTTGGTCATTATTGCCGACCAGAACCATCCGAATGCCGAGATCATTTTCGTAGATCCCGTTGACTCGGTTCATCGTCGTCACGATCGCGGCCATTCCAGCTTGTACCGTTCCGCCATGGAACTGCGTGTACTCACCGGTCGCTGCAACAGCTAACTGATAGGTGCGAAGCTGAGCACCAAAGGGTGGTGCTCCAAGAGGACCACCTGAATCATCCGGATCAATCTCTCCATCGCCACCGCGCCCAATCGCATCGTCGTCATCATGATCATGATCATGATCAATTTCGAATTCCTGAAACGTGTTGCCTGGCTGCGCCAAAGCATCATGAGCAAAGTAACTGGCGTAGACATCCGTCTCCTGATGAAAATACGGATCGATGTAAAAGTCACCATTGTCAGGCGCGAGAATCTGGGCATGGAACCCTTTGCTCGTAACGCCCAGTCGAATTGTCGCGGCTGGATTGTTGAGCCCCTGACCGCGATACGTCTTGATGCCAGGGAACTTCTCAGCCAGCTTCGGCTCAAGAATCGGAGACTCGACAATTGAGAAACTTTCAAAGGTTCCATCGGGAGCCGGCACAGCAAAAGTTATCGCTTTTGTCGCCGCAAGATCGGAGAACTCCAAAGGTGCCTGGCTGAGCAAGGCGTTGACTGCTTGCTCCTCGAGATCGAACAGTTGGAGCTCACGCGCTTCGATGTGGATTTGATCGCCAGCGGTTCTGACAATCTCGGGCGAAAGCGGTGACCAACTTGTTGAACTCAATGGACTAAAACAGATGTCGCCTGCCAGCAACATTCTTGGTTCAAGTGACTTGTAAGCCATCTGCGAACGGCGTCGAGACTTTGAGGACGAAGTACGGTGAGAACCGGAAGAATGGCTGTTCGGCATGACGATTTCTCGTGGCGAGATCAAAAAAGAAGGGGCGAGTAGTATCGTTGAACTAAAGACAAAAAGCAAGTTGATTCTGGCGTCCACATCCATTCGCTTCTTCAGCTTTCCGCATTGAATTTCGCAACAACGCTGAAATTTGCCCACTATCTTCGGCGCAGCTAGACTGACCCTTGCCCAACGACATGGATGCCACTCCGGTTCCCGATGGCACGCAATTCCTTACTCTGGAGTCCGATGAAGTTTTCATTGAGTTTTTTATTAGTCTCCATGATCATGGCCAGCTTAGTCATCAACATGTGGAACAACTATCGGATCGCGACCGCACATCAACGGAGTAGCGCAGAACTTTCGGCCGCCATTGAGGCAGATAAACTTGATTCGATCAATGCCGTTGAAAAAGCGCAGGTTTACGAGCGTTCATTTAACGCCTTTGAAAAACGCAAGATCGAGTTCGATGCAGCGATCCCCAAGTTCGAAACCGTCGCTAACAAATACAGTGTGCTCGAAATTGCCGATCCCGCTCGAATCCACATGGTGGCTTCCGAGGTAATCGAACCTGAAAACGGATTCCATGAAACTTTTCGCATCTGGCTGCCGGAATCCCCGTCCTTTCATCTACAGTTTGGATTTCACGACGACGATCATAGGTTTGTGAGAAAGCGTGACCTACGTGACAGCAACTACTTCGCGCCGGCAGAACCGTTCAGCAGTCCACTCATGCAAGGTGAGTCTCGAATTGAATTGATTGGAACTCGACGGAAAGGCTGCTTTGAAATCGAGCTACTTGTCAACGAGACAGTCGTGCACAAAATCAAACGAAAACTAGCCAAAGTCGAGACCTTGGGATTCGGGAAATCTGGTTTGGCCATGGCTGATTGCATCAACGTTAAAGCAGAAACTCATACGATCCTCTCTATTCGACCCCCTGGACACGCCTCGGACACTGAACGCGTAGCAATAAAGATCGTCAAGTCCAACGCATCGGAGAAGCCATGACTGAAACGAGGTCGAATGGCCGGCAGGGACTCTTCTCCGTACTCATGATCATCGCAAGCTTCATTGCTGTTGCCGCATTGATCTACTTCAACATCCACGCATGGGGCCAAGCAAAAAAAGAAAAGCAGCGATTCGCTGACCTAGAACTTAGACGCCAACAACAGGTTAAGACGATTGAACACTTGGCCGAACTTAAATCGCGACAGGAGCAGATTCAATCGGAAATGCAATTGATGAAACGAAGAGTAAAATCAATGCTCCGCGTTTGCCGAAACCGAGACGATTTTTTTACGGTGTTCGGAGATGAAATTGTTTCCAGCTTAAAAGTCGAATGGGGATACATACATTTATTGCTTGCCGTGCCGCAGGTCGGTACACACCGCATGCGTATTGTCATCACCCAAGGCTCATCTGGTGCCGAACAAGACGATCTATATCGTAAAACGATCACGTTAGATCCTAGCCGAAAGCACGAGCTCGAATTCAAAATGATTCGAGATGCAAAAGAGCAAGGGCCACCAAAACAGACAACTTTGAAAATCAATAACGAAGCATTGGTTCAACTTCCGAACCCGCCGTTTGACCCAAGTTCGTACGGCGAAACCTCAACAGGATTCGCTGGCCCTTTCCGCCGCCCCAACCAAATAGAATCCTACGTTGCAGACGATCGTACGAACGAAATTGCAAACGTCTATTTTGCCGGCAAAGGCAACGAGCAAGTCAGCATTTCCATCTATCTCGAATCTGATGGACCGAAACAGTCTGCGGCTGACAACTCGCGTACAGTCAACGACTTGATCGGCCGACTCATGTGGAAAGACACTCTAGTAGACACGAACTACGATCCTCGAGGTTGGTACACCTTCCAATGACAACGACTTCCGAAAGCCTGCTTTTTCGACTGCAGGACCAGAATTCACCTGATGACTCTGCGTGGCAACAGTTCGTTCGCATCTACACGCCTTTGATATTTTATTGGGCTCGCAAGACTGGAATGGCCCAGTCAGATGCTTCCGATCTGGTCCAAGATGTGCTGACGCTTGTCATTCAAAAATTGCCCGATTTCAAATATGACTCCAGTCGTAGTTTTCGCGGTTGGCTTCGAACGGTCACATTAAACAAGTATCGCGAGCTTTATCGACGCAAGTCTTCAAGACTCATGACTGCAAGCGAATCGATGTTGGAGAATCTTGCTCCCATCGCTGTCGCAGAATCTACCTGGGACATCGACTACGCGAGACTGCTGGTCGCCAGAGCGATGGAAATGATGCAAAAGGACTTTGCAGAGGGCACGTGGGAAGCTTTGAAGCTGGTAATGAATCAAGTCTACTCGGTTGACGAAGCCGCTGAGGAAACTGGCGTTAGTGCTTGGACGATCTATTCAGCGAAGGCACGATTGATGAAGCGGCTAAGAGAGGAACTGGATGGCCTGCTGTGAGCATCAACGTAGCTCGGTCTGTCCCAGACCGAGAAAACTGGATGCACGAGTCTGGGACAGACTCGCCTACGGAGTGCCCCAACAACCGCGAAATGGACAATTTCACACTTTTCTTTTCGCACCGCCACAATAATGATGCGGGAAGCGCATAGTCTCTCCTGCCGGAATGAATCGGCATTGGCATTGAAAGACTGTCCGACCGTGAAAGCTATTCCATGAACATCGCAAAAACCGAAGGCTGCCCAGACCAGCAAACCCTATTGGAGTTCTTGCAAGGACGGCTGGCTCCACCGAAACTCGGCCAATGCGAATCTCACCTTTCCGATTGTGTCTCATGCCATGAAACGCTGCGTGGACTCGATACCAGCGACACACTTTCTCACTACGTTGCGGAAGCTCTTGAAGATGCCGAGTCCGCATCAAATGTTTCTGATACGCAAGCCATCGACGGCTTGATGCAACGACTTCTGCAACCCAATCCGCAGCAACCGTTTGGCCAGCGACCTGCCGCCGACGTAGAAATCATGGCGGATCGAGCCGCCGAAGTACTCCGCTGTATCGCAGCGCCTTCGATTGGCGATGACGATTCTCTGGGAACTCTGGGCGACTATCAGTTGCTTCGCCTGATCGGAGCCGGTGGAACGGGCGTCGTTTTCATGGCAAAAGACACGACACTCGATCGATTGGTCGCTTTGAAGGTTCTGCGACCTTCACTCGGAGAACTTGCTCGCGATCGGTTCATGGCCGAAGCCCGACTTGCGGCCTCAATCGAACACGACAACATCGTCACGATCTATCAGATTGGCCAACAGGATCGACTGGCGTTCATTGCCATGCAATGGCTTCCCGGTGAAACGTTGGAATCGCGGTTGGTTCAAGAATCTGGATTATTGGATGAAGAAACCGTTCGCGACTTCGTTGGGCAAATCGCGGCGGGTTTGTCGGCGGCTCACGAGAGACAGCTCATTCATCGCGACATCAAGCCAGCCAACATTTGGATCTGCGAAGACACTGATCGCATCAAGATTCTGGACTTTGGGTTGGCGCGAGTCACCGATGAAGATTCCAGTTTTACTCAAACTGGAATGCTCGCCGGGACACCGAACTTCATGTCCCCCGAACAGGCTCGCGGTTTGGAACTCGATTCACGCAGCGATTTGTTTTCGCTTGGCTGCGTGATGTATCAAATGCTAGCCGGCAAGTTACCGTTCAGTGCGCCAACGATTCTGGCAACACTCCAAACGATTCAAACAGAATCGCCGCAACCGCCTATCGCCGCGAAACCAGAATGTGATCAAGACCTCTCTGACCTCACGATGAGCCTTCTCGAAAAGCTCCCGGGCAATCGTCTGGCATCCGCTCAAAATCTGATCGCGTGTCTCGAAACTGATCGAGCCAAGTGGCCTGAACCCGTCACCATCGTGAGCGGCAAGGCGCTAGCCGCCGGTTTTGCACATGCAGAAGCTTCATCTTCCTCTCAACGTTCTTCTTCCGGAGGACTCCGCTGGATTGCCGCTATAGCGTTGCTTGGACTAATTGGCCTGACTGGTTGGCTGATGGCACCGCAGATCTTTCGCATCGTCACTGATCAGGGCGAATTGGTCATCGAGACTGACGATCCGAATATCAAAATCGAAGTTCGCGAAAACGGGAACCTTTTTCGAGTCCTCGACACCTCAACCGACGAGTCCTTCGACATCCAATCCGGCAACTACGTCTTCAACGCGATCAAGGAAGGCAGCGAAAGCGAATTCGAAATTACGCCAAAGTCCGTAACGATGACTCGTGGAGGACGCAAAGTTGTTTCGGTGACGATCAGCGACGCCAGTGCTCAGCCGCTTGATTCAGCCGAAATCTTCAGCGATGGCGAACCACCCATCAATGAAAATTCGAAAGCGCGAGATAGAGTTCAATTCGAGGCGACAATCGCTGCAATGGAGGCTGAAAGGGACACTCTCAGACGTCGTCTTGGTTCGGGTCACCCAAGCACCCAGGCATTGGAAGAAAAAATGGCGTCCATGAAAAAACACTTTGAACCAATTGTCTTTGGAAGAGACGTCCCCATCTATGGCGGTCGAACCTTTGAGCAATGGATGCAGATCGCTAAGTACGATCGCGAGCCAAAAACCCTTGCTGACGCGATTGCCGCTTGTGGTTTTCTTGCCGAGGGCGACAACAAAGAAAGCTTCATTGCACTTCTTCGTCAACTGGTAAGGCAACACGGAAAGGCGACTAGCGAGTTGACTACCAACGGAGGCTCGAACGCGAACGACCCGGCGAATATTTATTTCACCGCTTTCCATACCGCCGTCTTTCAGTTGGATAATATTGAAATTGTCAATTTCATTCAGCGTGAGATTGAGTCCGGTAATGAAAACAGCCTCGGCTTCTGCGGCGGACTCCTGGCAAATGCTTTCTTCGATGGAAACATTGACACGATACGAGAATTTCGCAAACAGCTAAAACTAAACATCAATCCACTGCTAAAACGAATCTGCGAAGGGAAAGTGGAGCTTAATACCAACCTACAGTCCTTTCTCGGCGAGTGTTTTCGCCAAGCAAAAACAGAAGTCGACGTGTCGCTTTGCAAGCAAGCAATCAACACGCTTGACGTGCAGGATCGCCCGTGGGTGTATTCGATTTTCCTGATTCGATTTCCCAATGGCGAACTCGACAAACTGATTGAATCGGATTTTCTGGCGGACTCGACTGACGGTGAAACTCGAGAGTCTTTCGTATGGACGCTTGAAGTATCCAACCCCAATCCGAACTTTGGAGGAGGAGGCCTTGCGACTGCTCCTGTCCCTATGGCACACCAGCGTGCCCTGCTTAATCGGCTATTGTTGGGAGCAATGGCTCGAATGTTCAACGACGAAGAGCCCAATCTAAAGTTTAAAAGGTTTGAACGAATCTACTTCACGGAGGATCGAGTTATCCCAACATCACTGCGTCAGGACGGTGAATTGCTATGGCAACAATTGGGTGGCAACTTGACAGATGTAAAGCCCGAAGGCATGCAAGAGACAAAAGGCACCGCAGCCATCGTGCGACATCTGTTGTCGAAGCTTTGCCAGCAAGCTTCCAATCGAGGGCTCGAAAGCGACCAGCGGGATGCACTGAAGACTTTTGCCAGAAAGCTGACTCAGTCCAACAAAGCCTACAAAGATCTGGCGAAGACAAAAGAATTCGAGGACTTGAAAATCAACGAAGACTTGAAAGCTTTGATGAATGTTGTCAAAGGTGAATACGATAGGGATAAATTCAGTCGTTTTGCCAAACCGGAATCAAATCGCTTTGGTGGCGGAGGCGGCGGTGGCGTGTTCTAAAGCCCAAGGTGGCATAGGCTTCCAGCCTGTGGACGCGCGCCGAAACACGGTTCACAGGCCAGAAGCCTATGCCATCTAAACCAACAAATCTCCCACGACGCTGCCATGCACATCGGTCAATCGAAAATCGCGCCCCGCGTGCTGAAACGTCAACCGCTCGTGATCGAAACCCATCGTGTGCAGGATCGTCGCCTGCAAATCGTGAACATGAACTTTATTGTCCACAACATGAAAGCCGAATTCGTCGGTGGAACCATAGGTCATTCCACCCCTAATTCCGCCACCGGCCATCCACATTGAGAAAGCTTGCGGATGGTGATCACGGCCAGCTTTGCGACCGAGAGAGGGATTCGTTTCAACCATCGGCGTGCGGCCGAACTCGCCGCCCCAGACAACCAATGTGCTGTCGAGCAGACCCGATCGCTTTAAGTCCTTGACCAAGGCGGCACTGGCTTGGGCTGTCTGTCCGCATTTCTCTTTGGTGCTGCCCTCAACGTCGCTGTGCGCGTCCCAACCAGCGTGATAAATATTGATGAATCGAACGCCGCGCTCGACCATTCGGCGGGCGAGCAAACAGGCTCTTGCAAAAGAAGGCTTGCCGGGATCACATCCGTACAGCTCAATCGTTTCTTTGCTTTCATCGCCCAAGTTCATCAGCTCGGGCGCCGAAGTCTGCAACTTTGCCGCCATTTCGAAGGAGCTCATTCGAGTCGCAATTTCCGGGTCGCCGATCGCGCCAAGTCGTTGCTTGTTGAGCTTTGAAATCAGATCAAACGTATCCTGTTGCATTTCCGCAGAGAAACTCCCCGGCGTCGCAACGTTAAGAATCGGAGTCGACCCGTTTCGAAATCGAACGCCGGTGTAAAGTGTCGGCAAAAAGCCACTGGACCATAGCGAAGTCCCTCCACTGATTCCTGCACCGGTGCTCATCACGACAAACGCGGGGAGCTCCTCCGTTTCTGCACCCAACCCGTAGAGCGACCACGACCCAAGACACGGACGCCCCGGCTGCGAGAACCCTGTATTGAGAAATAGTTGACCGGGAGCATGATTGAACTGATCGGTCGTCACTGACTTGATCACGCAAATGTCATCCGCGACCGCACCCAGCGGTGCCAATGGCGAGCCCAGCGAAAGGCCCGATTTGCCGTAGTTGGCAAATTTGAATCGCGGCCCCAACACGGCGGCGTCGCTCTGAATGAAAGCGTAGCGTTGATCACCGATAATTGATTTGGGCAATGGCTTTCCTTCGAGCCGCGTGAGCGTTGGCTTTTCGTCGAACAGTTCGAGCTGACTTGGGGCGCCGGCCATGAACAGATGAATGACGGCTTTTGCCGTGGGTGCAAAGTGAGGCTTTTTCGGAGCCAGCGGATTGTCGATCAACGCAGCGCGAGCAGACTGAGTCACGCCACCGGCCAAAAGTCCTGCAGCCGCGATCTTGCCGATGCCGATACCGCAGTCTTTGAAGAAATGGCGGCGAGCAATATTATTTGATTGATTCATGGTTGCTCAGTTTTTAGTAATGGCTTCGTCTAGGCACAACAACACGCGCGCGAGCGCCGTAAAGTCGGCATGCTTCTGATGAAAGGCACGCAGCATTCCATATTCGTCGTCTGATGGCATTCTCGTCATCAGCCAGCGAAAGCCTGCAACGATTTTCTCTTCGTCGCTTCCTTGGATTGATTTCATTCGCTTTCCCAACGCTTCTGAGATCTCGACAAACATGGGATCGTTCATCAAAGTCAACGCTTGCAGCGGCGTGTTGGATATGTCTCGCTTGGCCAAACATGCTTCACCTGATGAAGCGTCAAACGTCGTAAACATGGCGAAGGGTGCCGTACGTTTTTGGTACGTATAGACGCTGCGACGAAACCGATCTGCACCTTTACTTGCTGCCCAATTCGATCTGCTGTAGTTCGCTGCTGCGCCCTCAGGCTGTGGAGGCTTTACCGGCGGTCCGTACATCTTGTCGACCAGCAAACCCGATGCAGCCAAACCGGAATCGCGAATGACTTCAGCTTCCAATCGCTTTCGCGGAAAGCGCTGCAGCAGTCTTTCGGCTTCGGCATTCGGATGATCAAACGTTGACGACTGCTGATAGATTTCGCTGGTGACGATCAACCGATGCAATTTTTTGATCGACCAGTCTCGATCCATCAGCTCAACCGCAAGGTAATCCAACAACTCCGGATGAGTTGGCGATTCCCCCTGCATCCCGAAATCGTCAATGGTTTTCACCAAGCCAGTTCCAAAAAACGAAGCCCATTGTCGATTGGCGACAACGCGAGCGGTCAACGGATTCTCAGGCGACACCAACCAACGTGCAAACTCGAGGCGATTCGACGGCAACGATTGCTGCCTCTCATTGAAAATTGCATCCGGCAGTCTGGGCTGCACTTCATGTTTCGGTTGCGTGTATTCGCCTCGATGATGAACGAATGTCCTTCGTAAGAATTCAGAGGAACGCTCGCTCATCACCAATGTCGAATTCCCCTGCAGCGGATGTAGCAGCTTGCGAATTTTGTCGGCGTGTTTTTGGACCTGCTTGGCTTGCATCAAAAAGATCTGTTCAAGATGAGCTTCGTTGACATATTCTTCTGAAAGTAGCGTCGCAGAAATTGGCTTTTCCGAATCAATGACGCTCAGTCGGAATTTACCCAGCGAACTGGCGAAGTGTCGCCCAAACTTCATGGTCAGAGTAAACGCTTCGCCTGCTGGTAACTGATCTTTAAGATTGAATACGGCGACATGCCGAAAGCCGCTGCGACCAGCGACAGACCAACCGGATTGAACGTCGCCATCAATCGAGAAAGCAGCACTTGCACCCGCCGCACCAAAACCGTTCTTCGCGTAGGTCTCGGTCGCCAATCCCCAGGGAATCTGCTTTCCATCTCCCAACGTCGCCTCGATTTCCACAAGGAAGAAGTCACCATGCTTGCCTTCGTAATACGTCAAACCTGGCCCACCTCGAGGTAATCGCTCGTCGGGCAATGCCTCCAGTCGAATCGCACTGACTGGATTCTCCATCGCAGGAAACTTCAATGTGTAGATGTCGAACTTGGTTGTGTCACCGATCGCAAAAATGACGCCGTCATCTTCCTGTGTCAGATGCGGCATGTTCGTCGACATCGACTCGGGCACAATCGTTCGCCAGCTGGCGATGTTCGACTTTTGTTTCTGCAACCAAGCACCGAATGATGTTTTGAACTCGGGTTGCTTGGTCTCTTCGGTTGACTTCGGCCAATGTGACTTCAATTCAGAGAGCAACTGCTCGGTCTTTTCCTCGTGCGATTCCTTCCGTTCACTGGAAAGGTAAAGCTCCGGCTCATCCGCATTGTTCATATACGCCATCATGCCAAAGTAATCTTCGTGCGTGATCGGATCGAACTTGTGCGTGTGGCACTGTGCGCAACCAGTCGTCAGCCCAAGCCAAGTCGTGCCGGTCGTCGCGACGCGGTCGGTCATCGCGTGAAAGCGAAACTCAAGCGGATCAATACCACCTTCCTCATTAAGCATCGTGTTGCGATGAAAGCCAGTCGCAACCAATTGACTTTGCGTCGCATCAGGCAACATATCACCTGCCAGCTGTTCGATCGTGAACTGATCAAAAGGCATATCGTCATTGATCGCGCGAATAACCCAATCTCGGTAGGGCCAAATGTTCCGGTCGCGGTCTTTCTCGTAGCCGTTGGTGTCAGCGTAGCGCGCCAGATCAAGCCACTTTCTGGCCCATCGTTCCCCGTAGCGAGGCGACTGAAGCAGTTGGTCAATGATTGCAGCATAATTTTCTGGCGTCGGATGCTCAATGAATGCATTGGCTTGTTCGATGGTTGGAGGCAAGCCGATAAGATCGAGGTACAAGCGTCGAATCAGAATCGCTGGTTCAGCCTGAGGCGAACGTTTCAGGCGATTGGCAGCCAGTTTCATATCAACAAAGTGATCAACGGGATGAACGCTCTCCGGCACACCTGCTTTTGTCGGAACAACGAATGCCCAGTGATGCTCATAAATTGCACCGTCTTCTATCCAGCGCTTGAGAACAGAACGTTTCTCATTCGTTAACGGTTTATTGTGGCTTGGCGGTGGCATGACGACGTCTTCGTCGTTCGAGTTGATTCGCTCGAGCAGTTCCTGCATATCAACATCACCCCCAACGTCCAGACGAAGGTCAGACTCTCGCTTCTCTTCATCGGGACCGTGGCAAGCGTAGCAATGGTTCGCAAGAATCGGCCGAACATCATCGTTGAAGGAGACTTGTGCCAACGAGGCCCCGCTGTTCCATACATGCAGAGCAACGATGACAGCGCAAACGTACGTCACCTGGACCATCTTCGACGTTCGATTGGGGGAATTCAGTAGAATCAGCATTTAAAACTGGGTTGTTAGTGGAAGGCTTCTGCAACAAAGAGCTCCTGACATTGTAAACCCAAAATTCGGTTCGCGTCCGTCACATTTCTAAGTTGCAGCGTTTTGCAAATGCTGGTTTGACTTTGACTCCATCCTCGACTGCACGATCTTCATCAAAATGAAAACGACCAGAACATTCCCGATTCCACCTCCCCACGCGGCAATTGGATAGGCGGTCCGAAACGGAACACCACTGATCAGCAGTGGAATCAGAATGAGCCGCAACGAAATCGCCGCACATGTCAACGCGTAACTATAGATCATTAATTTGCCATGCCGTTTGCTGTCAAACTTGCCCCGCCACGGGTATCCAGCCAAAGTCACGATCGGCCATACGATCGCTAACAACCAAAATCCGCAAACGGCAGACAATGGAGCTGTTGAAAACGGAAGACTGGCCATCGCACCGGCGGTCGAAATCAGAACGCACGCAACATACGCGTTGCCAATACTTTTATGTAGCCCGACGTTCCGTTTCCGCAGCCGCGAGCTCATTTGAAATGCACCCAGAATCAGCGCGAAAGAGCCGGCGATGATGTGAGCGAATCCGGCCCAAGGAACTGTGGTGATCAGTCGTTTCAAAACTCCCGACTGTGCTGTCGGTTCAGCAACGCGATACAGTGCATGACCTGCAATCCAAATCACCAGCAAAACCAACAGCACCTTTGACGCCAACTTCATCCATTTCTCCCACTTGAATGCCAAGTGTTCTAATTCGGAGATCACGGCTGGATCTTGGCAAGGAAATTTAAATTGCGGAAGTCTCATGCCTCCAATAGGAGATTAGATTGGCTTGATGCGGAACGTTTCGACAACGATCGCGTAGAGCGCTGGAACAACGAACAGGGTCAGCACCGTCGCCACCAACAAGCCACAAATCATCAGCCACGCCAATCCTTCCCAAAGCGGACCACCGGAAAGCGCCAACGGAAGGAGCCCGCCAACAGTCGTTGCGGTCGTCAAGAAAATCGGCAGCATTCTCTGCTTGCCTGCGTCCACAAGGCACTGTCGGAACTCGGCCCGGGTGATTCCAGAGATCGGTCCGCTGCCATCGCCGGCCTCGGCTTGCTGCTTGATCAGGATGTCTGCAAACTCGATAAAAATGATCCCCGTATTGAGCACGATCCCAAACAGAGACAACAAACCCAACTGCGGCATGAATCCAAGCGGATTATCTGTCAACCAAAGTCCGAACCACGCTCCCATCACCGCCATCGGCAGCGTCGCCAGAATTAAAAGCGTCTTCGACCAGCCGTTGTACATCACCACCAGAATAAGAACGATTGCCAAAAAGGAAATCAAAAACGAAGTTCCCATTTGGGCAGCAGAGCTTTGGCTTTCCTCAAGCGAACCACCGACTTCGATCTTGTAGCCCGTAGGCAGGTTGGCCTCAATCTTTTTCATTGCGTCAGAATTCATGATCGCGTTGACGACATCGTTTCCGGAAATCCCATCTTCGACTTCCGCCTTAACTTCAATCGTTCGATTCATGTTGCGGCGTTCGATCTTGACAGGCTGCCAGCTTGGAATCGTTTTGGCGATCGAATTCAAAGGCAATTTTCCGTTTTGGCCTTCGACGAAAGCCGCATCGATACCCGAAAGATCTTCTCGCTGATTGGCTGCTAACCGAAAGTAGACCGGAATTGAGTGGTCGCCTTCGCGAAACGTCGACAATTGCAAGCCGCTGTAGTACGCATTGAGCGTATCGGCAACATTGGCGTTGGTTACGCCTGCGAGGTTGGCCTTCTGTTCATCGATGTCCAACGAAATCTGAAATCCTTCAACTCCCCAACTGTCACTGACATCCCAAGTGCCCTCCTGATCGCGCACAAGTTTCTTCACCTGCCGCGTAATGCGTTTGAGCTGTTTGATATCGGCAAAGCCGTCTCCAGAAACGCGCATAACAACCGGCTCAGCTGGTGGACCAAGAGACAGGGATTTGGGCACAATTCGAGCGCCAGCGATCGGCACGATACCGAGATCCGAATCACCTTCCGTCGTCGCGCGTCGAATATCACGAATGAATTCAGCCGTCATTTTTCCGTCCCACGTCCGGACCAACACTTCGGCAACATTTGATGCTGGAGATTGCGGATTGATTCCAAGAGCCCATCGCGAGCCACCACCACCAACCATCGAACGCATCGCTCGAAGGCGCTCGATCTTATTTCCTTCGGCGTCGGTTGACTGACTAAGTTTTCGAATGGCAAGCTCGAGCTGTAGAACTACCTCATTCGTTTGCTCGATCGTAGATGTTTCCGGTAGCGTAACATTAATAAAAAACTGATCGCGACGATCCTGAGGGAAAAACTCGCTGCTGACAGGCAATTGCAGTGAGAGATACAGAAGTCCGATCGCGCCGAGCACCACCAACCACTTGAACTTGACCGCTAGGTGAGCCATGCCACCGTACAGCCGCAGGAATCCGTTTTCGCCAGGGCCTTCGGCGAAGGAGTTTACCGCGTTTGCGGCGGACTCCTTTCGCTTCACCAAACGCTTGAGATAGAGAAACCCGTTACCCAAAGCGTAGCTAAGCCACGGCAATGGTCCCGATGGAACCTTGGGGTTTTTGGGAGCTCGAATCAAGAGCGCTGCCAGAATGACACAAATGGACATCGCGAAAACCCAACTCACAAGCAACGTCGTAGAAAGCGTTACCGGCAGGCTGTAAACGTATTCGGCGCCTCCGCCTTTGAGCGCGAGCAGCATCGGAAAGAAGGCAGCAACGGTCGTTAATGTTCCCGCCAGCATGGGAAACATCAGAGCCCTTGCTGCTTCAATGGCTCCTTCGTGCGGCGTCATGCCGTCGATGACGTTGGAACGGGTCTGGTCGCAAACCTGAACTGCGTTATCAACCAGCAACCCAAGCGCGATAATAATTGAAGCCAGAGAGATTTGCTCTATCTCCACGCCGAACCAACGAACGATCGCGATGGCCGAAAGAACAACGATGGGGATATTGGCAGCCATCACGATCGATGTGCGGGCTCCCACAAACAGAAACACAACGATCACGACGATGACGATGGCCGAGATGACGTTTCCGATCACGTCGTTGACCTTCGCCGTTACGTTGTCGGCCTGCAAAGAGACGGGCGTGATCGCAAGGTCGGCAGGCAAGGCCTGTTCGACGGTCACCAGACGTTCGTACTTTTCAACGCAAGCATTGCACACGGTGATAATGTTGGAACCACTTTTCATCGTAATTCCGATCATCACGGCCGGGTACGTGCCAGTTGTATCTGCGTACCGACAGATCGTTGAGGCTGGGTCTTTGTAGCCGCGGTTAACGGTCAATCCAATATCACGAAGTCGCACAGGCGATGCCGAATTTCCCGACTCGACTGCGCCAATTGAAATGGATTCGATTTCTTCGACTGCATCGAATTCTCCGCCCGGTTTTACATTGAATTTTCCAGAGGGGGTGTCAATCGAACCGCCAGAGGAAACGATATTGCGTTGTTCAACCAATGTCCGCAGAGAGCCGGTTGTCAGGTCGACTTGTGCCCAGTTTCCCAGATCGGTTTCGATATAAATCGCTTCATCTTGCACGCCATACGTTTTGACGTCAGCAACACCGGGCAACAGCCGTGCCGAATCCTTGATCCGATCGGCGAAGATTTCTAATTCTCGCGGGGAATACCGAACGCGATCGTCTACCTCTGTTTGGCCTTCGAGGGGTGTCTGGTAAACGGCCAGCAGCATCACGGCAGTTGATCCGAAGTCGTCATTGACGATCGGCCGAATATCGTCGGCTGGCATTTTGACCAAGTCCACCCTTGCACGGACTTTGTCCCAGACGTTTTGAATCGCGGCGACGGGAACGTCATCGGTGAGGTCAACGTAGACGGTCGAAAGCCCGTTGATCGTTGTCGATTCAAGTTTTTCGACTTCTTCCAATCCTTCGAGCTCGGATTCGATTTTGTCCGTGATCAATTGCTCGACTTTGATCGCTGGCGAGCCGGGCCAGCTAGTCGCGACAACGCAAGTCCGAATCGTGAACTGCGGGTCCTCGCGCCGTGGCATGGTCGAGAAAGTAACCGCACCCCAGACCGTAAGCAGGGTGACGATCGTGATCACGACGGTCCGGTAGGACATCGATAATTGGCCAATGTTCACTTTTTGGCCTCACTCTCAACCACGCGAACCTCTTGTCCATCTATCAGAAAGTGGGCTCCACGCGAGACGTACTTTCGACCAGCGATCGTCGTTGCCGAGTCGATTGTACTCACCGCGACCATAGCGGATGTTTGTTTGGCATCAAGTTCGACTTGGACTTCAACTCGCTCGACCGTTGAATCCGATTCATCAAGTAAAAACAAGAATGTCTTTTCGTCTTCGTAAGCAATCGCGTCCATCGGCACATAGAGACCCGAGGCCCGTGCGACGTCCGCAAGGTCGACTTTCACCAGATCGCCCGGACGCAACATCCATTGCCCTTTGTTTTGAAAAAGCACGGTATCGCCGTTCCAGTTTTCCGGCTCGCCATTTGGGACGAGCAGTCGCGCGGCAATCAACGTCATTTTGGGGTCAACACGGTCATCCAACAATTTGATTTGTTGAAAGATCCAGTTTCCCAAAAACGGCACTTTTGCGTCACCAAGTTCGACACGCATCTTGCTAACTTGCAAAATGCGATCCTCGGGCAGCCCAGCATGCACTTTCATGTTGACGGCACGCCAAACGTAATGGCCCAATTCGTCTTCATAAATACTATCCTGACTGGCGTACAATGTTCCTTCACTCGCTCCGGGCAGAAACGGAAAATCCAGACGCCAGGTTTGATCGGTGGTGGGCATGTCAGATTGCTGATCGTTATCAGACAGCCGTTGATTCATCACCAACAGAGTCAACGTAAATGTCCGCGTTAGTGGGTCGGCCACAGGGTCAACGAGATACAGGAAACCATCGTGTTCTTCTTCCTTGCCGTCTTCGCGAGTCACCAGCAATGGAATCCGTTGGCGGTTTCGCAATCGTCGCGAGTCTTCTGCGGAGACTTCGACTTCGACTTTGATCGGATCCATCATCTGTATCGTGGCGACCGCCTGGCCAGCAGTTACGACGGTTCCGTCAACAACGTACACTTCCGCGATTTGACCGGGGAAGGAAGAGTAGAGTGTGCAGTCTTTCACATTTCGCTGGGCGTCTCGCAGCGTAGCTTCGGCTTGAAGCAGCTGTGCGTCCAGCGAAGCGAGTTCGGCTTTTTCAGCATTAGTGTTGGCTTTGAGCTGCTCGATCTGGGCCTTCGCAGTGCTGAGCGCGGCTTCATCGCGATCCACGTCCGACTGAGATCCCGCGTCCTGACCGACCAATCGCTTGCTGCGTTCGAATTCCGTTTGTGCGCGTTTCTTCTCTGCCTCGGCCGCGTCGGTCTGTGCCTTCAGCGTTTCATTAATTTGGATTCTGGAGGCATTAATGGCTTGCTGGGCTCGTTCGACTTGCGATACTTGCGACGCAACCTGTAGGTCGTATCGCTCGCTATTGATCCGCGCGATCGGAGTGCCTTCGCTAATCAGTTCGCCATCGAGGTCGCGTACGCGCCCTTCGATGTCTGTGTTGGGTTCGACGACCCATTCGATTCGCCCGCCAACTTCCATTCCAATCTCTTGCCTTCTCCACGAAGCGACGGGTGCCGAAAGCATCGTGTTGCTGGTCTGTTTTGACATCGCAAGCAAAGTAACTTCTACCGGCCGCGGTTTCGGTTTCTTTTCGAGTTTCGTTTCGGCCTGTTGCGGCTGGCATCCGAACGTCGCAAGCAACGATGCGACGGTAAATGCAATCAAAAATTGTTTCTTCATTTGCCTCTGGTCTCAATACTTGCCGCAACCTGTAGCGGTTAGGCAGAGTGTTCTTTATGGTCAAGAAATGCAGCAAAGTCTTATTGTAGGCAGAGAACACTGCGACATCTGGAAAGCATTCCGATTTTGCCGATCTTGCCAGATGTAATGCGATTCCTAGATAGCACGGTTTTGAAGCCGCGCTCTTCCGTCCAGACCCAATACATACCCTGTATCTTTTATCGACTCCATGCACGACCGACCATCGAATTTACGATGCTGGCTGATTTCAACGGTCGCGCTGACTGTTTTGATCTGTGCATCAACCGGCTGCCGGTCCATGAAGCAAAAACTGGACTACTGGAAGCAAAACGGATATCGAGTCGGGCCAAACTATTCGACGCCGACGGCTCCGCTGGCCGAATCATACTCGCAGTTCGATTCTGGGATCGTTTCCCCAGCATCGTTGGACGATTCAAACTGGTGGCTGGTTTTCAACGATCCAGAATTGAACCTGTTAGTCGAGAACCTAAAAGCGCAAAACCTTTCATTGAAGGCGGCCTGTTATCGGATCAAGGAAGCCCGACATCAACGCAACATCGTCGCCGCAAACCTTTTCCCCCAACGCCAACAGGTAACGGGTTCGTATTCGCACACTCAAACCAGCCGAAATGCGGGTTCTGCATTTCCCGGAACGCCACTAACAATTGACGATTGGTCGTCAAGTTTTGACGTTGGATGGGAAATCGATCTATGGGGAAGGATCCGCCGCAGCGTTGATGCCGCCGACGCAAACCTTCAGGCCACGATACATGATCGAAACTTTGCGATGGTTTCGCTGATCGGAGACGTCGCCAGCATCTACATTCAGATTCGATCCTTCGACGAGCGAATTGAGCTGGCAAAAAAGAATGTCACTTTGCAGGAAGGCAGTTTGAAGATTGCCAATGCCAGATTCGACGAAGGGCGAACATCCAAGCTGGATGTGGTCCAGGCGAAATCCAACCTTGCTTCCACAAATTCATTGATTCCTCAGCTTGAGTTGGCTCGACGACAGGCTCTCAATGCTCTCGCTGTCTTGCTGGGCATGCCCCCAAGCTCCATTCCGCGTCTGTCGGATCAGCCGGGAACGATTCCAATGATACCTTCTGAAGTCATCGTTGGGATTCCCGCGGAACTGATCAGCCGCCGCCCGGATATTCGTGCCGCGGAGCGAAACATGAAGGCACAGTTTGAGCAAATCGGAATCGCGGAAACTGATCTTTACCCGACGCTTGCCATCAGCGGAACACTCGGGGCGCAAGCGGCGAAACTGAGTGACATTTTTGATTCGGGAAGCTTCAATGGCTCGATCGCACCAGGGTTTAGCTGGAACATTCTCAACTATGGCCGATTGCAGAACGCGATTTGCGTCGAGGAAGCTCGCTTCAAGCAAATCCAGCTGGACTTTGAGAACAAAGTCCTTTCCGCTCAACGTGAAGTCGAAGACGGAATCATTGAGTTCATCAAACGCAAAGAGCAATACAAGTTCGACCTGCAGACGACAAAGGCAAACGAAGAGTCCGTTGAACTTGCGATTGCGTCTTTCAAGGAAGGGAAAACCGATTTCGGTCGTGTTTTCGTTGTGCAAACGAGTCTCGTGTCGGCTCAGGACCGCCTCGTGGATACGCGAGCATCGATCGCGCTCGCTCTGGTCAACACGTATCGTGCGTTGGGCGGAGGCTGGCAAGTGTGTAGCGATCAGGCTGCGGCAGAGGCTGAATCTGTTGAATCGCCGACTTATTTTCCCGGCAATCAGATTGAAACTCTAATTCAAGAAACTCCGACGCCAATTAACGCAGAGTTGCTGGTTGAGTAACATGGTTCCATCGCAGCAACGCTTTTTGAGGGCTGCCTATCTTGGAACCGAGAGATTGAATGAGCAAACGCCAAACGATTCGCAAGTGCATTTTGCTGTTCGCGATCGCTCTGCTTCTGACCCCAGCTTCGCTTGCGTCCGCCGAGAAACCAAACATCGTCCTGATTCTGTGTGATGACCTTGGCTACGGTGATGTTCAATGTTTCAATCCGCAGCATGGAAAAATTCGTACTCAGAATATCGATCGGCTGGCGAGTGAAGGGATGATGTTTACCGACGCGCACTCTGGTTCTTCGGTTTGCACGCCGACACGCTACGGTCTGCTAACGGGTCGCTACAGTTGGCGAACGGACTTGCAAAAAGGAGTGGTCCAGGGATTCGCTCCATGCTTGATCGACAAAGACCGCCCGACGCTGGCGAGCTTTTTGCGAACTCAAAATTACCGAACCGGAATCGTCGGGAAATGGCATCTGAACATGCGATTCCAAAACGCTGAAACTCAAACGGAATACAAGGGCAAACCTCTCAGGCACACCGCGCCAATCGGTGCCACAACACCTGACGGACCTATTCATCGCGGCTTCGATTTTTTCTTTGGCATTCATCATGCCCGCAGCATGAAGGCAATCATCGAACGGGACACCGTTACTGAACACGACGATGTGATTAACTTCCTTCCCAGGACCGCGGAGGAGAGTATCAAGTTCATCGAGTCCAGTTTGGAAACCGGAACACCTTATTTCCTCTACGTGCCACTTGGGTCACCGCACACACCGATCGTTCCAACGCCGGAGTGGGTCGGAAAAAGCGGACTGGGAAAGTACGCAGACTTCGTGATGCAAACAGATCACGTTATTGGGCAAATCATTGACGCCGTTGACCGCAACGACCCAAAAGGAAACACGGTCGTGATCTTTGCCAGCGACAACGGATGTTCGAAAGTCGTCGGCATTGAGAAACTTGCCAAGCAGGGACACAAAGTCAGTGGTGATTTGCGGGGATCAAAAGCGGACATCTGGGACGGAGGACATCGCATCCCCTTCATCGCCAGATGGGAAGGCAAGATCGAAGCCGGCTCAGAGTCTGACCAACTGATTTGTCTCAACGATGTCTTCGCAACCACCGCTGCGATTCTGGATATTCCCGTTCCCGTAGGCAGCTGCGAAGACAGTGTCAGCTTCCTTCCTGCGTTTTCAAAAGAGTCGATCGACTCTCCTCGTAGAGGAATTGTTCATCATTCAATAAGCGGGCATTTTGCCTACCGCCGGGACAACTGGAAATTGATTCTGGCTCGCGGCTCGGGTGGATGGACCTCTCCCAAAGAGAATCAAATTCCAAAAGACTCGCCTGAAGCTCAGCTTTACAAACTGGACGACGACCTAGCAGAGCAAAACAATCGCTTCGTTAAAGAACGTGAGACCGCAGAACGGCTTTTGGCTCAGCTAAAAAAAGATGTCACGTCGGGTCGAAGTACGCCGGGCCCTGAGAGTAAAAATGACGTCTCGGAGATCAACCTGTGGAAGTCCGGTCGATCTCGTAGTGACTAAAGCGCAAACGAGTGAATCGGTGGCGCTGCGGGGATTCACTCGCTTGCGCTTCGGGCTTGTATTGAAGAAGCTCATCCAGCACTTAAACTTCGAACGCCGTACTTCGCTGCCATCAGAATATTCGCCCATTCCAGCGACGCGATGTTTACCGCATTTGCACCTGATTCCGGGACATTGGCGTCAGGAGGTAACGAAAGAAGTCTGCGATTCTGGAATATGGCGACCATGAAGCCGACGATTTCAATAAACGCTCACACCCAGCACAATCATGCTGTTTGTTTTCCAATGACGGCAGCATGGCCGCAACAGCCAGTTGGGACGGAAGCGTAAATATCTTTCGTTCGAAATAGCAGCCTTCACATCACGATGCGGATTCGAACGACCGTCTTGCCCCGACTTATTGTGGAAACGAGACTCTTTCTAAACGGTCATATTTGCAATTCAGCAGGAACATGATCGATTTTACATTCAAGATGCGTGGCCAGCAGAAAAAACAACAATGCTTGGCACAAACACAGCTTCGAATTCGCACTATAGGTGATCACTGGGCTCATTGTCCATTGATTGAGCGTGGTCGTTCCGTGGTTGCAAGGCATGTTTTGCACTGAGCATTCGATTACGCTAGCATGGAGGTGGGCAGTCGCGAGCCTCAACTCCATCAACAAGCGGGGAAACTTGGCATGGCCACGAACTCTGACGTGAGGCAAGTAGACCATGCGACCATCGGCGAGCCTCAGATCCTGGGTGCCCGACAACTGCTCGACGTTGCCAACGCCATTACGTTGACTGGCTTGGCCGCGGCTTTGGCTTGTGCATTTCTGGCAGTCAGCGGGCAAACAGCCTACGCCGTCGTGGCACTGATGGTTTCTGGAGTGTGCGACCTGTTTGACGGGGTCGTCGCCCGACGATTGAATCGGAGTGAGAAACAAAAAGCGTTTGGCGGAAACCTCGATTCAGTCGTTGACGCCTGTTCGTTTGGTTTCGCGCCGGTCGTCTTGATGTACGCAACTGGATTCAACGGGCCAATCGCCGTTGCCTTGTTGACCCTGTTCGCGATCTGCGTTGTTTGGCGATTGGCTTATTTCGACACCGTTGGACTGACAACCGTCGGTTCAGCCCAATATTTCTCCGGACTTCCGGTGACTTACGTTGCTACGTTTCTCCCCTTGGCATTTCTGGCTGGCTTTGCGGGAGGCAACTGGTTTCAGGGGTGTGTTGGTGTCGCTGTCGTGGGCCTGTCGCTGGCGATGATCAGCAGCATTCCGATCCGAAAACCGTCTGGCATATTTTACATTCTGTTCCCACTCGCAGGAATCGTTTTGGCCACTGTGATGGTCACTTTTGCAGACCACTATATGCGTTGACTCAATTTACTGAATCCCAAGCCGCAAGAATTCGCTTCCAAAAACGACTGGCACTCGGCAATGATGAACAAATCAACCGCAATAGAACCTCCGAGCATTGAATATTGTTCGCCTCCCCCGGCCATTTCAAATTTTAGCCACTTAAAACCGAGTGACTCTATCGGTGCGATCTATGTTCTGGGTTGTTTGGCTTTTACATGTCTTGCCATTTACTTCTCAACCTCTCAGCATGTTTTGATTTGGGGAGCCTCGCAAATTGCATTGGCAGTTGCGTTACTCCAATGGTTTGCTTTGATTCATGAAGCCGGCCACAAAACTCTTTTCAAGTCAGTTCGCTGGAATAAGTACAGCGGTCACCTGGCATCTGTATTCTCCGGAATCCCTTTTGAGTGCTGGAAAGCAATTCACGCAAAGCACCATCATTGGACAGGCTGGCAAGACCTCGACGCGACCACCGCGACGCTGGTGCCCCGGGCATTGGCTCGCTGGGAGCGATTGGTCATTAATGTGTGTTGGAAGTTTTGGGTTCCAGTGTTTTCGATAACGTACCGGGTCCAGAATTATTGGAACCTACCGCGACTGATGCGGCTTTTTCCTCGCCGCCCAAAACAACGCAAATTGGCGTGGAACCTGTTTGTTTTGCTGGGTGTGTACGGAGGCATCACCTACCTCGTTGGCATCTGGATGCTGGTGCAAATCTTTGGTTTGGCCGTTTTCCTGACGTTGATCATGCAGGACGTTCTGATCCTAAGCCAACACACGCACGTTCCGATGGAACTGAGTCACGGCGAGAACGTCGATCCGTTCGCGCCTTCCGAGCAGGAAATTTTCACGCGTTCGCTCAAGTTCCCGAATTGGTTTGCCACATCTGTGTTGCTGAACATGGATGCCCATGAATTGCATCACATCTACACCAGCGTGCCCGGCTACTTTCTGCAACACATCGACTATGAAACGCACAACGAAGTTTGTTGGTGGCGATGGGCTTTGAAAGCGAGGCAGGTTCCCGGGGAAATATTTCTCTTTCAGAATTCGCATCATTCCGGCTTTGACATCTAGGAGCCGACTCATGAATCCACCCGACGCTTTTGTTGGTGCACTATTTTTGCTGCTGTCCTTCGTGACTGCCGGATTCGCGCAATCGTTCTGGCTTCGAAGTTCGTTTGCAAATCGATTTGCTCAACCGATCGACGGCGGGAATTCATATCGAGGCAAACGAATCTTTGGAGACAATAAAACTTGGAAAGGGTTTGTGGCTATGATCCCGGCGGTTGGTTTGGCATTTGTCATCCACCGAACATTATTCGCGGTTCTTCCTGGCAACTTACATGCCCAGTTGTGGCCACTGTCAATTCTTGAATTTGGATTGCTTGGTTGTCTGGTTGGATTCGGATTCATGATCGGCGAACTTCCCAACTCGTTCATCAAACGGCAGCTCGACATTCCGCCTGGCGAAGCTCCACTCAAATCGAGAACACGTTCGATCTGCTTTGTCGTGGATCGTTTTGATTCAATCATTGGCGGAATGTTGGCGCTCTCGCTGGTGGTCCCGGTGCCGTTTGCGACATGGTGTTACATCATCTTGGTCGGCCCAATCATTCATTACGGTTTCAGTTTGTTACTCTTCCAGCTTGGCGTGAAGGCTCGGCCCGCATGACTTCAAACGCACTGAAAACCCAGACGCCGAACTTGGCCAGCAACGACTACGTATGCCTACTTGATTCTGCGCATCGTAGTTCTGGCGTCGGTGGCAAGGCAGCCAACCTCGGCAGGATGTTTGAGCAAGGCATCAACGTGCCTCTCGGCATGGTCATCACGGACCAGGCGTTTCAGGAATTCCTCGACGAAAACGAATTGCGAGCTCCCATTGCCGCTGAGCTGGACGGTCTTCAGCCTGACCAGCTTGCTCAACTTAATGCTGCTGCCGATTCAATCAGCCGCCAAGTTCTAGCAGCCCGCATTCCCGCACGCGTTTGGGAAGCAATTAGTGACTTGCGACAAACGTTGATGCCGCAGATAGCGTTGGCAGTACGCAGTTCGGCCGTGGGCGAAGACTCCAAGCATGCAGCGTTCGCTGGCCAACTCGATTCTATTCTCGGTGTCGAATCCGATTCAGAGCTGTCCAATGCAATCCTTAAGTGTTGGGCATCCTATTGGTCTCAGCGAGTTCTGTTCTATCAACTTTCTCGCAACATTCACTTGCAAGGCATGGGAGTCGTTGTTCAAGAGCTCGTTGACTCACATATTTCAGGAATCCTGTTCACCCAAAATCCGGATTCTTCGGAAGGAAGTTCAGAATCGATGGTCGCAGAATACTGCTTTGGCCTCGGGGAAGACTTGGCCGGGGGAAAGATGAACCCAGGTCGGTTTACAATTTCAAGAAACGACTATTCATGGAAGCAAGAAGCAACACCGGAGCAAGAGCACATCACCAGCGACGGAAGCCTGTTCAATGATCAACAGATCGAGAAATTGGCTCTGGATGCGCTCAAACTGGAGCAGTATTTCGACTGCGGACAGGACATTGAGTGGACCATCGATCGCAGTGGAAAATTATTCCTCGTTCAGTCTCGCCCGATTACGGTGGGCACGTCTCCGCAAGTATCTTCGACGCCTCAAACTTCTGACGCACTTGCGAACGCCCAGATGGTTCATTGGTCGAATGCCAACGTCAACGAAAACTTCCCGGAACCCATTTCGCCGTTTCTGTATTCGATCGCCTCCGCCGGCTATTACAACTATTTCCGCAACCTTGCTTTGGCGTTTGGTTTTGATCGGCAACGAGTCGCCGACCTCGAATTTGAATTCCAAAATGTGATCGGCGTTCATGGCGGACGAATGTACTATAACCTTTCGAACATTCATCGGCTTCTGGGTGCTGCACCGGCAGGAGAACGGTTGACCCAGTGGTTTGACGACTTTGTGGGGGCCACGAAATCTGAAGCGAGCGAAGCATCGTTCGGCGCTAAGCCACAACCACTCAACGGGCTGAGGAAGTATGGCGAGATATTTCGTAGTGGCACCAAAATTACGCGTCAGTTCATCGTTCTGTCGCGACGCGTCGCAACGTTTGAACGAGAGGTCGATGAGTTTGCCGCAGCGACTGACCCGATAAAACTGGCGGACAAAACGCTTGCCATGTTGCTGCAGGACTTGCGGCGATTCATGGACATTCGCTGCAATCAATGGGTCAATGCGTCGCTGGCCGACACCGCTGCTATGGTGACCTACGGGGTACTTAAACGAACGCTGACTCAAGAGTTTCCCGATCGGGATCAGTCGGGGCTGCACAACACGTTGTTGAAGGGACTACAAGATGTGGTCAGCGGCATTCCAGTCGTGGAGCTCTGGAAGCTGTCACGAATGATTCGCCAAGATCCTGACTTGAATGAACGATTGACATCCGGCGACGATGATTCATTCCTGGCCGAGATTCGCAACAACCCTCAGTATGCTAAATTCAGTGAGGCATTTGATGTGTTCCTCGAAGACTGGGGATTTCGTTGTTCCGGTGAGTTGATGCTGACGGTGCCAAGTTTCCAGGAACGTCCAGAAGCATTGCTCGAAATGTTGCGTTCCTATGCCAGCCTCGATGGTGAATCACCATCTGAATTGCTTCAGCGTCAGGCTGCGGATCGCGTTGCTGAGACAACCGAGGTTCTCAAGAAATTGCGAAGCCAGAAATTTCTGTGGCCGTTGCCATGGCCCAATCGAGCAACGTGGGTCTCGACCGTTATTCGGCGCTGCCATCAATCGATTGCGTTGCGTGAACGTGCTCGTTTGAAACAGGCTCTGCTCTACAGTCGGTGCCGACGAATCGCGTTGGCGGCTGCCGACAAAATGGTTTCACTCAGTTGGTTAGAGGATCGAAACGACGTTTTCTTTTTGACGTTCCAGGAATTGGAATCATTGCTGGCGGGTAGCGCAATGTACCCGCACCAAACCACCGAATTGATCGAACTGAAAAAACAGGGGCATGAACAACTAAGCCAAATGGCGCCGGAGGACTCGTTCCTGTTGCCATTCGGAGATTACCTTCCAACCGTCGCCTCATCCATCGAATCCGAGGAAGACTTTTCAGACGACTGCCAAACTCAACTCGAAGGCATCGCTGCCTGCGGAGGCAAAGCGACCGCACCAGCCGCCATTCTGACGGACTTGTCTGAGTGTCATTTGCTGAACCAGGGCGACATCCTTGTGACGCGTCAAACCGATCCAGGCTGGGGCCCCGTGTTCTTCCTGATCAAGGGGCTTGTGATGGAACGCGGTGGCATGCTTTCGCACGGCGCTATTTTAGCCAGAGAGTACGGAATCCCTACGGTAGTCGGCGTCCGCAATGCGACTCAACGGCTTACGTCGGGGCAGTCCATTTTGGTCAATGGAGATCGAGGAGTCGTGCAAATTGTCGATTAACGATTTAGCCAAATACCAACAGACCCGATTCCCGGTGAGATTATTCTTGCCGCTGGCGTTGTTCCTCTGTACCGCCAGCTTGGTTACGGGTTGGCCGCCGAACCTGCCTGCCTGGACTGGCCATGTACTATTGGCCTGCACGTTGCTATTTCAGTTCCGACTGTGGGACGACTTGAATGATTTGGCCCGCGACCGTCGCGATCACCCCGAGCGCATTCTGAGTCGGTCAAAATCGTTGGCTCCTTTTTACGCCGCTACCGGGTTGTCGTTCGTCATCAATCTGGTGTTGCTACTTTGGTTGTATTCGACGATCGCGGTCGGTATTTTCTTAACGCTCAATCTGACATTTCTCGCGTGGTATCAACTGGCCGGCAAGTTCAAGATCCACGCTACGGTCGCCTACCACATTATCTTGATCAAGTACCCAATCTTCGTGTTGTTACTGGCTTCGGCTGATCTTGCCACGGAAGTCCGTTCAATGCTTTACGCGATGGCTGTCGTGTATTTCAGTTTTTGTGTTTACGAACTGCTGCACGATCAACAACTTCGCTCAATCCTAGATCTTCGTTTCCTGCTCGCAGCCGAAATGGTTGCACTTCAATTGATCGCCGGTTTGATTCTGGTTGATCTTTGGGGCATTGGGTTTCTTGCCACCGTTCAATGCGGGCTGTCGATTACGGGTGCGGCGTTATTGCTGATCCTCTTCAACCGTTTTAAGAATCCAAAGCCAATGGGGCGGTGGTCCTATGCTGTTTTCTTGATCGCTTTCGTTTGGCTTTTGAATTATTCGTTCGCAAGCTATCCGTCGATTGCGTTCTCTGACTCATGTTCAACCGGAGTTCTATCATGACCAGTGCTTTACGATCGGCTCCGCCGGAACCATCCATTTTTGAGTCGATCGAGTGCTACCAATGTGGCGAAACGAGTCACACGGACTTCATTACGGCGCAGGATGATTTGACGGGCAAGCCAGGCAACTTTCCTTTTGTGACGTGTAATTCCTGCGGTCTCGTTTATCAGAACCCACGCGTCGACGTGGAAAATATTCGCGACTACTACGACGAAGAGTACATCGCTCACCGGAAGAAACAGAACTGGGGCATGCTGACATGGTTTTACAACTATGCCATGGGGAAACATGATCGCGACAAAGATCGTATTGTCAGCAAATATGTTTCACTCGATGAATCCAGCAATGTTCTGGACGTTGGATGTGGTGCGGCCACGTTCTTATTGCAAATACAGGAGAAGTATGGAGCCAACGTGACGGGCGTTGACTTCAAGGATTTGAGCGAACTTCCTGGCTTTGACCAGATCGACTTTCATTGCGGATTGTTTTACGAACAGGACATCGGCAAAAACTGCTATGACCTGATCTCGATGTGGCACTTTCTGGAGCACGACTATGATCCGCTTAGAACGTTGCAGGTTGCTCGAGATGCAGTGACCGATGATGGACGTATCGTTATCGAGGTTCCGCGTCTGGACAGCGTATCCTTCCGAATGTTTCGCGATCGTTGGCCAGGTTTACAAGCACCTCAGCATACGGTGTTGTACGATCGCACGAATCTGTTGCGGTTCGTAGAAAAAGCCGGGCTAGAAGTCGTCGACTATTTGCCGTACGGCGCGTTTCCAGCATACTTTTATCTATTCGCCGGAGTCGCCTTCAAACTTCAAAAAGGTAAGGGCCTCAATTTCTCCAGGGCCGTCTACCCATATTTCGTGGGCCAGTTGTTGTTGAGTCCGGTTCTGCTTTTTGAACAAAAGTTGAATCTTGCGATGCAGACAGTCGTTTGCAGGAAGGCACCATGACAGTCGCTGCTCAAGAAACAACTTTGCCGCTAAACTTGTGGGAGCGCCTGTGCAAACGCATTCGCATCGGCATGCTATACATCGCTGGCATCACACTGATGACGACGGGATCCCTGCTGACCTTGATCGTTGCGACGATCACCTTGTTTCAGTTTCGCAGGCTGTACGCTGAAGTGATGATTGGAACGATGGCCAAAATCGGACTCTGGATGATGGGGGTTCGATTTGTGGTCCATCAAGACGGCTCGTTCCCTGATCGCCAAGCCGTCTACATATCAAATCACGCATCGACACTCGATATCTTTATTTTGACGGCTTTGCGTTTGCCAAATGCTCGATTCTTCCTGAGTGGATCCTTGCGGCAACGCATTCCGCCCCTTGGGCTACTTGGTTATCTCGCCCGCGTTTTTTGGACGGTTCCTCAGTCGCTTCCAGAACAACGAGTCAAGATTTTTAAGCGAGCTGAACAGGCGCTCAGGCGAACCGGTGAATCGGTTTACTTGAGCCCGGAAGGGACCATCGGTGAAATGGGCATCATTGCACCATTTAACAAAGGAGCCTTCCACTTGGCGACGAATCTACACGCACCCATTGTCCCAATCTTCATCGACATCCCCAGAGAGATCGATCCCGGCTGGGGATACGATTTCAAACCTGGCGTGGTGGACGTTCACATTATGCCCACCATTTCTACCGAGCAATGGACGGTTGAACGGTTGGATCAGAATCGCAATTTAATGCACGACTACTACCTCGAACTTCAAGAACGATATCAAGGTCAACAATGATTGCTGACAAGACCCAAACTTTGATTTGCCAATTGCAGTCGCTCGCGATGACTCATCCGGATCAGCGAGGCTATACGTTTTTAGAGGATGGCATTACCGAAGGTGTAACCTTAACCTACTCGCAGCTTGATCATCAAAGCCGCGAGATCGCTGTCATGTTGCAACGCATTCTAAATCCGGGCGACCGGGTTCTGTTGATGTATCCTCCGGGTTTGGAGTTTGTGTCAGCGTTTTTTGGTTGCCTGTACGCGGGAGTCATTGCGGTGCCGGCTTACCCGCCTCAAGCGTCACGCCCCGAGCGAAGTCTGCCACGCTTGCGTTCCATCGCTCAAGAAGCAGAAGTTCTCGCGATTCTGTGCACCGAAAAAACAGAGGATAGTCTTTCGAAATTGTTTCATCTGGCTCCCGAGTTTGCTGAACTGCCAGTGCTGGCGACGGATCACTATGGCTTGGAATCGGTCGGCGATTGGCAGCCACCAATCCTTCAGCCTGACTCGATCGCATTTTTGCAGTACACCTCAGGTTCGACGGCAGCACCCAAAGGCGTCGCCGTCACTCACGGCAACATCCTTCATAATCTCGCCTGCATTGAACAAGTGTCGGACCATGATGTTGAAACCGTATTGGTGTCGTGGCTGCCGACCTATCACGACATGGGCCTGTTCGCGGGAGTCTTGTTCCCGCTGTTCAAAAGTTGTCCTTCGTACCTGATGGCGCCGGCCACATTTTTGCAGCGTCCCATCCGCTGGCTGCAAGCCATTTCGCATTTCCGAGGCACCAACAGTGGCGGGCCAGACTTTGCGTTTAAGTTGTGTGTCGACAAAATCACGGTCGAGCAGCGAAAAGAATTGGACCTGTGTAGTTGGCGAGTCGCCTATAACGGCGCCGAACCCGTTCGCCAATCCACGCTGGACCAATTCGCCGCAACGTTCATGGAGTGCGGATTTCAGCGAAGTTCGCTGAACCCCGTTTACGGGTTAGCGGAGTCAACCGTGTTTGTCTGTGGCAAGCGTCTGTCCAATGGCGAGGATCTCCTCACCGACGAAATTCATGCTTCCTCTGGACAGCCCAAATGTTCAGCGACGCCGATATCGGAGCCTGTTAGCTGCGGCGTACCGCAATTGGGGATGGAGTTACTGATCGTTGACCCACAAGCAAAGACAGAAGTTGGTCCTGGCCAAACAGGTGAAATCTGGATTTCGGGTCCCAGTGTCGCTGACGGCTATTGGAATCGACCGGAAGCAACCCGTCATAATTTCCAGGCTCATCTGTCTGATTCGAATCGAGGGCCGTTCCTCCGCTCAGGTGACCTTGGCTTTATGAGCGGCGGCGAGTTGTACGTGACGGGCCGGTGCAAAGATTTGATCATTGTTCGTGGTCGCAAACACTACCCTCAGGATATCGAAAGGACTGTCGAGTCATGTCATCCAGCGATACGTGCAAGCTGTACCGCAGCGGTCGCCATGGCGACGCCCGATGGTGAAAGATTGGCGATCGTCGCTGAAATCAACCGTCGTCGGCGACGAGATTTTCACGACGCAGACGCAGAGGATTCACTTCCGATGGATGATCAAATGAAAGAAGTCATCGCGACGATTCGACAAGCCATTGCCGAGCAACACGAAATTCAAACCAGCGCTATTTCGATTCTGGCCCGAGGCTGCATCCCCAAAACATCCAGTGGCAAGATCCAGCGGCATGCATGCCTCAATGCAGTTCAATCAAACACCGCAGGTTGTCTTGCCCAATGGAAGTTGCGTTCCCCCCACGACGGCGCCACTGTCGACGACTCTGTCGCGGAGTTTGCATGAACACCAACAAAACTGAGCAAAATGAAATCGTCTCGGTTTGGCTACGCAATACGGTTGCGGATTGTTTGAAAGTTGAAGCAAACCAAATCGAACACGACGTCCCGCTGGTTCGCTACGGACTTGATTCGCTGGGCGCGGTTCAACTAACGATGGCGGTCGGATCCAAGCTGCAATGCAAAGTGCCCGAAACTTTGCTGCTGGCTTGTCCAGATTTGGATTCTCTTGCCGCATTCATTCAGACAACACGAAATTCCGGGAAACCGCCGGTGATGAACGACGCCCGGCCGTCCACGGAGCTAAAGGAAATGTTGCAGGACAGTCGTCTTCCTGCCGACATTTGTCCTCAGGTCGAAAAAAATGGCGATCAGCGGGATTATTCGACTGTTCTGTTGACCGGAGCTACTGGTTTTCTGGGCGCGTACATGTTGCGAGCGCTGATGCGGAACACTTCGCTCGATGTGAAATGTCTCGTTCGCTCCGCTGATGCTAACATGGGTTCTCGCGTTCGCCAAAACTTGGAATCTTACGGCCTTTGGGAACCTTCGTTTGAGAATCGAGTTTCCGAATTCCCGGGTGATCTGCAACGATCCGGACTTGGACTCTCAGCCGCTGAACGACAATCGCTTGCAGACGATGTTGGCGAAATTTATCACTGTGCTGCAGCGGTCAACTGGGTTCTTCCTTACGCGGGTTTGCGCGAAGCCAACGTGTTGGGTACCCGAGAATTGTTGCGACTGGCATGCAGCGGCCAACCAAAGCCATTTCACTTTGTTTCCACGATTTCAACATGCTACGCCACGGGTTGCTCGCATGCTGTTTCAGAACAACACGACATGTTGCCCTATCTGGACAGCATTCATCTGGGTTATGCCCAAAGCAAGTGCGTCGCCGAGTCATTGGTCCGTCAGGCGAGTGCACGCGGATTGCGAACAACCATTCATCGGCCAACACTCATTACCGGTGACGGTTCGACAGGAGTCTCCAACAGTGAAGACTTGCTTTCGACCATGATTCGTGGATGTATTCAAATGGGTGCCGCGCCAGACCTCAACTGGCTGCTGGATTGTTGCCCTGTCGACTACGTTGCCGATGCAATCGTTGGATTGTCGAGTCGAACATCGAATCAATTGGACGCATTCCATCTAGTGAACAACGAGCGTAGCCACTGGCGCGAACTGGTGTTGTGGATGAAGCTCTACGGTTATCCACTGGAACTGATTCCCTACCGCCAATGGCTTGCCCGACTCAGGACGGCGGCCGCGATGCCGCAGCATCCGCTTTATCGTTTGCGCAGTTTCTTCATGACCAGGCCAGAGGGAGCCAGCGGAATGACCCTGCCGGAACTGTACGAAGATCACCGGCACCCCCCTGTACTTCATTCGCAAACGCAGCGGGCAATGGAATCGCTGTCGATATCTTGTCCAGCACTCGACTCGAAGTTGCTGGATCGTTATTTCAAATCGTTCATCGATCGCAAAGTTCTTCCCGATGTCGATCGTTCATCGGTTCAGCGTGAGCCTAATTGCAGTCCATTGGACGATGATTTTTTTCAGACCATCCTGCGCCAGCACTACGATGACCCAACGATTCAGGTTCAAGAACAATCGTTTTCGGATTCAAATTCCAGCGAGAGCATTACGACCGAGCTGGCATCGTGGCAACATGGAAGCAACACCGGGCTTTGGATGTATGAGCTATCACTCGTTCGTGACAATCAACCTGTACCCGAACCGTTGGAGGTCTTTGTAAAATCGAAACCGGCGGATCATGTCACACTCGATGTTGCCACGCGTGTTGCTGAGATGGCAGATCGCGATGTTGGAAAAACGTTTGAACGACACAGTCATCATCTTGGAATTAAAGATTGTCACCGCCGAGAAATTCACATCTACCGACAGACGGATCCACGGTTTCGCCGCCACTTACCGAACGTTTATGCGGCGATCGAAAACGCTGACCGACGCCAATGGATGCTGGTCCTCGAATCCCTATCGGGATTGGAATTGCTGGACTCGGCAAACAACACTTCAGATTGGACCCGAGAGCACATCGATGCAGCGATTGCCGGAATCAGCCAAATACACGCAATCTGGTATCGACGAGAGTCTGAATTCTCGGCGTTCGATTGGCTGGGCCCTCGCAAGACAGCAATCGAAATGATCGAGATGCAGGACCTTTGGGAATCGCTGACCAATTTTTCGTGGATTTACTTCTCCGAATGGATCGACGCTGAAGCGAAACCGATAATCGCGGAGATCGTCGCTAGTGTCGGACAGTGGTCGGCTGACATTGATCGCATGCCGCAAACAGTGATCCACAACGATTTCAATCCGCGCAACATGGCATTTAGAAACACCGATGGCGAACGTCGACTGTGTGCCTACGACTGGGAACTGGCTGCGCCAGGAATCCCGCAACATGATTTGGCTGAGTTATTGTGTTTTGTGTTGCCGGCCGATTGTTCGAGCGACACGATCATGGAAATGGTGGAGCGACATCGCCAAGAACTAATGAATGCAACGGGTGACGACATCGACAAGGAAATATGGTTGCACGGCTTCAAGTTATCGCTACGCGATTTGATCATCAATCGAATACCCATGTATTGCTTAATGCACCGTTTTCGAAAACAGCCATTCCTAGCACGGGTCGTCAAGAACTGGTTTCAACTCTACGAAACGATGGACCTTGCTGAAACTCGCTTGGCTCCACTCGGCACGGCAAATTGATGAACGAATTAACCACAGCGGAGTGACTTTTCGCTAAACTGGAAAAGACGTCACATCGGGTCGGAGTACTCGCGGCCCCGAGAGTAAAAATGACGTCTCGGAGACCAACCTGTGGAAGTCCGGTCGATCTCGTAGTGACCAGAGCGCAAGCGAGTGAATCGACGTCAGCGTTGCGGGGATTCACTCGCTTGCGCTCTTGCGCTTCGGGCTTGCATTGAAGAAGGTCATCCAGCGTTTAAACTTCGAACACCGCACCCTTCCTGTCGGGCGATCGCGACTTCCAAATGTCGCCG
>CAYGUE010000004.1:48083-117175 GCA_964352885.1 uncultured Pirellulaceae bacterium
GCGATCGCGACTTCCAAATGTCGCCGTCTGGAAAACGATGTTGATCAATAAAGTCGGGAAGAAACTCGAGCCCCCAACCGGGTGCCGTCGGCGTCGTGTAACAACCGTCCTTGACCTCAACAGGATGCTCCACCGATTCCTGCAGGAAGTCAATGTACTCAACCAGTTGGGTATCCGAATGTCCTGAAACGGCGATCTGATCCCACATACCATAGTGCTGAATCATGTTGCACAACGCGATACCACCACCGTGTGGACAGACCGGAACACCATACTTCGCTGCCATCAGGATAATCGCCATCACATCGTTAACGCCCGCGACTCGAACTGCATCGATCTGACAAAATTTAAGTGCTCCACTTTTCAGGAGTTGCTTAAAGATGACAGGTGACGCCGCTTGTTCGCCACATGCAAAACCAAAATCCGCGTCGGCGAATGTTTCGGCAAGCTCAACGTAACCCAGCACATCGTCGCGAGCAATCGGCTCTTCAACCCACTTCAAACCAAACGGACGATAGCGGTCGACGTGTTGCTTGGCTTCACTGACGCCCCAATACTGATTGGCGTCGACCATCAAATTACATTCAGGCCCAATGGCGTCACGCATGAACCTGATCCGCCGCACATCCTCATCTGAGTTGCGACCAACTTTTAGCTTGAACGAATCAAAGCCTTGTTCTTGAAGCTTGCGAATCGTCACCAGAATCTCTTCATCGCTTAGCCCCAGCCAACCAGCGGTGCAGTAAGCTTTCGGCCCGAGCGTCCCCATTTCCGACTCACGTTGGGCAACCGTTGCTCGGCGATTCTTCAGAAGCTCAACCGCTTCATCACGAGTCAACGCATCGCTGATGTTTCGGAAATCGATACAGTCGGCGACGAATTCCGGCTCGAGATCAACCAGCAATTTCCACAGTGGCTTGCCTTCTGACTTCGCCCACAGATCAAACATCGCATTGATAATCGCGCCCGCAGCCATTCGAAAGACGCCGTCATGAAGCCAACGCAATTGATGATGGTCAATCAAACGGCGATAAAGCTTAAGCGGTGCTGCCGAAAACTCTTCCAGGTCAGAACCAATGATTAATTGGCACAGGTCCTTAATTCCGTAGCAGATCCAGTCTGTGCCGGCGCCGACGGTAAACACAACCGATACACCGCGTAACTCCGAATCGGTTTCAAGGTGCAAAACTGCGGACGAATAGTCCGGCTGTTTGTGAAAGGGATCTGACCCCAACATCTGATCCGAGGTTGGGACGCGTAAGTCAATAACGCTCGCGCTGGTGATTCGAATGGGCGAGTTCGACATAGGTTTGCTTTTTTCAACGGCGGCTTGGAGCCGAATCTGGTTCTGTATTGTTTACTTCTTTGTTTTAACCCAAAGATCGGGGTGATGTGAGTCTGGTTTGGAAAACGCTTTCGATGCCAACAGAGTTGAAAGCCATTCCCAAATGCCGGCCTCCGGTTTTTCTACAAATCCATCGCCAATACAATGAGAGCCACTCGCTATTGTTTTCGTCCATCGAATCGCCAAACAGCATCCTTGTTGTCGTCCGTGCGGATGTTCTAGCGGCAAATTCAGGACTAGTCTGCTATCTGTGTTGACGACCAAGTTCTACCATGAAGCGAAGACGTCGCACAAAAACATGCTCGCTACAAGGCATCTTTAAAGTCTGTAAAACGTTTGATTCCAATCCTTTTTTGTGAAACACCGATCCAATGAAAATTGACCAAGTGCAATACGACAAGATTGCAGCAGAGATTCACAGTGACTCCAGCCCAGTTGGTATCGACGCCAAGAAAACACACATCTTGATTCTGCAGTTGCTTACCGGAATAGACGAACGATTGAGACGGGTAGAAGCCAGCCTGAATCGGAATGGCGAAGACGAAATCAAACAGGGAGTGAATGAGCGATGAAGGCACGAGTAAAGTGGCTCGACCATATGAGCTTCGTCGGTGAATCTGGAAGCGGGCACAGTGTCGTTATGGACGGTTCGCCAGAACATGGTGGGCGCAACCTCGGTGTCCGCCCAATGGAAATGGTCTTGTTGGGATTGGGCGGTTGTTCGGCATTTGATGTCATCAAGATCTTGAAGAAATCGCGGCAAAACGTTGTTGATTGCGACGTTCTACTTGAAGCGAAACGCTCAGCAGAAGTCCCATCGGTTTTCACCAAAATCAAAGTGATCTACGTCATCAGCGGACGCGAACTGTCTCAACAACAAGTCGATCGCGCGGTCAGCCTGTCGATGGACAAGTACTGCTCGGTAACAAAAATGATTGAGGAAACGGTCGACATTAGTTACGAAACCAGAATCGTCCCCAGCGGGGACGCGCCATCTATCGCTTAACTTGGAATCGGAGCTTCGTTTAATGCTCGATTTCTTGTTGGTACTGATCGTGAATCGCTTTCAGCTCAGCCACTTGTTCGGGATATTGCTGGGCCAAGTTTATTGATTCTGAAATATCATCTCGCAAGTTCGCCAAAAACAATCGGTCTTCCGGAACGATTGACGTGGGGTCGCGAGTGTCTTTCGGATTGCCAAGCAGTTTCCAATCTCCGCGACGGACGGCCCACTGGGCGCGGGCTCCGCGTCCGAGCAACCAATACAGATGGTCATGCGGTGAGTTTTCACCGGGCGATTCGATGACCTTGCGAATGCTCTGACCGTCAATGCCCTCGGGTACTTGGCTGCGGGTAAAATCGGCGATCGTCGGCAACCAGTCACAGCCGAAGACCATTTCGTCGCATGTGATTCCTGCGGGGATGTGTCCCGGCCAAGAAACAACGGACGGGATCCTCAGTCCGCCTTCGAACAGGGTGCCCTTGCAACCGCGGTAGTCCCCCGGGTTTCCACCGCCATAGAACGCCCGCTCTTCGACGCTGTGACCGTGGTCCGACTGAAACAAGATCAACGTGTTATCGCGCAGTCCGAGTGATTCAACGTGGGCCACTACATCGCCCATCAGTTCGTCTGCAGTGCTGAGCAATTCGGCATAGCGACGCCGCTGCGGATCGGCGATTTTCCCCGCATATGCGTCACGCCATTTTTGCGTGCCTTGCATCGGATAATGTGGCCAATTGATCGCCATGTAGACAAAGAAAGGCTGGTCTTGGTTGTCCGTAATAAACGTTTGGCAATGATCCCGCATCATGTCGCCGAAATATTGACCGTCACGCCAGATTTCTTTGCCATTAAGCCACAAGTCATGTCGGTTAGGACCGTTCCAATAGAAATAGTGCGAGTAGTTATCGATGCAGCCTTGCATGTGACCGAACGAATAGTCGAACCCTTGTCCGTTGGGCTTGGTCTCTGGCAGGTGCCCGAGATGCCATTTGCCGATATGCGCGGTCTTGTAGCCCGAGTCATGTAGCATGTCCGCAATCGTTACATGCGATTGCGGCATCCCTTCGGTACCCGCTTTCCCAGATACATTGCGAGGCACCCCAGCACGGGCCGGGAACTTTCCAGTCATCAACCCGGCACGTGACGCCGAACAAATTGCCGACGGAGCATACATCTGCGTGAACCGAGTCCCCGTCGCCGCCAGTTGATCAATTGTCGGAGTGATCAGATCCGTCGATCCGTAGCAGTTGGCGTCAAACGAACCCTGATCGTCCGTGTAGAAGACAATGACGTTCGGCCGACGCGTCTGTTTTGGCTGCGTGGTTTGCGACTGGCTGGCATTCGCCTGCAGGAAAATCCCAATGACCACCAGTACCATCATTCGTCGATTCATCGTTCTCAATCCTAGGCTCATTAATTCTTAAAGCACACCGACCCCGCCAAGCCATATCTTAGTTCACATTAAGGCACGGCAGTGCGATCACATGCCCGGCAGCAACCAAGATAAACGCTTTCTGAATCTAGGTATTCGTCCCCGCATACGGCCTAGGTCGATCCGGCTGGTCGCGACAGCATTCGAATCGGTTCGGTTTAATCGCTCGACGTTAGTATGCAGTGACGCTGAAACGGCCGAAAGGACGCGGATAAATCGCGAAAGGGCAAGCCTTTCGAGAGACCCTTCTTCGGCGAAACCTTGATCGGTGTGCCCAAAAAAATTACTGCGATGTGGTCTCGTCATTCCCCGATAAATCCCATTTCGACATCTGCTAAAATTAGCGGAGAGCTAAACTATCTCGGTAAGAGTTGACCACCGCTAACGCATGCGCTCGTGAATCCTAAACATCCCAAGGCGACACAATGAACATACAACAATCAATCGGTGCGTGGACGATGGGCTTGGGGCAGCTGCTTCTTGTCGCGGTGCTGGTACTTTGTGTTGTAGATATTTTGGGACTGGCGACGCGAGGTGGACGATTGGTGCCGCTTGCTGGATATCTCGCCGGTATTTTCACTGGTGTCTTGATGCAGCTTTTGGGCTCCGCAATCCCAAGCATGAGGTTTACTAACGTGAAGTGTGAAGAACACCCAAACAAATAACTGAGCTCGCAACGCCGAATAATTACGATCTGCGGCTTCAAATCCTCAACTGCCCCATTTTCATCTTTGAAGCTTCAATATCTTATCCGCCAACTTGGTGGCGTGCTCTGGTTCGCGACCATACGACCATCTGCACTCGAGCACGTTGAACCCGTATTTCACATTCTCACCGTCGAGCTTCGTGTAAATGTTTCCCCACTCCTGGTTTGGACCCGAAACCAAATATTTCACATCATCAAATCCAAAAACGTCCCATTTAACGTTGGGCCAAGGACAATAGCCAAGCTCCAAAAACGAATCGAGCCAACTGGGCCATCCTTCCATCGGTCTTGCACGAGCGTAAGCCGCGAAGATGTGCTTGCAACATCGACCTATTTCTAGTTCGGGGAGGTTCTTACGGGCCGCTCGATAATCCGTGCACTCACTAGTAGGCCCCTTTAAGTCAACACTGTACTGGTCTAGCCCGTCACTTGATTCGATTGTCTCAATCATATCCAAACGCAAGAGCAATGCTTTAGATTCATCAAACGATGGCGAAGGGGCAACAGGTTGAATTGGAGAGTTGATTCGCTGCCATTGACGCATCGATTTCATTATCAAAATGCCAACCGCACTCGACTCTTTCTGCGAAATTTCTTTATCAGCGAAAACAGCATTCAGCAGCGGCACGAATTCGTTGACTGGCCATTCGTTTTTGCGGTCTGGATTGTTATTGATCCATTTCACAATGGAAACAATTTCACTATTCGTAAGCTCTCCATCTTCAGAAATGGACTCGAGCAAAGAGATAAAGTCTTGCATTTGTTATTGCCCTTCTTCGCTGCAGAGAGATATCGCTTGATCAGTTCACGCTCTCAATCGTAAAGTTATTTTGGACGACGTGCAAATAGGTAGACCAACGTGTCGCTTGGCCGGATCGCGGGTTGAGATTCACAACATGGCCGGAAAAAGGAAAGCGACGCCGGCTATATCGGCCACGATTTCTTTCCAACTTTCGGTAACTGGATTGTCGCATTCAACGCAGATGGTGTACGCTGGACACAACGCTTAAAGAGCTCCATTGGCATCGGGATGGGGATTCCGAACACGGAACATCGTTGACATCCAAAGCGGGAGAAACGCCCCGACAATAAGGCGTGAACCAAAGCCGCGACAATCGTTCGAAAAACCCCTAGAACTAAACCACCTTCCGTCCGCGTTGCCTCGCCCCGGCACGTTATCCTGCCACGACGAATTCACCTCCATGCCCGGTTGTTACGAACAAATGCCAACATCAAAATCTTGCGAATTCGTTCCTTACCTCAGCGTCACCGATGCTCTCAAGGCGATCGAATTTTACACTGACATGTTTGGCGTTTCGCCATACGTTTTACTAAACATGCCGGATGGACGCGTGATGCACTGTGAGTTCCGCGTCGGAAAGGCGCGGTTTTTTCTTAGCGAAGAACTCCCGGAGCACGGTGGCACACCAAGTCCAAACCGCCTTGGTGGTACGAGTGTTGCGATTCATTTGTACGTCGATGACTGCGACGCGATGGTCTTATCCATGAAAAACGCCGGTGGCCAAATTCTAATGGAACCTACTGATATGTTCTGGGGGGAGCGTTTCGCACGCGTCCGTGACCCATTCGGCCACGAATGGGGAATTGCAACTCAACTCTCCGTCATGTCGCCTGACGAGATCCAAGCAGCCGCCAAGCAAATGTTTTCGGAGATGTCCGATTAGTCGGCACCTGTTTTGCCATGCGGGTCGTCTTGCACTTGCCCAGCTGACTTTCATGTGCGCTCTCAACTCAACCAATGACTTCGTTTAATCGTTATGCCAGCAAACTGGTGAAACGTCTGGCACAGAGACTTGCTTGTCACCCATCGACTGGAACAATGATTCTGACGGGATTTTGCAAAGGAGAACTCGCGTCGTCCAATGTCGGTTTGATTGCGAGTGTTCATTTATCGCTATGGATGGGGCCGCAGAGAAGAACCGTGAGGGGAATGATATTCCAAGCTTGGCCGGCCTGGCTGCAAACGACTGGATTGGAGAGTTGCTTGGGCAATTGATGGATAGCGGCATTCCGATGCCCGACATGGATGGGTTAATAGCGGCAACAGTCCTCAGCGAGAACTTGACGCTAGTGACTCAGAACGTCGCCGACTTTGACGCGTTGTCCGATCTGCAAATTGAAAACTGACTGGCTTGAGAGTGCATTTCTTTGCAGCCTGTTTGCATCGCGATCAAGCTAGGATTGGCACAAGGCTGGAACAGTCCAGCGATCATGAACACGAGACTGTCGACGAATTGTGTAGCGAAACTTTCAACTCCGTTGTGAACCGAGTCCGGGGAGGGGATAAGGCATGAATTGATGGGGGTAGGGAGACATTCTGGATGTGAGACCTCCGTATCGGAGATGCCGGATTCAGTTGCACACAAATTTGCAAGCACCTTGGTCTTGAGTGGTTTCCTTGCAGAAATGTCGCAATTTTCCCGCATAGAGCCGTATTTCTGGAAAACGGAGATTGCGGTGGACAACGTCGAAATCTCAACATTTCCGAACCTTGGCGGCTGGAATGAGTCAAGAAAAACAGCAAGAAGACCGATACCGCTTTGGTCGACAATTGCTAAAATTTCGAATGAAGAAGCCGGACGATTAGCTCAGTTGGCTAGAGCGCCTCGTTGACATCGAGGAGGTCGTTGGTTCAAGTCCAATATCGTCCACTCAATATTCCCCGTAGAACCAAGCGTTTTGCGGGTTTTTTTTACGTCTGTGCCTTCCGCCGTCAAAACGCCCAAACCGCTGCAATCACCCTGAATACACTCATCTTGCCTGTCTTTGGGTCGCACTAACCGCCGCGTGCCTTCCTCATCATTCTCTTGTTTTAGAACTGAAACTTTACTGTCTCTAGAGATGATTGATTTTGACCAACCAGACCCGCCACACCAACAATTGGGAGTCGTCCGTTCCAGTAGCCTTCTGTTGTTCTGGCGACTCGGTTGAATCCAATGACGGTAACGAGTTCATGGCAGCGTGAACGTCCAGCAGTTGTGGATCAGTGTAGGTGTTCATCGTCAGGTCGATTTTGGAATGACGCATCGCCCGTTGTGCTATCCGTGGAGCTATCCCCGACGTCGAAAGCAACGTGCCAAACGAATGCCGCAACGCGTGAACGTCCACTGTTCGCCCTCGCCCGCGCATCGGGCCAAGCACGCCGATCGCTCCATATGCATCCAGCAACACTGATCCCTTCAGTCCAATTCCTTTTCCAGCGAAAACCGAACCTCGATTCTCCAACTTGATTGAATTGTTGAGTTCTTTCGTCAACGCGATGTGCGCATCATCTTCAGGTACCGCGCGGTCAATCAGTGTTGCGAAAGCAACATAGTTTCCGGCGATGTGACGTGAAAACGAATCGCCCGGTATCAAAGCGCCCATATTCAACGCGTCTCTGATGCTGGCGGTAGTCTCTTTGTCAGGTTGGCCTTTTGCCTTTGGAAGCTGAAGCACACCACCGCCTTCCACCATGGGAACCGACTCGTAGGCGATCTGAACCGTTCGCTTCAAAGCTTCCGGATGTCCATTGACTTTCACTAGGCACAATTTGTAAACTTTGCCCGATCGGCTTTTGATCAAGCCAATTCCCGGGCGTTGTGAAGTGCATTTTGGTAGCAACCAAAGATCACGCTTTGGCAAATTGGTTGGTGAGTCTTTCAACAGCCCCAACAATTGCGAAGGCTCATTCGGCAATCCCGCAGAAGTCATGGGCTGTGCCGGAACCGTGCAACCTGCGAACGCGGCCAATGACGCGCCATGGCGAATATCTTGAACGTAAAGATCCAACTTCGAACGATCCTCATCGGATCTCGGTTCGGATTCGCCAAAGACAAACCCATCACCAATGGACAGAGTGATTTTACCCTTCTCCACCCGAAGTTGTTCATCCATCTTTGCTGATTGCCCAGTGGCACTGCCAAGCAATAACAATACGATGGCCAAGGGCGGGGCGACGCGGCAAAGGTCAAAGAATGCAAAGCTGGAACGAAAAAATCCCATCAGACTCTCCCTCGTGTTGGCTTCCGAAAATTGCAAGTTTCGTAGCGTATCGCGAAGCTGAAACAATGGAAACGAGGCAACTCCCATCTCGTCTGACGCACTCCTAAACTCAGTCTGGATAACGAATTGCGATCTATCGGCGGGCGTGACGAGACGCCATCGCAGTAGTTTTTGTTTTTGAACACACCAATAGATCGTGCGTTGAACTTTGTCGCGGCACTTTTAGTTTGCCATGACACTCAATGTGATTCTATCGGATTTCAGAATGGACCGCCATCTTTTCCTTGATCAGTAAAATCTGTACCAGTTTGGACGATGGCCCGAATCCATCACTCTGGCCCAACTTGGCCTAGAAGTGTCCCTATGCGGAATCAACGGACATTCGCACTTCGGGCAGGACTGATGAGACGCCTCACCGCTGGCTTCATCAACTTCACCGGGATCGTCATAGGGACCGAATTTCAAGGCTGATTCAGATAGTGGAACATCGGTGTCCGTTCATGAGGTACTTTGAGATGAAGGCACAACACTTTCCAATGGGCGGCGGTGTTGTTGAGTCGGCTTGCAAGCAGATCGTCAGTGAAAGGATGAAGCTTGCTGGAATGCGGTGGAAGACTCCAGGAGCACAGGCAGTAATGACGTTGCGCTGCATCAAGCTGAGCAAAATCTGGCAGCGAGTGTTTGGGGAAATGTTAGAGGCAATTCACCCGGTCAAACAAGTCGCAACAAATCAAGTCCCGGTTTTGAACGCCTGATACGGCGCGTGAATCAGATCGCACCCGTTGAAGACCGTGATTAACTCAAAAATAGTCGAACCATTCTGGATTTGAGAACTTGAAGAAGCGACAATCGAAAACCTGTCGTCAACGCTGTGACGCGAATCTGTATTTTTGCGGCGACCCATTATTCAAGAAAAGGCATACGAAATGAAGCAGCAACGAATGACTTATCCGATCATGGGCAAAGTCAGATTGCAATTCCTGGCCGTCGTGATCGGGCTGTGCGTAAGTCAAACTCAAGCGTACTGTCTGAATGGACAAGACACGCTTCCCAATCCGGGTTCGATTCCGGCTCCTGGTGAGACCGGTGACGGGCCATATTCACCCAATCCGATTCTGCCTGGCGGAATTGTAATACCACTTTACGGACCTGATTCTTCGTTCCTGAATCAGGAAAAAGTGAAAGAAGCCGAGGTCTATAACATGACCAAGGGCGTTCCCGGCAGGATTCAAAGTATCGTCAATATTCATAATCCATCGATCGAAATCCACACGGTTGACCCGGGAATCAATACCGGAGCCGTTGTCATTTTAGTCGCTGGCGGAGGGCATCGAACACTGAACGTTGGAACGGAAAGTGGTGACTTCGTTCCCTACTTTTACAACTATGGCGTCAACTGTGTGATCCTTCGCAACCGTCTGAGAAGCGATGGGTACGACGCAAAAATTGATGCGGTCAACGACAGTTTACAAGCCATTCGACTGGTTCGAAAAAATGCCGAACGATGGGGTTATGACCCCAACAAAATCGGCATCATTGGTTTCTCCGCAGGCGCTGAACTTACCTCGACGACGGCCGTTCAATTCAAAGCGTTTGACGATGTCAACAATGGTGCAAGCGACCCGCTGGCTGGCGTTTCCTCACGACCAGACTTTGTGGGTGTAATCTATCCAGGGCCAACTCCGTTTACACAGAATCCGGAAACAGCTGTTCCTCCCAATTCACCACCATCGTTTATTGCTTCTGCTGGAACCGGTGATCGAGGGCATGCAATTTGGGCGATGGATTATTATCGCGCGATGTTGAATGCAGGGATTCCCAACATCGAGATGCATCTTTATGGCAATGGCGATCATGGTGGAGGTCAAAAGCACAGAGCTGGGATTCCATTTGGCACTTGGCAGACTCGCTACATTGAATGGTTCTCGGATCTGGGATTCCTTCAAAGGCCTGGGGAAGAAACGAAAGCCGCAAAAGATATTGAGGCAAAGTTGAATCGTCCTCCTCGGCGACGACGGGGATCATAGTATCGCTCGAAGAACACGTAACGATCGATATGACGAAAGAAAGGACTTGGCGGCACAATTCGATCGGTGCACAAACTGCTGCTCATTCAAGCGAACATTTCGCCAAGGCTCAGGATAGTGACGTTGATGATCGCGAGCGCGACGGAGGGTAGTTGGCATTCATTTTTCCGGCCGAGCAAATTGAATGACGAGACGATCCGGATCGAGCTGCTGATTAGGCCGTAATTATGACCACGCCCAAATGAGAGCGGCCTCTTTTGTAGCGCGAAAAATCGTGTGGTGCTTTCCAACGGAACTGGCACGTACGGCGGCGGTCTTGTTGGACCGAATCATCGAAGCGGCGGATCTTAAGCGGCAAGCTGAATCGCCGGGCGAAGATGTCAATTCCATGCTTCTCCATGAGTGCAAGGCACTTGTGTTTTCCTGTTGGGTTCCGGCTATAGGTTTCCGGCACCATAGCAATCGGGGCGAGACAATTTGCTTTTTCGTTGGTAAGTTCGGCGCCCAAACCCAACAGAAACCCCAGCCCTTCGTCGCTCAGAGTTTCGCACGCCCTCATAACGATTCCACGATCCAGTTCTGCTCCCATTGAATGCAGCAGTCGCGCGGTTTCCAGTTGGCCTTGAAGGCAAGCTCGGTCAAACGCACGTTGAATGTCCGTCGCACCCACGGAAGCAAGAAACTCAATGATGGCATCTCTACCGAAATTTGCCACGTGCGCCATCGGAGCTCCCCAATTTCCACTAGGAATTCCTCAAGCGTTTTCGTTAAGCAGTTTAGGATGCTTCGAAATGAGTTCGCGAACCGCCTTGACGTCGTTGCAATGAATCGCATGGGGCATTTGGCAAGCCTGCACAAGTCGCGGCTGGACGCGACGCCGTAGGCACGAGCCAGTACTGACTGCGCGTCAGCGAGCTTCGCATCGGAAGGAACCAATGTGCGCGGGTGAATTAGTTCAAATTACTGGGTCGCGCCTTGTTCGTTTTGACGAAAATCCCGAAATAGATCCTTCGCTTGGATTCTTAGCTGAGTAAGGTTCTGGAGGATTGGGAGTTGACGATTGGTCACGAGAGTTCCTTTCGGCGTCGCTCATCATCCGCATGAAAGAGCAGAAAGAAAATTCATCCAACCGTTACTCTTAGAGTTCAGGTGGACAAGAATGTTATGGTCAAGATCACGTGCAATGTCGATGGCAAGGCAGGATCGCTCGCTACTTGATCAAATTCGAAGCTTGGTCGATTCGCTTTAAAGCTGTGCCCCCTGCTCAATGCCAATCATTTCAAGCTACCGGTGGCTGGGCCGCCGCCTGGACCACCACGCGTTATAGGTTGCCAAGAGCCCCGTCGGAGTCACCAAACCGGTCGACTGAGTCGACGCCCATTTTCTGCGCCATCGAGAGGTAAAGGTTGGTGAGCGGAATGCCTTTGTGGTCGACGTATCGACCGGTATTCAACTGGCCACCGCCACCGCCGGCAAGGATGATTGGAAGATCATCGTGAGTGTGCCTGTTTCCGTCGGCGTTGCCGCTACCAAAAAGAACCATCGAGTTATGTAAAATCGAATTCCCATCAACATCCTTGAGTTCATCAAGTCGGTTGAGAAACTTGGCAAATTGTTCTAAGTACCAAAGGTCGATTTGTTTGACTTTTTCAATCCGATCCTCTTTGTTCTGGTGGTGAGTAAGGTCGTGGTGGCCTTCTGAAATGCCGATGAAATCGTAAGAGCGATTGTCGCCATCGTGCCCAAGCATCAACGATGCAACACGCGTTGAATCAGTCTGAAATGCCATCGCGGTCAACTCATACATCAAGAGGACATACTCGACGTGTGACGGTGGGATGCCGATTGGCGTTTCGATTCCAGGATCTTTGGGATCACCGAATGATTCGGCTCGCTCAATTCGGCTTTCCAGTTCGCGAACTCCCGTCAGATACTCATCTAACTTGCGGCGGTCAGTACGCTGCATCCGTTGCTGCATGGACTTTGCGTCTGCCAGAACAAAATCCAAAATGCTTTGCTGAGAAGCACGTCGCTTTTGCAAATTCTTGGCCCGTTCGCTAGGGGCACCCGCACCAAACAGCCGTTCGAACACGTGTCGCGGATTACTTTCGGTTGCCATCGGTGTTGATTCGGACTGCCACGAGATGTTGTACTGGTAAGCACACGAGTATCCCGAATCGCAGTTGCTCGATTGGCGAACAGGATCCGATGCCAGCTCAAGCGATGGGAATCGCGTCAGGTGTCCGACCTGATTGGCGATCACCTGGTCGATGGATTTTCCCGCACGAATATCGGTTGCGCTCTTATTAAGCCTGACGCCCGTAAGAAAAGTTCCGTTGCCGCGGGCGTGATCGCCGCCGCCGTCTCTGCCGCCTTCGGCGCTCTTATTGTCCAAGCCTTTGAGAACCTGAATGTTCTTCTGCGCGTCGCGAAGTGGTTTGAGTGTTGGGCTGAGCTCGAACCCGTTTTCATTCGCCGTCGGCCACCAAGCCTTGGGAATCGCTCCATTGGGGAAAAACAAAAACGCTGTTCTCAATGGTGCTCCTGTTGCCGTCGTAGCCATCGACGGTGGCAAACCGCCTGAGACAATCGTGGATGCCGCTGGCAGAAGTGACTCCATTGAAGGCAAAGCAATGCATGCGCCGACGCCGCGTAAAAACGAACGTCGCGTTGAACCTGGATTTCTCATCTGTTTCCCCAGCTGAAATGGACTTCGCCATCAAAATTGATTGCTAGTTGTTAGAAGTGATAACTTTGTTATCTGTCTTATTATCAGTTTCGTTTTCTGTTTCGGATTTGACGCCAACGCCGGTTTCGTTCTCGTTTCGGATTTCCGATTCGTGTTCGGTTTTGCCGATTCGTTGGAAGGCGTCTGAATGAATGATGCCACTTAAAAGCGATGATGCTTGACCACCGTTTGACTCTAAGTCTTCCACTATACCGTCAACCGCCGGGATATCACTATATTCAACTGAACGGCCAAGAGCATAAGTCGTCATTTTCTCAGTTACACATCGGTAAAAATCGGTTTTTCGGCTGGTCGCAAGAATCTCTTTAAGCTCACTAATGGTTGAGAAAGCTTCGCCGGTAATTAAGACGCCTTTAGAATCGATCGGCTGCCCAAGTTCTTCACTCCGGAATTGCCCCATAGCGTTAAAGTTTTCCAAGGCCAGGCCAAGTGGGTCCATGCGATTGTGACACGAACTGCATTGAGGATCTTTGCGATGGATCTCTAGAGACTCACGCAACGATAATTTTTTGTCGTCGTCTGTTTCCAAATCTTCTAGAGCGGGAACATTGGGTGGCGGAGCGGGCGTCGGAGTACCCAATAAGTTCTCCAGAACAAAAAGACCCCGTTTTACCGGTGAAGTCCGATCCGGATTGGATGTGGTCGCGAGTATGGTTCCTTGGGTCAACACGCCGCCACGGACACTATCCTTCGGAAGATCGAACCGGCGCATTTCTCGGCCTTTGACTCCTTGAATCTGATAGTACTTGGCCAAAGCCTCGTTGAGAAACGTGTAGTCGCTATCAACCAATTCCAAGAGGCTGCGGTTTTCTTTAATCACATGACCGAGCAGCATTTCAGTTTCCTGCCGCATCGATCGCCGGATATCGTTGTCGAGGTTGATTCGGGAACCGCCTCGACGAAAACGTTTGCGAAACGCGCTGCGAGCAACTTCCAGCTCTTTATCTTCCTCTTCGGTTCGGTCGTCTTTTCGAAACAACTCAAAGAATCGCTCGCGAGCCTTATCGGCTTCGGGATCCGGTTTGGCTTCGCGGCGCGAGATTGCCCGCGAACTGATTTGAACGGTCTCGATCGCGCGAGCCTGGAGCCACTGGCCGGCAAAGCTCTCGATGAAATTGTCAAACTTGTCGTCGCCCATCATACGTTTGACTTGTGTGTCGAGGTTCTCGCGGAGCTTCCCCATTTCTGCGAGTTCGATTAATTCCTGATCTGGCATCGAAGACCAGAGGAAATACGAAAGTCGCGATGCCAACGAATATTCGTCGATAAGCGGAAACTCGGCATCGTCTCCGATCGCAGCGAACTCTTCGCGAAAGATAAATCGTGGCGAGGCAAGGATCGCCGTCATTCCCGACGCGACGCCGGCTTCAAACGTTTCGCCTCCATCGGCGTAGGTGGCTTCTGCCAAATCGGCGAGCCGCGAAACTGTTTCGACATCGATCGGACGGCGGAAAGCACGCTCGGCGAAATTCCTTAACAGTTCGCTAGCGTATTTACGTTTGGCAATTGAATCATCGGGAACCACGCGAGGAAAAAAACGATCATATTCATCTGGCTTGACATGATGCTGTTCGGCCAATGGCCCCATCAGATCGACTGATCTGACGATCAGTCTCAGTCGTCTGATTTGTTCCTCCTCTGACGTCGGCTTGATGCGGACTTCCATCGTGTGGTTTCCATTCGAAAATTCCTGGTCGTACCGAAACGCAAGTTTTTTTCCACCCTGCCGAACAAACTCCTGCTTGAGCAGTTCGTTGCCATCGAGCAAGAATGTAAACTCGCAGGAATTAAGATCAAACTGGTTGTCAACGTAACTTTCCTCGGCAACCATATTCAATACAAGCTGGTATTCGCCCGCAGTCTTGATTTCAAATTCGGTGGACGCAGTTGCCTCTTCATAATACGAAAGCTCAAGTTGTCCTCGCCGATTATCGTTGTCTTCATTTGAATCAGCTACTTTGAAATCGGCCCCATTAATTTCACGCTCAGAGATGACACGCGATTGAACTGGAACAACGGAAGAGACGATTTCCTGTGAGGCATCAAAGTACTTCTCTAACAACAGCGGTGAAATTGAAAGCACATCTGAAATGTTGTCGAACCCATGTCCGGTGTCATCGGCCGGGAATTTATTGGACGCATCAAACTCAACTCCCAAAAGATCACGAATCGTGTTTTGATACTCGACACGATTGAGTCGGCGAACGGTGAGCTTGCCTGGATTGGGGTGTTCGTGATCAAGTCCCAGCTGGGTTTGAATAATCCACGATTCAATCTTTCTAACCTGTTCCTTGCTGGGTTGAATTTCGTCAAGTGGAGGCATCAGATCGGAACGAATCTGTTTCAACACACGGTGCCAAGACTCGCGAGCAAGAGATTCGTCTGTTGCAGAAAATAAGTCATCAAATGAAATTTCACCTTCGTCAGCACCATCTCCATGGCAGGCGAAACAATGCTCCGCCAGAATCGGTTTGATGTCGTTTTTGAAGTCGAGTTCCTCGACACCAGTGGACGATGGTTCGTCCGCAAAGCAAGTCGGCGCAATCGAGAAAATCGTAGCAAAAATGAATGCGTAACCCAAGCTGAGGGTTGGGTTTTTTGTTAGCTTCAAAAACATGATTTTCCTGTACGTGTTTATGTCATTTTAGCAGCCACTAGCTAAACCTCAGGATCTTTACTTATCCGAGTCAGACGATTCCGAACTTGACTCCGTTTCGCTTCTTCTTTGCCGTTCAAGCCTTCGCTGCCGAAACTTTTCCATCCGCTCCCGTTGCGATTTGAGTTCGGCCAAGTACTCGTCGCGCCCTGTTTTGTCCAAGACGAAATTGTCTTTCATCCAGTCATGCATTCTATCAGGCCACGTTTTCAATGTTGTCAACTTTGAGCGATTACCCATGTTAAAACCATGGCCACCACGAGCGTAAATATGAACTTCCATCGGCACGCCGGCTGTGCGCATTTTCGGAATCAAACTGGTAATGCTTCGGGACGCACCGAAATCATCGTTGGCAACCAACAGAAATGCTGGCGGCGCGTCAGCGGGAACTGTCTCCGGGATTCCAAGCCCACCTGGATACACGAGCATCTGAAAGTCTGGTTTGGCACTGACTTTTTCAACCGGATCATCCGATCCAGGATCGCCAACTCCGTCGGCGTACGCAACCATCGAGACGACTTCCCCGCCTGCGGAAAAGCCCAGCATCCCAATTCGCGTCGGGTCGATGCCCCATTCTTTGGCTCGGCTGCGCACCAGTCGCATCGCGCGCTGGCCGTCTTGAAGCGCATGCGTGTTAACATCGTAAGGCGAACCTTCTTCGCGCCCTAAGCGATACTTCAAAACGAAAACCGCAACTCCAAGCTTGTTTAAATACTCTGCTGCCTCGATGCCCTCGGCTTTGAAAACCAGCTCTCTGTGACCGCCTCCGGGACAGACAACCAAGGCCGAACCGTTTGCTATATCTTTAGGCGGAAGCAGTGCGGTGATCGACGGATTATGAATGTTCTTAACCCAATAGCTTTCCGCTTTCTCAGCGTCATCTTTCTTCGATTCGAATCCTGGAGCACCATCCGCCCAAAGCGGAATGACCTGTGGACTGTCCTGTGCGACGGCTTGAGGCGTCAGCAAAGCTGCGAAAATAGTGACGATTCTAAAAACGGTTTGGCAAGCTTTCATTGCACTCTCAATTCTGGATGGTTAGGCGGCATCGCAATGTCAACCTTGATAGTATATTCATACGGTGCATCGCATGTTCATTGAAACAGATCGTCGAATTTCTAATTCGTTCCCGGCAGGTGCTGGTGTCGCATCAACAGTTTCACCAACGGAGTTTGTCGAAACGATTTCGAGTTTTCGGAATCCCGAATGACTACGGTGGCTCCACTGCGTCCAGTTAAGTAGACATATCCACCGGCAGCGTCAGGCGATGCGTAGATGCTTGAAAGACCAGGCACGCGGCTTGACGTAAAGTAAGGTTTCCCAGTCGCTGCGTCTAGGCAGCTGATGACGCCCAACTTGCCCTTGTGGAAATAATGCCTGCCATCGGAAAGGTCCGTGGACGCAATATCTGGTGTGCCTTGATTGACTGACCAAGCCACTGCTTTCGCCGGGCAGCAATTGTGGATTGTTTCCGAACCGACGCGAGGTTGAAACCTTGCAGGCATTCCTGAACTGCCGAATCGACGCCTAGCAGAAATGCGGTTGAGACGATGCTACTACAACTTGGCGATTTCCGACGCTTTGACCCAGCCGGTCTTTCCGTTGGACGCTTCGATTCGCATCCACTCGCCGCGTTGACCAATGATTCCAACGGATTGGCCGTCTGCGTTTTCGACGTTGGCGATTGTTTTAAAATTCGAACCATCGCCGGATCGCAAGGTGATTTGTTTGGCAACGACGATCCCTTGGCTTGGTACGTCAACGGAGTTGGTGGTTGTCCAAACTGAGACTGCCGATACCACTAAAACCAACAGCGGAACAACGGCCAATCGCTTCGCGGGATATTTGACGCCAAGTGTTTGGACGGTCAGGAGACTCCAAAACAGAATCGACGAAATCACGAGTGTCCATACGATCGGTCTCAAACCAATTGTTTCAATCATGGCGTCGTTGGCGTATTTGAGTTTCGTTGCGATAGCGACCAGAAATGTTGAACTGTCGGCAGGGGTTTCAGTGACGGTTGCGTTGCTAACCACTTGTTCCTTTGCGAAATCTAGATTCACGTTGATCTGCGAGTTCAACGGACCAAACTGTCTGGCTCGCTCGTAGTTTGCGATGGCATGGCCTAACTGTCCTGACTGCAAATAGGCGTTGCCCAAGTTCATAAAAAGCTGGGCGTTGGTTACACCAGAATCGACGAGCATCTGATACTTTTCCGCTGCTACGCTGAGCAACACACTTGCTTCAGCAGAGTCCTTTCCGGCAAGTTCACGTCCTCTCGCGTAAGCTTCACCAGCTTCTTGCAAGATCGTTTCCCGTTGTGCACCCGTAAGTTCGATATGGTCGGATTGGACTTGGTTGGAAGGAACCGGCATTGTGACGGATGGTTTTTCTGACTGGGCGAATAGGTTGTTGCCAGCCAAGGCGATTGCTGCCGCGAACAAAAGCCCTGACGCTTTCTGTGCCGAACTGCCGGCTCGGATATTGGAAACATGGGACGCCTTTCGAGACGTTCGTTTCGATTTGCGGACTTGTGATCTTCGACTGTTGGCAAATGCGGTTTCTATTTTATCGATTAACGAAATCGCGGTTTCTTGTTGGTTAACCTGTGGCTCGCTTGTCCCACCGAATCGCAAACATCGTTGAAAAAACGTCTCCAGTTCGACTGCGACTTGATAAAAACCCGATGACCGAATCGCACCAACCGCGGACTCGTTCGAGTTACAGTGCATGCTTGCGCGACGAGAAATGTACTGGATCAAAGCGTCTTCGATTTCATGCGATTCACTTGCTCGGCTAACTGCAGTTTTGGCGCGTTGCCGTGCCGAGCAAAACAATCCGACGCCAGCGAGGCCAATGATTCCGATTCGTCCTCGAATAGAATAGGCGAACGCAACCAGCCACAAAATTGGTGGCACGATGACGAACGCCCACCACCATGCGGTGGTGTTGGCGGATTGTGACACCAAGACGTTCGCCGAATGATTGTTATCAAAGTTGGGTTCGATCTTGCCAATGAATGACGCGGTCGAATCCGAGTTGTCGGGCTGTGAAGCTCGGCGATTGTTGGCAACAATCGAATCAAGGGTCAACGACTCTGCCTTGTTCACGGTGATCGAAATTGGCTGACTCATCACCGTTTCAAACGATTCGGTAGCGGGATCGAAGAAGCTGAACGGGATCGCCGGGATTTCGGTGATGCCTTCGCGGCGTGGGCGGATTGTGGTTGGAAAAACCTTGGCGTTGTCTTGGACGAAGCCGGCAAGCGAAGTCTCATTGACCTTGAAGTCTGACGTGAGGGAATCGATTGACTCCAGCGGAGGAGCTTGCACTAGCTCCATCGGCCCCGTCCCCACGATTCCAATTCTTAGTTCGATTGGATCGCCTGCATTGATTTCGGTCTGCATGGCTTGGGTTGCGATGTTGTATCGTCCAACTGCTCCCCGATAGTGCTCGGGACGGCCTTCCGTTGGGATGTCCACGACTTCTGTCAAGTCGACGGTCGCTTCGGCAACGATCGGACGTGAGTCAGAAACTGATAGTCGGTTACTAAACGGTGACGAAAAGAAATCGTCGTCCACCATCTGCCGGAGCATCGAGCTACCGCCCATCGAGCCGAACGGGTCGCGCCCTCCAAAAAAGTCACCGAACGGATCGCGAGCTTTGCCGATGGCGGTAGGGTAGTCGACAACGATTTGGACATTGTCAGCTTCAATCCTGCCGGGGCGCTTGGGGTAAACCGTGCCCTCGATTTCGTAAAGGTAGTAGCTGGACTCGCCGCTTTGCCCGTTGTCTCTAACGACTTCTCTTCCGGCGGGGCGTTGCCGATTTTCGGCCATCTCTTGTAATTTGGCTGCAAAGCTACCCCATGAAGTTCGCTTCGAAATCATTTGCCACATATTGGCTTCGGTTAGCGTGATGTTATTTTTGCGGTCGCGAAATGGCTTGACCCAAATCTTTAACGTCATGTCGAGTGGCTCACCGACGAAGACTTTGTCTTTGCCACCTTCGATTTCGACAAGCAACAGATCGCCCGTTTCGCTCTTTGTCGCGATGAATCGGAATGGTTTCGTTTTGACATCACGCCCATCAACATTCACAGAAAACGATGGAACTTCAAAGGTTCCTGCTCGCCGAGGTGTCAGCATGTACTGCATCACGACGCTTCGTGATTCACTGCGACGGCCATTGATGATCGTGATCTGTGAACTTTGCGAAGGCGCTCCGGCTGAGCGAATATCAACGTTGTCGATTTTGGGAAGCGTTGGTTGTTCGTAGTCAGAAGCGTTTTGAATCGCGATTTGCATCACGATCGGTTGGCCAACATAGGCTTCTCGTGATGACAGTCGAAGCTCGACATCTTGAGCGAACGCGGAATGTGCCGTTCCAAAGAAGGCCAGCGCTGCCAACATCCAGATTGCTAAAATTGTTTTGGAAGTCTTCATTTTGTTTCCTTAATTGTCGTGGCATAGGCTTCCAGCCTGTGATTTCCACCGACACAGACTGGAAGCCTATGCCATTTTTTTGAATTACCAATCGCGATCGACAGGCACCTGTCGGGCTCGTTCGCGCTGCTGTTGTTGCAAGCGACGTAGCATGTCGCGGTCGCGGACGGATTGAAGCATTTTCAAAGCCTCTTCCTTCGTCATTAATCCATTTTTCGCATTGGGATCGACTCTCAAGGCAGTTCCGTTTTGCTTCTGATCTGTGTCCTGTTCGTCGGCGGTTGTTAGCTCGCCAGTCGGAATGGGTTTTTTATTATCAGCTGCCTGTTCCGGAGATGCTTCGTTTGCGTTGCTTTGCTCGGCCATATCTTCCTGTTTGTTCTGCGATTGAGTCCGTTGGGGCGACTGTTGTTCGCTATCTCGTTGCTGGTCGCTGCTGGCTTGTTCTACTGGCTCATTCTGATTCTGACTATCTGATTGTTCAGTTGCAGATTGGTCGTTTTTTTCGCCAGTGTTCTCCTGCTGCTCAGACTGATCGTTCGGTTTGTCGCCTTTCCCTTCTTGATCATTGGCTTCGTCTTGATTGTTTTTGTCAGGCTTTGACGGGTCATCTGAGCCTTGAGATTCATCGGAGCTTTCTTCGTTAGAGTCTGCGCTGTCCGACTTCTCTTGTTTTTGTTCTTGTTGGCTATCAGACTCTGAATCGTCGTTCTGTTGGTCTTGGTTTTCTTGTTGCTGCTCCTGATCGTTTTCTTGTTCTTCGTTTTGCTTTTGATTCTGCTGTTGTTCTTTTTTCTTCTGCGTTTCTTCAAGTTGACGAATCAATTCGGCGGCAAGTTCAATGTTGGCTCGTGCGTCAGATTGGGTTGCATCAAGTTTGAGTGAACTGCGATAGTTCGAAATTGCCTCCCTCAGTAGCTCGATCGTGGCTTGGGAGTCTTGCTCGGCGACACTGAGCGCTTTTGCGTAGTTGCAATTTCCGAGGTTGTATCGGCTGTTGGCGGCAATTTTCGTGTCGCTGGCAGCGGCCAAATCATTGAAGGCCGACGACGAGTTTTCGATATCGCCTTTGCGGTACTGAGCAACGGCCAAGTTGTAATTTAGATGTTCGCGGTTGGGGTCAGATGGAGTGACCGTTTGATAGGTCTCAATCGCTTTGTCTACATCGCCGCTGCGAACCAGCTCGTTTGCCGAGTTGATCGTTGTTGCTGAATCGACAATGGGTGCATTCTGGCCGAAAGCCAGTATTGTAGCTGTTGCAACGACAAGCGGCACAACTGCGACTAAATTTCTGATTGACGTGTTCATGGTTGCGTTTCGATTTTTGATGTTGCGCTTCTTCCGCTACCTGACTAGCTCAAGACAGGCTTTCGTTCTTTGGTTTTGGTATGTTCGTCGCGTCGATTGATTGGATTGATTCGCTCTCTGGAGACTCGATTCTCTTTTGCATCAGCTGTCTTCCTGTTTTTGAATCGCCGCGATGAGACGAACACTTCCAACAACAGCAAAACCAGTGCCGGCAATGCGAACCACTGGAAGCGAGCGATGTAGCCGTTGATTTTGGCCGTTTCAAACTCGGTTTGTTCGATGTTTGCAACATAGCTGTGATAGACGTCGCTCATATTAACTCGTTTGGTTCCCGCCGGAATGTATGCCGCGTTCGTCTCGGTCGCGATTTCACTCAACGTCTGTCCGTTCATCTTTGACCAGACTTGCTGGCCACCATGCTGGACAAAACCGCGTTGCGATTCTGCATCCGGAATTCTGGCTCCCTGATCCATATCGCCAAGTCCGACAGTGAAGACGCGGATGCCTTGTTCGTGGTAAAGCTGTTTCGCAATCTTGACCGGTTCGCTTTCCTGATCCTCACCATCGGTGAAGACGACAATCGTTTTGTGTTCGTTGGTTTTGCTGATGAAGCCGTTGGCTGCAGCAGTCATTGCGTCGCCAAGGCGCGAACCACCTCGACGCACCGAATGCGGTCCGACGGAATCGAGGGCTTGCTTGAAATCGTCGTAGTGGCTCGTTAACGGGACTTGCTGACGAGTCTCGCCAGCAAAAACGACCAAGCCAACTCGGTCGCCCGCCATCTCGTTCACCATGTCTTTGATTTGTTGTTTGGCTCGATTTAATCGGTTCGGCGAAGCGTCTTCAGCCAACATGCTTCGTGAAACATCAAGTACGAACATGACCTCGATTCCCTTTTGCGGGACTTCACGCCATGCTTTGCCCCAGCGGATGTCGGTCAGTCCGACCGTCATCAACGCAAGACTGGCAGTCACCAAAAATGCTGACAACCACTGCCGCGTCTTGGAAGCGGTGGGCAGCAGCTGTTTACGCAAGTTGGGTGTAGCAAATTTCAGTGCCGCGTGGCGTCTTGCCACGATCGCGTAACCGGTCAACACCAATCCGCTGGCAACAACGGCCAGCAGCCAGATTGCGTTTGGGTTTCCGAATTGAATATCCATGCTAATTCCGATTTCGTTTTCGTAGCTGGAGTGGCAACACTTCAGATCACCTACTCTGACACATCTGGATTCTTACGAATCCAGCGACAACATAAGTTTCGACTAAGGGCGGGTGTTCATGTCAGTTCCCTCAGCCAAGTTTGTTCAAGCAACAGGCGTGCCGAAAGCAACACAAATGCGATCAGCAATATTGGTGGAACCGTGAAGCCCGCCATCTTGTGGGGCTGAACCGCAAGTTCGCGGTAATCGACGAAGTGCTGGGCTTCGACTTTTGTCTTTTCCATTTCGTCGATCTCGGAGTAGATGCTTTCAAGCGAATTCGTATCGGTTGCACGGAAGTATTTCCCTCCAGTGATCTCAGCTACCTTTTTCAAGGTCGCCTCGTCGATATTGACTTCCATCCACTGAACTCTTTTACGACCGGAGAACGAATCGGTCACCGGAACCGGAGCGCGTCCTTTGGTGCCGACGCCAATCGTGTAAACCTTGATGCCCATCGTCTGTGCAAGTTCGGCGGCTTGTATTGGATCGAGTTCGCCAGCGTTGTTCTCTCCATCCGTCAGCAAGATCATGACTTTGCTTTTGACTTTTTCTTCTTGCCGAGCATCAAGAGCGTTCAGTTTCTCGATCGCTAGTGCCATCGCGTCACCGATTGCTGTTCCGTCCTCGCTACGTGCGGTCACAATTTGAGTGTTGTTCAGTTGCGCTACCAAAAACGAATGATCGAGCGTTGGCGGCGTTTGCCCATCCGCGTAGCCAGCGAAAGTAATCAGGCCGACTAAATCGCTGAATCGACCGTCAAGTTCATCGCCACCGGCCACAAATTTCCCCGCGACATTCTTGATTGCGGTCAACCTGTCAACATGTTCGCCTTGGACCTTAAAGTCCATCGCTTGCATACTTCCGCTGCGGTCGACAACCATTTCGATCGCGATACCATTGTTGTCGGTCACGGTTTGCTCTCGACCTTCACGCGGTCGGGCGAGAGCGACAATGAGGAACACGATTGCGGCGACTGTGAGTGCTTTCGGCAACCAGCTAAATCGTTGACGCAATGTTGGCGTCAGCTGCTTGGCCAGCTTCACCGAACTGAACCGGATTGCTGGCCTGCGGCGTTTCGCGAACAACATCCACGTCAAAAACGGGATGAACAGCAACGCTAAAAAGTACCAAGGTGAATGAAACATTTTTTGTCTAGGGTTGGTTGTGTAGTTTGACTGATAACAAACAGACTGAGTTAAATTGCATTCTGAAGTCTGGCGACCCAAGCTACATCGTTTGGTAGTCTTCCTGTTGGTTAGCAGTAGTTGCCAACGACGGTTCCACACCGACAAGCCGCCTTGCATCTTCGATCGCGGCTCTTATTTCTGACTCAGTCAACTGCAATCCCGCAAACTTTGCTTGATTGGCCATGCTGAAAAACTCATCAAACTGTGCGATCGTTTCTTGAGGCAAGTAATCTTTTTCCGCGACTAGTAAAAGCAATTCTTGGAATGTTTGAGTTGGCGCGGAGATCTCGAACTGAAACTCAAGATAGTCACGTAAAATCGACGTCAATCTTGTTGAAACTTCTTCACCTCCGGTCAGACCGTCTGCAATCGAGTTGCTCAACCGGTCAAGTTCCGAAATGGCCCATTGCTGCGGTGACAGCCATTTCTTTTGACGCGTCACAAAGCCGATCGCCATTGCTACAAGTACCAATGCCCCAATGCCACCGGCGACCTTCCAAAATGCCCAGCCACGTTTTGAGTGTTTAGTAGCATCAACGTCCATCACTGAGCGGATGTCATTGAACTTGGTCGGATCGGATTGCCCTTCCAACACACTGATGACCCTAATGGGAATGGCTTCGGTTGAAACGGCCTCCTGCCGTCCGTCGGTAGTAATTGAAAGATCGAACGACGGGACTTCTAGCTCGCCAGTTGCAATGGTTTCCATCGTCAGTGTCCGTTCCCACACCCGCTTGTCTACAGTTTGCGCAGGAACGTCGAACCGATCCTGCACATCAATCACATCGAACGGCCCAATTTTTTCTCCTACAGCAAAAAAAATGACTTTCGATCCAGTCGTAGCGACCGCCGTTATTTGAACCGTGAATGGTTCGGCAAGCTGTACTGATGTGGTTGAGGCGGTTGCGGTCGCTTCGATATTGGAATCCAGTCTCTTGTCTGTTTCTTGTGCTGAAACAAATGAAGCGAGTACCAGCCCAGCGACGAAAGCGAGAATCATACAAATGATTTTCAGTCCCGTTCGGTTCACGTTGGGCGCATCCGTAGACCTTCCAATCCAGTCATGTTCCCGAGTTAGTTGATTCATCGTCGCCGCTCCCGTTTGTGAAAGTAACGGCGAAGAGGCTCGACGATATCTTGTCCGGTTTGTAAGTGAATCGGCGTTAGTCGAAGACGCTTGAACATTGAATCAAGATCTGAGTTTTGCATTTCAAAAAGTTGAGAAAATAATTCGCGGTTCTTTCGACTAGATGTATCGACAGTAATGATCTCGCCCGACTCTTCGTCCTGCAACCGCACTAGCCCCATGTTAGGAAGCTCCGCTTCGCGACGGTCATTAACAACGATCGGAATAATATCGTGCTTTCGCCGAGCGACTCGCAGGACAGATTCATATCCCTCGTCGAGGAAGTCGCTGACCAAGAAAACGACTGTTCGTCGTTTGTTCGTTCGGTTGAGGTGTTCGATTGCTTTGCGAATGTCAGTTCCGTTTCCAATCGGGTCGCAATACAGCAACTCTCGAATCAAACGAAGCACATGTCGCGATCCTTTGCGGGCCGGAATGCTTTTCTCGATTTCGTCAGAGTACAGAGTAAGCCCAACTCTATCGTTGTTCTTGATCGCAGACATCGCGATGGTCGCGCCGAGTTCAGCAACAAGCTCCCGTTTGGTTTGCCGGTTTGTTCCGAATTGTTGCGATCCGCTCAAATCAACCAGCAACATCACAGCCAGTTCTCGCTCTTCACGAAAGAGTTTGATGAAGGGCTGGTCGCTGCGTGCAGTCACGTTCCAGTCAATCGCACGCACATCGTCGCCGACTTGATAAGGTCGCACTTCTTCGAACTCGATGCCTCGGCCTTTGAAGGCCGAATGCCACGAGCCGCTCAACATCTCGTCGACCTTGTGTGACGTCCGAAGCTGGATCTTTCGAATTTTCTTGATTAGTTCACGAGGTAACATAGGGTTCAAAAAAATAGGGTTCAGAGAAACTAAGGTTCAGAGAAACTAGGGTTCAGGGCTCAGGGTATTGGAATGTGATCCAAAATCTCAGTGACGATAGAGGCACTTGTCCGTTCTTCGGCCTCCGCTTCGTAGGTCACCATGACTCGGTGTCGAAGCACATCAAGCGCAAGTTCTTTTATGTCTTGCGGCACGACGTAGCCACGACCGGCAAGGAATGCGTTGGCTTTTGCGGCCAGAGTCAAGTTGATCGTCGCCCGTGGCGAACCACCAAACTGGATCAAATCTTTCAGCTGCAAACCATAGGCTTCGGGCGTCCGTGTTGCCATGACTAGATCAACCACGTAGTTCTGAACTTTCTCGTCGACGTAGACCTCGTCGACCAAGTTTCTCGCTTTTAGAATGTCTTCTACCGCCATGACAGGCTGGATATCGAACTTCGTAGTCGTCTTGCTCATGCGACGCAGAATCTCAAGCTCCTCGTTTCGATTCGGGTAATCGACGATGACTTTCAACATGAAGCGGTCGGTCTGGGCTTCGGGAAGTTGATACGTTCCTTCTTGCTCAACAGGGTTTTGCGTCGCCATCACAAGGAACGGCTGGTCGAGCTTGAACGTTTCGGTTCCAATGGTGACTTGTCTTTCTTGCATCGCTTCGAGCAACGCACTTTGAACTTTTGCGGGAGCCCGGTTGATCTCGTCAGCCAAAATCAAGTTGGAAAAGATCGGGCCTTTCTGAACGACGAACGTCTGGTCTTGCGGTCGATAGACGAGGGTTCCGATCAAGTCGGCTGGCAACAGGTCGGGCGTGAATTGCAGCCGCTGAAAGCCGGTGTTGATTGCCTTGGCCAAACTTGAGACGGCAGTCGTTTTCGCCAAACCGGGCACGCCTTCGATCAGCAAATGTCCGTTGGCGAGTAAGCCGATCAGCATTCGGTGAATTAGCTTTTCTTGGCCAACGAGAACCTGATTGACTTGACCCACAATTCGTTGGAATGGCTCGGAGTGAGTCTTTATGCTTTCAGTAAGCTGACTGATATGTTCGCGAGTCGTCGTTGCACTGGGCATTTTTGATCCGTTAATTTTCAATTGGGGAGATGAAGCGAAGTTAATCTCTTCATCAAGAAGCAACACCCGTGCCAAATAAAAAAAATCAAAAACACACTATAATCGAGGTACCCCACGCCAAATTGGCTTTCACTGCTGTGGCGTCCCGCCGTGCTGGGGCAGAATGCCACAAAAAGGGTTCAGAACTCAGAACCCAGTTGTACATTGCGGAGGAACTGAAAATCCTACCGGCTGAACCCGCAGCAAAACTGATCGACGAAACCTGGCAACTCAACCGAATGATGCGTGCACTCGCCAAGGCACAATAAGCAAACCGAATCAAATCCGCGAAACGCCTTCACAATACAACTTGGAATCCACCCCTAAATCTGAACTCTGAACCCTACTTCCCCTGAACCCTACTTCCTCTTCTCCGATGAAACTGGCTCTAAAAATTGTCGCCGTTTGTCTTGTCGCCATGATTCTGATCACGGCACTTTCGAGCTACTTAATTGCCAAACGTGAAATCGATCTTGAAAAAGAACGCCATCAATCGCATGTCGCACAAGTCGGTGATATCGTTCGCGACTCCGTCGATCTAGCCTACAACTCAGAAGGTCAGGCGGGAATTATCAAAGCGATCCGGACGCATGCGATCGAATCGGGTCGCCTGCGATACCGTTGGGTTTGGTTTGACGTGTCCGTTACCGATCCTGACGCCCCTACTGTGCCGACGAAGGATCTGGACAAAATACTTGGTGGTGAAGTCGATTCGATTGTGATAACCGAAGGCGAGAACGATCAGCTGAATACCTACTATCCAATTGACATTAACGATGAAACCAATGGACAACGACGTAAGGGAGCCATTGAAATTTCCGGTTCGCTTGAAGAAGCAAGTCGCGAATCTTGGCGAGCGATCAAAACCGGCTTGGGAGCCATCGCCTTGATGACGTTGTTCTGTCTCGGTTTTGTTTTGTGGGCTGGAATTCGCTTGATCGGACGCCCTTTGTCGATCTTGATCGAGCAGACTCGCAAAATTGGACAAGGCGACTATGACAACAAGATCAACCTGAACACGAACGACGAGTTATCTGAATTGGCAACGTCATTGAATCGGATGAGCGATCAAATCGCTGAGGAGAAACAAAAAGTCGGCGAGGCGTCCGCGGCGAAGCTATCTGCAGTTCAGCAACTGCGGCACGCTGATCGACTTAAGACGGTTGGGCGTTTGGCAGCCGGATTGGCTCATGAGATTGGTACGCCTTTGAACGTCGTATCGGGAAGAGCTGGCTTGATTCGTAGCGGCAAATTGAATGACCAAGAACTGAGCGAGAGTGCGGCGGCGATTCAAATGGAAGCCGATCGCATTTCGGCAATCGTTCGACAGCTACTGGACTTTGCTCGGCACACACCTGCCAATCGCCAGCCAACCGACGTACGTTCGATCGTTTCCCGCACGGTTGATTTGCTGAGACCACTGGCCGATAAAAGCGCGGTTGAATTGAAAGCTGAATTCGACAACAGTACACCCATGACGGCGAATATTGACGAGACCCAGATTCAACAAGTCTTGACCAATGTCGTGATGAACGCCATTCAAGCATCCCATTCTGGTGGCACCGTCATCGTAAGGTTGCCCACCTCAATCGACGGAATGGAACATGATTACGTGGCGATTGAGATCGAAGATTTCGGATCGGGCATGGATCTGCGGACAGTCGAAAACATCTTTGAACCGTTTTTCACGACGAAAGAAGTCGGGCAAGGAACCGGGCTTGGACTGTCAATTGCCCACGGCATTGTCGAAGAACACGGCGGGACGATTCGCGTTGAAAGCGAGTTAGGTTTCGGCACGACGTTTCGAGTTACATTACCGAAGGATTAATGGCATTGGCTTCTAACACATCATGACAAGATCCCAAGACTCCCAAAAACCAAACGTGCTAATCGTCGAAGACGAACAGAGTATGGCAGACATGTTGCGAACGGATTTCCGGTTGCGCGAGATTGATTCCACGTGGTGTCCCAATGCTGACGAAGCAATTCGGCAACTCAAACAATTTGATTTCGATTGCGTCATGACCGACGTCAACATGCCCGGACTTTCAGGTTTGCAGCTGTGCGATCAAATCAATCGCGACTACCCGGACTTACCCGTGATTGTCATGACTGCGTTTGGAAGCTTGGAAACTGCCATCTCGGCGATTCGGGTTGGAGCTTACGACTTTGTCACCAAGCCAGTCGAAATGGAGTTGCTTGCGCTGACGATCAACCGTGCCATCAAACAGAGCCGACTCCAAAACCAGGTCAGACGATTGAGTCAACAAGTATCGACTTCCAGTCAATTCGGCGACTTGATCGGTGGAAGCCCGACGGTGATGGAACTATACGATCAACTGGAGCGTGTCGCGGATTCAGAGACTTCGATTCTGCTCACTGGCGAAAGCGGAACAGGAAAGGAACTTGTCGCTCGAACGATTCACGACAAAAGCCGTAGAAGGAACAATTCGTTCGTTCCGATCAACTGCGGAGCTTTGCCCGAAGCACTTCTAGAGAGTGAACTCTTCGGTCACGTCAAAGGAGCATTCACAGACGCGCGTGCAGATCGCAAAGGCCTGTTCCTCGAAGCGGATGGAGGAACGCTGTTCCTTGACGAGATTGGTGAAATGCCGATGTCGATGCAAGTTAAACTTTTGCGAGTATTGGAAGAACGCGTAATTCGCCCCGTCGGAGGCAACAAGGAAACCAGTGTCGATGTCCGCATTTTTTCCGCCACCAACCGCGATCTTCAGGCTGCGATCGAAGAAGGACGTTTTCGAGAAGACCTTTTCTATCGAATCAACGTGATTCAGCTGGAGCTACCGCCGCTCCGATCACGTGGCACGGATGTACTGCAAATTGGCAATCACTTTGTCCATCATTTTGCAAAGAAGGCTGACAAAAAAGTAGCCGCCATCTCCGACGCAGCCGCGGAGCGATTATTGAATTATTCTTGGCCGGGCAATATCCGCGAGTTGCGAAACGTTATCGAGCGGGCCGTCGCGCTGACACGACACGAACAACTTGTCGTCGAAGATTTACCGAAACAAGTTCGCGAGTTTCAATCTCGTCAGTTCCTGATCGACGGCTCCGACCCAACAGCTTTGCTCCCCTTGGAAGAAATTGAGCGTCGATACATCCTCCACGTCCTCGACAGCGTCGACAACAATAAATCAATCGCCGCCAGAATTCTGGGGCTGGATCGAAAAACGCTCTATCGAAAGCTGAAGCATTATGGAGTCTCGCTCTGAAGTCTTGCGACGCCATTTACAGGTATTGAAGCTTCAATCATAAAGATGGGGCAGTTGGGAATTGAAACCCGAAGATCGTATTTGTTTTGGCGTTGTGAGCTCAGTTATTTGATTGGGTGTTCTTCATATTTCACGTTTGTAAATCTCATTCTTGGGATTGCGGATCCAAAAAGCTGAATCAAGACACCAGTGAAAATACCGGCAAGATATCCAGCAAGCGGTACCATTAGTCCACCGCTTGGCGAACATCCTTCTGGATGATTTTGACAAAGAGTTGGAGTCACGTGGCCACCGTTTTGTGAGATATGCCGAAGACTTCGTCGTGTTCACCAACTCGAAGAAATCAGCGGCACGTGTGTTTGACAGTTCGGTTCGTTATTTGGAAGGAACATTGAAACTTCCAGTGAATCGTGAGAAGAGCAAAGTCTGCGGTACTCACGGTCTGGAGTTCCTTGGTTTCGAGTTTCGCGGCTATCGCGGTGTGCCCCACGTGAGCGTATCGAACGAGCGGAAACTGAAACAGAAAGTATGCTCAACGACTGTTTTAACGGACATCCATTTCAGTTTCAATTCTGAGACAGCCAGTTCGAACTTGTCGAAGATCCGCCAGAAGGTGCTTGCCATCTTTTCTAGCTAGGCTGACAACCAAATGATGCGATTTGTATTGATGGGCTTTACCCTCGAAATGATGTTGGCCCAACACAGACTACCTGACCGGAGCGAAAATCGAGCCCATGCCGTTAAAACACAACCAACCGCTACAAAAAGAAGGTGGGTTCTGTCGATAATATGAACTTACTGTCTCTTGAGAAACATTTTCGAGTCGGCCGCATAATTTTGATCCGCCAACGCCGTGAATTGATCGTAGATTTCGATAGTTCCACTCCAATCGCGTACGTGTTGGACTTTCAAATCCAGCTGACGAATCAAATTCACCATTAAGACCAATTCTATGTTTTCGCGTTGCATTCAAAACTCGAAGTCACAGGCTGTCAATTCTCTTCGGTCCCAATTGAAGAAACCGAATCGAATGGGTACTGCGACGGTCGAGTGTGCCATTTGCCTGCTGGTTTTGATCCCAATCATTTTTGGAACTCTTGAATCGTGTGCAGGATATCTCGTCAAGCAATCTCTGGCGGTTTCCGCGTATGAAGGCGTCCGGGCCGGGGTCGGTCGAGCAACCACGAATGCCGACATATTGACTCGGACTGCGCAAATTCTTGAATTCAGGAACGTGAGCCTTGGCGAAGCTTCCACGACTGAGTTTGCACAGCCGGGAGACCAATTCGGAATTTTTCTGATCACTCGAGACGGCTTGCCAGTCGAGGATCTTGACGCGTTGGAACCTATCACGGTGCGGATTGTGGCGCCGTCAGGTGAAAACGCAACGCCCGTCTTTGAGCACTTGCTTAATCGCGAAATCGAGGCGAGCGCCACGATGGTGCGTGAATTCGATAAACCCGATGGAAACATTAACGTCAACTGAACCAATTTTTTGATTTCAAAACCATGTTGAAAATACTTCGATTGAAACGATCTAACCGTCGGCCGGAACGTTGCGGAGCAACTGCGGTGGAATTCGCGATGGTCATTCCGATTTTCATTCTTTTCGCCGTGATCAGCATGGACTTTGCGAGACTCAGCCTTGCTCGACACGTCGTCCAAAATTCGGTCTATCGAGCCGGTCGCCTTGCAATGACTGAAGGCGCGACCAGAGAGGACACTATTCAAGCCGTCGTTGATTATCTGAGTCTTTTCGGCTTTGAACCTGCGGAAAATGCCATCATCGTCGGGCAAATTTATCTTGACAACGACGGTCACGTACTGCCGGTCAACACGACCAGCGAATTCGACAGTGAGGCCGTGGAATTTCATGTGGAAGCAAGTGTTCCGTTTGCCAACGCGACGATTGTGCTTCCCACGTTCTTTTCAGAGTGGGTCAACAACAGGGAAATCCGATCAAGAATTCGTGTCCGTTCCGAGCGGTATAGCGGATTTTTCAACCCGGCTGAAGCTTACGCAGATTGATAAAGTAGATCGACTGACAACACCTCACAACAACGTTTTTTGTTGCTGAACCAGCAACATGGATTGACTTGGTACTGACGCAACTGGAGAAACCAATGCAAAAAGCTATTCATCAACGCCGAGGGGCAATCATTCCCTTATTCGCTATCCTCCTTCCAGTGCTGATTATTTTCAGTGCGATCGCAATCAACTTTGCATATATCCAGCTTTCCAATACTGAAATGCAAATCGCGGTCGATGCCGCTGCCCACGCCGGAGGACGTCGATTGGGGACACCAGTCCTCAATGAAGATGGCTCAGTGCAGACTCTGGCCGAAACAAAAGTAGAAGTGATTGATTTTGCGGCTGTGATTGCGGCCATGAATCAGGTTGCAGGTGACCCTGCGACAATCACAGAATCTGACATGCAGTTTGGCCGTTCGGCACGAATCGTACGAAGCAACGGGACCTTGGCGTCATATGAATTTCAGCCCACGATCGGCAACCAGATTCCAAGTAGCTTTCGAATCATTAGCAACGATATAGAACTGCCTCACGCATTCAGGGCGGCAGGCATGCCGGACACATTTACGGTCAGAGCCGACGCAGTTTCAACACAGGTTGACCGCGATTTGGTCTTGGTGCTCGATCGATCGGGCTCAATGCTCTTCTTCGAAGATGAAGAGCTCCTTGCAGATACGCTTTATGATCTCAGTCAAGAAACGTACACCGTCGAAAGTGAAACAATTTATGAATACCGCGTTCAGTGGCGAAGAAAGGACTCGTCGGGCGGCTGGAGCAACTCGTCACACGGACCTTATATGACTGAGGCAGAGTTCGTTGTTTACCCAAGTTTTCCATCACGCAATGATTACCGGCTCAATTACTCGAACCAACAAGTGCATTCTGAAGAGAACGAGGAAACTTATTACAAGATCACTAACGGCGAATACCAAGACGCAACGGATGGCCTGTACGATCGATGGTATGCAAAGAATGTGATTTACTGGTTGGAGCGTGACCAGAACAACCAGCATACGCTGGGCGATGAACCGGACGCGTGGACTGATGGACTTACGACTGCTGAGCAACGCGAGAAATTGACGGTGAACATGGCTGTGTATGCCCATGATTATAGGTACCGTTACAAGCTTAACGACTCGAACATTAGCTACTCGTATCAAATCAATAGTCGTCAGGCTCCCGCGTACAGCCGATGGTATCACCTTGAACGCGGTGTCAGCGTGTTCCTGAATGTTCTTGGTGGCGGAGTTGATCCTGATGGCACCGTTCGTGACGGCACGGTTCAAAAGGAGCAAATCGCGATTCTGCCATTCAATGCATCGCCTGATACGCAGAACAGTAACAAGAATCCTGATTTCGACTACGGCCTGCAGGACGATGGATTCCCGGCTGCATATGTGAACGACAGTAGCGAGCCGGGCTACAACGTGCCGTACGAAGGATCAACAATTTCCATTCGGGAAGTTCTTCCCACGATCTGCCCCTACGCTGGCACCGCAATCGGGGATGCGATGCGAGAGGGAGCTTATTTGATTCGGAACATGACAGACGACGACCCGAACGCTAGAGCGCGAGCCTTTGCCGCGAAGACGATCGTTGTCCTGACCGATGGCGATAGCAACACCGGCGACGACCCCGTTGATGTTGCCCGAGATGAACTTGCCAATCAGGACGTGATCGTTCACACGATCACGTTTACGCCAGGCGTTTCAGCAAACGGAAAGAGCAAGATGGCCAGTGTTGCCGAGTACGGTCGCGGCAAGCACTACCACACCGATTCAGGTGCAGGTTTGTCGAAAATCTTCGAAGAAATCGCCAACAACCTGCCAACCATTCTTACTCAATAGAGATCATCAGAACGGATTGATCTATCAGCCTTCTCGGTTTTAAGAATCGAGGAGGCTTTTTCGCTAGGTGGGACAGAACGAGATAATGGGCGATGCGATCACCATCGCAGAAATAAAGCTACGCAGCTGATCCGCGATGCGAAACGTCACATCGCGGCGGTCCCTTGAGCGATCGGAGAAGGACTAGCGGATGCGCCAGATGTCTTCATCCGAGATTCCGATTTTCTTTTGCATCGTTGCGATGTCTTTTTTAAATCGTTTCGCATCCACAGGATAGCCTTGGTCGGCTTGAGGTGTGGCAAGTGAATTTGTCAAAAGCGATTCCAACTCAGCATGTAAATTTCGCAAACATATTTCGCACACATCGATGCGAGAGCGATCGGCAACCACGATTCACCTTTGGATGAAAACTGAATCGTGGCTCGGTCGTTGTTGAACGTGTAGCGACTGCACAGACGGCTTTCTTATTCAATCGTCACCAACGATTCGCCGAAGTACTCCTGAAGTGACGGAGCATACCGATTGCGGCCTCCATGTTTGTCGCAACGAATGTCGAAGCGATCATTTTGTCGATCTTTGGCTGCGTTTTTCATCGAGGAAATGAGCGCGAGCGATTCGGCGGTCAGGCAACTGGCTTTGTTACCGTAAATTTCGATACACTCATTGAACCGCCCCGGGAACACGGTTGCGACCGAGAGCTGTTTTAGCGAGGCGTTGCAGATTCTCCGCCCAAGCAATTTGATGACCTGCGGGTCGATGTTGCGAGGAAGCTCAATTTAGGCGAACTGGGCTTAGTGATCTTGTTCGGCTTTGGCGGACGTCACGCTGAGAAACGGTTCCTCGATTGACACGCCAAGTAATTGACCGATTTGGACCGAGTTCCTGCTAAACTAACTTGCGGCTGGATCATTCAGTACGGCCGCTTTTTTATTTGGTGCGACGAAGAATTCAATGAGCGAAAACATCCAGTGGTTTCCGGGCCACATGAACAAAGCCCGAAATCAGTTTCGTGAGGGGCTGCCGAAAGTCCACATGGTGATCGAAGTCCTCGACGCGAGGATTCCATTCAGCAGCCAGAACCCGATGCTGGAGGAGATTCGGGGTGACAAACCGGTGCTGAAGGTTTTGACGAAGAGTGACCTAGCGGATCCAGAGCGAACCAAAGTTTGGCAAAAGTGGTTTGAATCGAAAAAAGGCGTTCGTGCGAAATCCATTACAACTGAAAACATTCCTCAGATCATGGGCATCAAATCGATTTGCCTCAAAATGATCGCGGACCAAGAATTCGTCAAAGTGATGGTCGTTGGAATCCCAAACGTCGGGAAGTCAACTTTGATCAACAAGCTTGCCGGGCGAACGATTGCGAAAACTGGCAACGAACCAGCGGTTACGAAAAGCCAACAACGGATCAACATCGGAGAAGGAATCTCGCTCTTTGACACACCGGGCATGCTTTGGCCCAACGTTGAGAACCGACACAGTGGTTTTCGGCTGGCAGCTGTCGGATCGGTAAAGGATACGGCGCTCGACTACGAAGAAGTCGCAGCCTATGCCGGAAAGTTTCTGCTGGAACACTATCCGGATGGAGTCGTCGAACGTTTTGGCTTGGACGCAGTTCCGCGAGATGTTGCTGAACTGTTCGATGCGATCGGCCACAAGCGAGGTTGCCTCGGTAAGAATGCCGTCGTGAACTACGAACGCGTTTCCCGAATCTTGATCACTGAGTTTCGAGGCGGGAAGCTCGGTGAGATCACAATGGAGACGCCCGAAATGGTTGAACTTGAGTTGATTGAACTTGAGAAAACGAGGGCTCAAAAATCTGAAAAAAAGCAGACTCGCGACAAGAAACGAAAAGACGCATTCAAGGCACGAAACAACCGGCAACGAAAGCGTTGACGCTCGACTGGTGGCGATTGGATGCTGTCTTGCTTGAGCAAACCGTTGGCTGGAACGTGAGCATCTCCGCAGTTCCTGAACCTAGTCCTGCTGCATTGTTTGCCTTCGGATTGCTGGGGGCTGGAGTCCGGCGGCGAAGAAAATAGAGTCCGATTTATCTACCGTTGGATCCATTTGCCATCAACGAAGCTGGTTTGACTTGGGTCAAACTCCGTGACATTTTCGATCGTGGGCAACGTAAGCGAACTCGTCCCTGCGCGACCTGCAAGTAGATGCCACGAAGTTTCGGCAGCTCTGCTTTTGGCTGGCGCAGCGTCGCTGATTCGCAACTGATATTCTAACGCGACAAGACTTCGTAGTTGTTGATCGTCGATTCGATTCGATTTTGAGATTCGAACCAGCTCTTGCCACGAGCAAGCGTTTTCAAAAGTATCGATCGTCGCTTTGAGCTGTTCGTTACGAAGCTGTTCGTCAATCAATTCGCCGTTTCGGATTGACTGAACCAGTTGGATCGCGTCGATGCGGTCGACGGGGCTCGATGTTGCCTCAGGCTGAGATTTTTTCAGCTGCGGTGGCTTAACGCCCGTTTCCAAATAGCGGATTCGCTGGAGTTTTTTGAATTCATCATCGTTTCGTGCCAGCGAAATTAGATCTGCGAGGGCAGCGTCACGTTGTTCCGCATTCGAAGAGTTCCCGACAACGATCACGAGCAAACGCATCGCGAGATTCCTCGCTACGGGATCCCGCTCTTGTGACATGAGCTCTTCTGCGTACTGGTGCCACGTTTGCCAGTCACCGGGGACCAACGCGGTCAGCCGCTGACGATCGAAGTTGGACACGATTAAAACAATGGCAGTGCGGTCGAGCAAAACGGATTCAAATGTTTTTCCGTCAGCCGTTTGGCGAAAGCGAATCGAACTTTCGTCGCTTGATTCGACGACACCATAAACGGGCTCTTGTTCGCCGACTAACCAAACCGTGTCCGCGTCGACGTTGGAACAAAAGCTCGGCATCATTAGGGCGAAGGTCAATACCTTGAGTCTAGTTTTCATCCAGCAACTCCTTCAACTGCAATTCCCGCCGTTGATTCCATTTCATCAGTAAGTTCAATTCGCTATTTAGCAGGCGGGTACCAAGCGAGGCCTGCCCGGTTGACTCCAATTCCTGCGTCAGCAACCGATTGAGCAACACAATCTGCTCCATTTCGTTTTCGGTCGACGCTTCGACCAACCCAATAGCGCGTTCGGTTGCCGCTTGATTGTTACTGACTGCTTTGACGCATTGCTTCGCAAGATTCAATGCTGACCGATCATTGGCCAAACCATCTCCACCCAGCAAAATACTGCGACGATAATAAGATGATGAAAGGTATTTCTCCAATCGGATCCAGTCACTGTCGGAGGAGTTTGGATCGATCCCTTCATCCGACATCAATGATTCATGAGCAAATTTGAACAACTCAAGGCTCAGTTCGTCTCGCCATTGGCTATCGAGGGCGGCGTCCCTATTGTTTCCCGTCAGCACGCTGCGCATGGTCATGACTTGATCCATCGGAGCCGTCGATTTGGGCAGCTGATCCGAAATAGCCAGCACCAGTCGCGGCCACTTTGCAAGATCTGGTAGCACGCGTTGCATTTGAAGCCATTCCTCGGATTCTATCGGCGAAAGCAAATAGATCGCCAATGCCGTTGCCATGGGTTGCGGAATCGAATCGAACCGTGCGGCAATCTTTGGAAGTCGCTCGATCGCAGCAAGGCGACTGGCCTGATTGGACTCCGATCGAAAAGCAAACGCACTCAATGCTCGATCACGTGCGGTTGTGTCGAAACCCGCCGACGAGACATTCGGAACTCCATTGTTTTGTGGTTCTTCCAGAAAAACGAAATCCCTCAATCGCTGATCGAATCGTTCGAGCTGAACATCGACATCGCTCCAAGCTGAATCGTCGCCACCTCTTCCGGCTTTGGCAATTGCGATCGCTTCAAGGCAAAGATTCGCAGCAGATGCCGCCTGAAAAACAAGATCCGGATTCGCTTTGGCGTCACCCGTCGAAGAAATATATGGCTTCAATCGCAAAATCTTTTCGCCAATTTCTTGATGTCTTTGAAGGGCAGGGCGGAGTTGTCTGTTTCGCCAATCAGATCGCGCCGACCGGAGCAGCGTTTCGTATTCCCGGGCGGTCATCATCCGGGTTTCGACGAAGCTGACGGCAAGCAACGGCGCTGTGAATTCCCGAAACCCAACCGAGCCATCGAACTGGTCCAACCAAACATCGACCCATTCCATTCGCTGAACTTCATCAGCCGATTCGATCGAATCCAAGATGGGACTTCGCATGTTTCTCCATTGATTCCTATCTGCTGTGATGACCGTGCGAACACTGCGATCCATGAATTGCTTGTGAACCTCAACAGGTAACTTTGTTTTCGTTATTTCGGACAACGGTTCAACAAGAATCGAACTGCGCCCCGGGGACGTCCAAGCATTCTGGATCAGCTGATTCCATTGTCGGATCGCAATCGCGGTGTCGATCGGATTTGCTCCTGCGCCGGATCGATCCCGCCAATTGATACCGGTCTGATTTTCCAAGACGACAGCCAACGTTTCGGCTCGCTGTTGATTTGGATTTCCGATCACGTTTGCGTGAGAGATTTCTATCGCCATCTTGGCGGCTCGATACGGTACGCCGAGCGCATCGTTGCGATTCGTTTCAGGTTCCGCGCCGAGCGCTCTGTCGACTTCCTGCACCAAACGATTGGCGACGGCAGGATTTGACTCCTTAAAAAACCATGATTTGACGGACTGAACTTGGCGGCTCATATCATGCTGTGAGTTCACGATCTGATTTGCAATGTTCGCGATTGCGTCGCCACGAGTGTTCGAGTTCTCCGAAGTCAATGAGTCGTAATCATCCGGAAATAAATATTCAAGTTCGGATTTTGACGCTGCAGCAACCACTGGCTCTTTGACTGGATCATCGACAACCGGAACTGGATCTGTTTTGACAATCGGTTTTCCAAAAATCATTTCCCGATTCGTGACCAGCCACGAGGACGCACCTCCGATCAAAATGACGCAAACGAGTGTTGCCACGCCAAGCACAACCGGTCGTCGTTGCTCACTTTTTGCAGCGCGGCGGTTTTCTGAAAATTTATCACGGAGCAGTTTTTCAACTTCTTCTTGCGAACAACCCCAACGTCGCCCCATGCGGAACACTTTTTTCTCAGTCTGCTCGTCCAATGACAGCTGTTCGCCGACGTAATCAAGAATTATCTGTTGACCATAATCTCGGGCATCTGATCGCGACATTCGTCCGAAGCCGCTTTCTCGCGTTTGAAATTCAATCAACTTTTCAGCACGATAAGCCGGGATCTCGAACTTCTCTTTCGCGTGGGCGATCGCCTTCTCTTCGATGGAGATTGAAAGCACAGTACCTTTCGGCATGCGGCGAAATTCCTTGGTCAGGAAGTTGAGAAACCCTTGCTCGTATGCCGTGAGCTCTCCGATCGGCGAATTCGAATCCTGGAGTTTCTGCAAGCCCGTTTCAAAGAGCTCGTCCGTCAAATGGAGCCGCTGTGCAAGTTCGTCAAGCTTTGCTTTGGCGACATTATTGAGTCCTTTCTCGGCTGCGATGATCGCGCTGGCCTGTCGCAAGAACGCGTCGAGGCGAGAATCTCTTGTTGGACGCGGCTCTAGGTTTTGATCGTCCTGTGACATCACTGGCCTCCGTCGCGACTGAGTTCATCAAGAGACGACTCAAAAGCTCGCCTCCAGGCTTCCGGCATTTCCCCGCCGAGCTGCATCGTCTGCTTCAGCAATTGAACTGCCGATGGGCGATCCGTTTTCGAGAGGATCTGTGCGAGCTGCCATTTGGATTCGAACCAGAGTTCGCTACCGGCTTCACTGCCTGAAGCAAGTCGCTTCCAAATGTCGCTGGCTCCTCGTTCATCGCGGCCAGATTTTGCGACGGCGAGGTTCCGCAAGTACTTTGCATTGCCCGGAAAGAAGTCGACGAGCGACTGAAAGATTCGTTCGCTTTCTTTCGATTGGCCGGCCAATTGTTGAAGCTCGCCAAGCCGTGCATGGGCAACGCGAGCGTTAGCAGATGACTTTAACCGTTCCTCGTTCTGACCCAGCAGCTCAGACAATCGTTGGTACGTTTCAATTGCTGACCTTAGTCGATCCTCTGTGGCATCAGCGTCAGCCAATTCCAAGTCCAGATACTGTGCCATTCGGATCAAAGCAGGCAGTTCGAAACGAGTGCCTTTTCCAGACACCATCAACTCCGCCGCGGCAATGTTTGCTAACGCGTCATCCTCCGTTTGTTGTCCGATCTGCATTCGATAATACAGCAATTCTACCGAGGCATTTGCACGGTCCTCCACAAACTCGAGGAGCAATTGCGAACGCTGAAGTAGAAGATTGACTTGTTCAAAGTCTGGCGCAGAAGCTCTCAGCAGGGCATCGACCAACAGAAAGTGGGCTCGCATTTTTTGACCTGGCGTGGTCAATCGTGTTGAAGCAACATCGCTGCAAGCATTTACCAAACTGACCAATGATTCACTGTCGTCAGAATTGCTTTGCCATATTCGATAGCGTTGGGCTGCCGTCTCCAGAAGTGCATCTGCATAGTTTTCGTCGTCGGGCGAGATATTCTTCAATCGCCGAATAGCGTCCCTCGGAGGCATCGCACGCAACTCAATTTTCAATTTTTCAAAACTGGCAGTCGCTACGTGCGGCGAATCTGGCCATGCTCGCACAAACCGCTCAAGCATGTTCCATGCGTCATTGCTTCGGTTTGGATCACGGCTTCCAAGTCGAATTGCGGTTTTTGCCGCAATCCACGCTGACTCACTGGCAAGCTGCGGATCACTAGAGGCCAACGTTTCAGCGACTTCGCTGAACATGCCTACCGCGACCTCAGCGTCGTGACGCTTCAGCTTCAACCACGCCACCAAGTATCGGCAGCGGGCAACATCCTGTGGATCTGGCGGCGGCTGTTGCGTTGCACTCAGGACGATCGCTTTTTGCAAAAGCTGTCTGGCATTTCCTGTCGCCGATTGATCGCCTTTTTCCGATTTCCAAAACTGAACGTATCCGGCGATCCAAGCAGACTCAAAGGAGTCTGTTTTCATTGGCAGGGCATTTTTTTCGAACTCAGTCACCAGAAGTTCGCCAGACATTTCCCGAGTCAAACCGAGCAAAGCCAGTTGATTTAATTCGATCGCGTTGGGAGCCGAACGCGAGGCATCAGCAACCGTCGCCCACAGTCCAACTTTTCCCGCCTTGGACATCTCTGAAATCGCCTTTCGATTTCGTAATACGTTTGACGCTTCTTTGAACTGTCCGCAGTAGCGGTGACCAAGGAAACGAAACCGAATCACAGCCTCGCGACTTTCCTGAGTCACCGCGTTTGTTTCAATCAACGAGTAAAGATACGACGCCTGCGATTCGTTTCCTCGGGCCAAAGCAATCGCAGCAAGACCGGACATGGCCCGAATGTGCCAGGCTGATGAAAAATCGAACCAGCGCGAATCGTAGTCGCTCAATAACGTTTGCTGATCAAGCTGAAGAAACTCACGGAATCGCAACTCAGATTGTTCGAGCAATTCGAATCGTCGATCTTTTTGCAACATGGCCAAAAAGTAACTGCTCCATCCAGCCAGAAACTGACAATGCAGGGCCTCGGCTTCGACCGCCTGCCGCTGAGCATCCAAGGGGCGACGATCGCGATTCAACTGACCGGCGGCAAACAGTTCTTCCGACCGCCGCATCAACGCGGACAGTGCGTTCGAGAGATCCCCGAACAAAGTCTGCAAAGACGATTCAAGATCTTCTCTTTCCGCGAATTTTCCACCTTCGCGAATCGAATTCAAAAACCCTTTCTCGCTATCAAGGTATCTGGCGTGCAACATTGCAACGCGTAGTCGTCCCGTTTCAAAACGCGGATAGAGCGAAATCAACTCTCGAGTTCGTTTCAGTAGCGGCAGTGGATCTTTGTCGAGCGAAAGAAGCTTCTGACCGTAGAGCGTCGCCAATCGCTTCGCGATCTCTTCGCGAGAGCTGGAGTTGGTGGCTGATTCGAGGCGAGTTTCCAGATGCTCGAGCAAAAGATCATCCAGCCTCCTATCCGCCCGCCACGTTTCAAGTACAGCGTTCTCGTGATCGTCGATCTGTCCGGGCAGCGACTGAACCGCCAACAGCAGGAACACGATTGCCAGCCCCTCACTCAGCCGGAATCCAGGCAACCGCCGAAAACCCTGAGGCACGGCAACTTCCGATCGCCTGAGCCGCGTACTCAAACGGAACGTCATCGGCCACGCGAACCCAGGCTCCCTCACTCTTGTTTTCAAACCCTTGCAGGAGGCGCTTGATTTCAGCAACATTGTCGGTCGTGATCGCTCCGATACGATACACAACATCGCCACCAACTTTCTGTACATCGACCAGCGCTGGTTCGAGGACAGATTCTTTTTTGGCGGCTTCGCGTTCATTGGACTGGATTGCCGATAGTAACTGCTGTTCGGGCCGGACAAAGGTGGTGGTCACAAGAAAAAATATCAGCAGCAAAAACACGACGTCGATCATGCTGGTCATCGACAGCTCGAGCCGCCGATGCTGTTGACCATGTCGACTGTTGAGCTTCATATTCTCATTCTACGTGAAGATACGTTGGTGACTACTGATCGGCCACAGCACAGCGAACTTTCTTGAAACCCATCGACGAAAGACGATTCACCAATTGGTTGACAAACTTGGACAGGCAGTTTCGATCACAGCGAATCTGGATCCGAATCCTGTCCGGGTCGTTGTCCATCTTTTCCAACTGAGCCCGTAAAGCACTGACGACTTCCTGTTGCGACAGCACTTTCCCGGCCACAATGACCGACCCTTTCTCGTTTAGATTGATCGTCACGGTCGCCGTTTTCGATTCGGAGGCCCCTTCGACGACTCGCGGAAGCTCAACTGGATGGTCCACCGTTCGCGTGATCTGTGACACAGTCATAAAGAAAATGATCAAAAGAAAAACGATATCGATCATTGGCGTCATGTTGAACGCGAGCGTGTGATGTGGCCGACTACGGGAAAGTTTCATCTGGTTTTCTTGCGCCCGTGGGGCGTCACTTGGTTTTTTTTCGTCCTAGCGGCATCATGACTTGTTCGATGCGTTTACCCGCTTCGGCAACGATTGAGTCAATCCGATTGCGGAAGTAACTGAACGCAACCATCGTCGGAATCGCAACCAGCAAACCCAACAGCGTGGTGATCAATGCCTGACCGATTCCGCCGGCGAGTTCTTGCGGTCTGGCCATGCCTTCCAGAGAGGCGATCGTTGTAAAGGCTTCGATCATTCCGATCACGGTTCCGGTTAAACCGAGCATCGGTGCGATGGCTCCAATGACATTTAAAATTTCGATGCGACGATAGAGCCGACCGGTGACGTCTTCGCCGGCTTCTTCGACAGCTGATCGGTACTCCGCATAGCCAAACTCACTGGCCTGGAATCGTTGCAAGCCGGACAGGATGATTTCTGTCGACATCGAGTAGTTGGCTTTCTGGCGACACAGCTCCATCGCTTGCGTAATGTCGCCGTGAACGATTCGGGCTTCCAGTTCAGAAAGCACTTTGTCCGGCATGAGTTTGCTGGCTGAAATTCGCCAGAGGTTTTCGCTGATGACAAAAAGACTGATCACTGAAAGCAGCAAGATCAGACATACGATCACCATACCCAAAACGTTGCCCCCAAAGAGCATTCGCAAAATCGTTGGCGGTTCGACTTTCTCGTTGTCGGCGATGGAATCAGCAAACGCCGATTCCGGCGTTTGCACCATCGAGACTGGCTCAGCAGAAAAAGTCCGCTTCGCGAGATGCGTCGGTGGCGAAATGCAGACCAGCAGAACGCTTGAGAACAGAATTATCTTCCCGAATTGAATCAAGGTGGGCTCCGACGGAGAACTGGGCGAACGACCTACATTCTAATTCAGGTTTGATCGCTGCGGAACTCGGGATTGATTCCGAAACTTCGCGCCACTACGGCCGATTGATTCAATTGTATCGACCAAACTTTGTTCGCGATTTACAAACAAAGAAAAGCATGCCACCGTAGAAGACAAACGCCAACGAGATGCCGATCACGACTAGATGATTCATTTCGCTCGCCGGATCGGCGAACCATTCGTAGCCAGCGTAGGCCAGACCTATAAAACCCAATAGCGGAAAAAGCGTTGCCTGCCGACGGAAAATGCGTGTCGCGAAAGGGCTCATTCCAGAACCGCCGGAGCCGGTCGGGGCTCGTCTCCGTGATCTTAGCGCAGCCTCCTTCGAAATCCCTTTCTTGATCAGCTGAACGGACTTTTTACAGCTCAGACAAGTCAACTCCTCGACTTCGCGAGGGTTTTGGATCCGCCGATCGCAAGACGGACAGAAATACTCAACGTACGCCATCGCTTCCCTCCAGCACTCGTCAACTAAAGGACATCATTTTTGGATCTGCAGCAGTCTTTGACGATATCAGTTGCGATGAGGCAATGTAGTCTTATTCTCCGCTATCTTGATATTAACGCCGGATTCTCTCCTGTTTTGCGCTAGAGCGACGAATCTGCTGCTGGCCAGCCGTTGTCAATGGAAACTCTTATCCAAACTCGATCCCCTGTGCCAAAGGCAATTCGTCAGACCAATTGATCGTGTTTGTTTGCCGTCGCATGTACAGCTTCCAGGAATCGGAACCGGATTCGCGACCGCCGCCGGTATCTTTCTCTCCACCGAAAGCGCCGCCGATTTCAGCTCCACTGGTGCCAATGTTCACGTTCGCAATTCCGCAATCTGATCCGGTCGCTGCCAAGAACTTTTCGGCAGTCTGTAAGTTCGTCGTGAAAATCGCGCTAGAGAGTCCTTGCGGGACAGCATTCTGCAATGCGATCGCAGCCTCAAGTGAATCGTATTTCATCACATAAAGGATTGGCGCGAAAGTCTCGTCGTGGACTTGTGCGGTTTGCGATGGCATTTGGACGATCGTCGGCTCAACAAAATTGCCGGGCCGGTCAGCCAAAACGTTTCCGCCACAAATAACTTCGCCGCCCTGGGAAACCGCGGAGTTGATCGCAGCAGTCATCGCATCAACTGATTGACTTGTAATAAGTGGCCCCATCAACGTTCCCGATTCCAGTGGATCGCCAATCGAGACTTGTCCGTAGGCGGCGACGAGCGCGTCGGTCAACTGAGACGCAATCGACGCGTGCACGAATACGCGACGCGTCGAAGTACAACGTTGTCCAGCGGTTCCGACGGCTCCAAAGAGGATGCCCCGTACCGCCAATTCGATGTTGGCGTCCGGTTCAACGATGATCGCGTTGTTGCCACCAAGTTCCAGCAACGTCTTGCCCATCCGCGCGGCAACCACAGAAGCAACCTGTTTTCCGATCGCAGAGGAACCTGTGAAACTGATTAAAGGCAATCGACGGTCAGCCACCATTCGCGGCGCGATCGAATCGTTGGCTCCGATCGCCAGATTGAATATGCCAGAGACGCGGTGATCCGACATCACTTCGTTGCAAATGTGCTGCACCGCAACGGCCGTCAAAGGCGTCTGCGGCGAAGGCTTCCACGTCATCGTATCACCGCAAATTGCAGCAAGCGCCGCGTTCCACGACCAGACAGCAACGGGAAAGTTGAACGCGCTGATGATTCCGATCGGTCCAAGCGGATGCCATTGTTCATACATGCGATGCCCCGGACGCTCGGAATGCATCGTGCTGCCGCAGAGTTGGCGGGAGAGCCCAACTGCGAAATCGCAGACGTCGATCATCTCTTGGACTTCGCCGACCCCTTCGGCCTTGAGTTTCCCCATCTCGAGCGTAACCAGTTCTCCAAGCGGCTCACGTAGTTCCCGCAATCGATTACCAAGATCACGAACTAGTTGCCCGCGCAGCGGAGCGGGAACCGCCCTCCAGCTTTCGAAGGCTGTGACCGACAGGTCGACGATCGAGTCGTAACTGGCGTCGTTCACCATTTCGACGTCAGCGATTGCTTCGCCGGTTGTCGGTGAGAAGGAAGTCAGCTTTTCGCCACCGCCGATCCATTGGTTGGATCCCGTGCATCCACCATAGTTGTGTGCAGCGATTTGCAGCTTGTCCAACAGAACTTTCATTGTTCGTTTCTTCCCGTTTGATCGCTGTAGGTGCTCTCGAAAATCTTGTCGGCATTGCTGGCTTCAAAACCATCGCGACGTTGTTCGCGGCTGATTGGCATGCCACCAGTCACCTCTGCCTCCGGCAATACACGACGCTCGGCGAATTCAACATACGAGCCCGAGATGGAGTGCGTTTCCGTTGCTCCATTGCCGTCGTCAAACTCCGCGTCGACCATTTCGGCAACCGTTGAGCTTTGAATCAACAAACCGTCTCCGCTCGTTTTTGCTTTGCCGCCCGAATCGTTCAGCTTCAATCCGCCAGCTTCAAGAAATGCGTTGAACTTCTCGATTGTGTTGTGCGTTTCCGTCAGGTTGTGAACGCTGATCGTGAAGTGATTCAGATAGTATCGATTGTAAATCACCCACGCGGCGTATTCGCTTTCCTCGGCGAGGCGTTTGTAGTCGCTCCATTTCGGCGTCCGCCAAAGCGGGCTGTGCAGAAACGCATCGACTGCATGGCCATCGTTAAGATCCAATGAGTCCACCGGATCCGACGTCACTTCGCCCGTATAGCTGCGAATGATTGACTGGGATTCCTCAGAAAGATCCGTAACTCGCAACTCGCTGACAAAAATCCGGGGCATCTGAGGTTCAGGAGGCGAATACCAGAACGCATCCAGTTTCTTCGCTTCGAATTTATAAGGGTCGCGTTTCTCGTAACCGCAGTGCAGGAAAATCTTCTCGAAGGATTGAATCCCGAGGTGTTCAACGCCCAATGTCCGGAATGCGATGTGATCGTTTTCAATGTCTGCGGCTGTCTTGATCAGGTTTTGCCCAATCATCAACTCGAGCACATGAGCCACATCGGGGACTCGTTCCTGATATCGCCGCATCAGTCCATCAAGAATAAGCGTTAGTATTTTGCGTTGTTGTTCCATATTCCAAAATTCGTCTATATCGATCTGTCAAATTTAGCGTTTCAATTCGTTTCGCTGCATCGATGCAACCATGGCAATCCTGATCGCAATTGTCCAGCCCCATTTTCGACGGGCAAACAAGTTACCCAATCAAATCACAACACCGTCGAGTATCCTGGCTGCCGCAGCGAAACCGCTGTCGATGCACGCCGGTATCCCGACGCCGCGATAGCTCTTACCGGCGAGTTCGAAACCCTTCATTTGGGCGACATGTGATTCGATGCGTGCAACACGATCGAGATGGCCAACATGATACTGTGGCATCGCTTTCTTCCACCGAAAAACTCGTTCGAATTCTGCTTGTGGACGGCATCCGAATGACGCCGCAAACTGATGAAGCGACAATTCAACCAATTTTTCATCAGGCAAATCGACGAGGCTTTCTTGCATCGCTCCACCGATGAAAAAGCGGAGCAGCACTTTCCCTTCCGGCGCCCGGCCTTCAAACTTGTTGCTGGCGAAACTGATCGCAATCGTCGAACCTCCGTCGACATGCGGATAGATGACACCAAAGCCTTTGAAATCATTCGGCAGTTCGCTGCGGTCAATTCCCATTGCCACGATTGCACACGAAGTTGATTCGATGCCAGCCAACTCTTCCTGAAGCAAACCAAACGACGGAAGCAAACTGGCAGCGACTTGGGCGGGCACTGCAAGAAGCACCGCATCGCTGTCGACCGACGACCCTTCGAGATGAATCTTCCAGCCTGAGCCTTCATCCTGTGAGACCTCACAAACGGTTACGCCAGTTTTGATTTCAACGTCGGGTAGCGAATCAACCAATGACGAAACGAAACTGCCAAAGCCATCACATGGCGTGCGGAACAAGTTGTAACGTGCTCCGCTGGCTTTTGAATCGGATGCGGCTGACTTCTTTCGCACGGCATCAATCAGGCTACCGTGCTCCTTTTCCATGTCAACAAATCGCTGCATCGTCGCATTCATGCTCAACTTGGTCGGATCCGCCGAGTAGATTCCACTGACCAAAGGTTGGATCAACACGTCGAACGCCTCTTTTCCAAACCGCCGGATCGCAAACGAAGCGAAACTCTCATCCGAAGAATCGCATTCATAGTCACGTGCCACAACGCTGACTTCTTCGAGCAATCGTTGCTTTCCGAATTCGCCAAGCAAGGGCCATGAGAGAATCGAAGCCTCCTGTGACGGCACCATTAATGAAAACCCCTGCGGCACCGGAACAACTTGATCTCCCAGTCCAACGTAGGCCTTGTGTTCCGGTTCGGCAGTCGTCAAAAGTTGATCTTCCATCCCCAGTTCGCGGCAAAGATCGAGCGCTATCGCTGGCTGGCACGTGAACATATCGGCAGCGGTTTCGACTAGATAACCATCGATCCGCTCCGTCTGCAGAACGCCGCCAACGCTGTCTGACGATTCGAGAATGGTGATTCGCGTCTTGGGTGCGAGCTGCCGAATTTTCCAAGCCGCCGCAAGACCGGCGATGCCCGCTCCGACAATCGAGATGGATTCTGGTTGCGATTTGGAAAACATGTTCTTTAAGCCCGGATTATTCACGAGGCGTGGGCGTCAAACGGGAGACACCTGTTTCGTTGTGGACGAAGTGTTCAAAGGTTGCTGTTTTGACAGTTCACCTGATAAGTGAATTTATTAATTCGCAAATTTGTCACCACTGTCCTTGAATCGTTCAAAATCGCCAACTGGACGCCCGTCGTCGTGAATAATTCCGGTTAAGGGTTTGTGAAGCACGACGAAGCATGCGAAATGAATCCTGATATAATAGCCGTCAGCCTACTGGCAGTTACCCCATTGAAAGTGGAAATGAAAGTGAAACACCTTATCTTCATCGCATTGCCTCTCGTCGTCACGTTACCCATTATCTTCACATCGCTACTTGGCTGGACGACAGTCGCTCAGGAACAGCAAAAATACACGTTCGGGCCGGACTCATTCATCCAGGACGTTCCTCAAGGAGATATCACTGAAGGCGAAATCCTGAAAAGCAAAACGTTTCCCGGGACGGTGAGACGGTATTCGGTCTACGTTCCGAAGCAGTACGATCCGAAAAAGCCCGCTGCACTGATGGTCTTTCAGGATGGACACGCTTACGCAAGCCGTTGGGGATCATACCGAGCAACTGTCGTCATGGATAACTTGATCGCTCGTGGCGAGATGCCTGTCACGATCGGCGTGTTTGTCGATCCGGGACATAAGAAAGACAAGCTTCCTGAGAAGCGAGGCTGGCGTCCGCGACCCGAAAACCGCGCCAACGAGTACGACACGCTCAGCGATGCCTATGCGACGTTTTTGCTGGACGAGTGCTTGCCTCCAGTGCTAGAAAAGTACAACATTGACCCGGATCCTGAACGCTGGGCGATCTGCGGCGCCAGCAGCGGAGGAATCTGTGCGTTTACCGTTGCATGGGAGCGGCCAGACAAGTTCCGAAAAGTGCTCAGCCACATTGGAAGCTTCGTCAACATTCGCCACGGCGACACATATCCGGGCATCATTCGCAAAACAGAAAAGAAACCAATTCGAGTTTTCCTGCAGGACGGCAGTTCAGATCTCGATAACGAACATGGAAACTGGCCGCTTGCGAACCAGCAGATGGCGAAGGCGTTAGCTTTCAAGGACTACGACTACAAGTTCGTTTACGGCACAGAAGCTCACAACGGAATCCACGGCGGAGCAATTTTGCCGGACTCGATGCGATGGCTGTGGCGCGGCGACAAGGACGTGAAACCGGCCCCCAAGTCAATCACTCCTGCAATTCAGGATGCAGAATGGGCAGTGCAGTGGTGGATGCCTCGCCACGAAGAGAAGCTTGCCGAAAAAGAAAAAATGGGGCAGGTCGACCTGCTCTTTGTTGGCGATTCAATCACGCACTCCTGGGAGAATGGTGGCAAGTCGGTTTTTGAAAAGTACTACAAGAACCGAAACACGCTCAACATTGGTTTCAGTGGCGACCGAACCGAACATGTGCTTTGGCGTCTTCAACATGGAGCCATTGATGGCATCAGCCCCAAACTGGCGGTTGTGATGATCGGCACGAACAACACGGGCCACCGAATGGATCCAGCGGACGAAACGGCTTTGGGTGTCCAGTTCATTTTGTCAGAGCTTAAAAATCGATTGCCAGAAACCAAGGTCTTGCTGCTGGGCGTATTTCCTCGTGACGCTGACACCCAAGGCAAGCACCGCGTGCGCAATGATGAGATCAACGCGATGATTGAGAAGTTTGCCGACGACGAAAACGTTTTCTTTTTGAGCGTCAGCGACAAGTTCATCGACGCAAACGGGGACTTGCCAAAATCAATCATGCCAGATTTGCTCCATCCAAACACAGAAGGCTACAAAATCTGGGCTGAGGCAATGGAGCCAATCATCAAAAAATTGATGGGCGAGTGAACCCAACATTCAAACTCAAACAAAACACACCCACTGAAAGGGAACGACATGGCAGAGTTTTACGAGATCCGAATTTACCGAGTCTTCGATTTTGAGAAACAGAATCAGCTGGAAGCGTGGATCAAAGGTGCGCTGCTACCTGCACTTGTTCGACTGGACATCAAGAACGTAGGTGTGTTTCAGAATCAGGGTGACCCGAACGATCATTCCGAGTTCATGGTGATTCCGTATCAATCGCTAGAACAATTTTCCGAATTGAACATCCAGTTGGCGGCCGACAAGGAATTCACCGAGGCATCCAAAGAGTGGTTTGGACAAGATATGAAGGATCCTGTTTACAACCGGATTGATTCATGGCTGACCGCAGCTTTCGACAGCATTCCTAAGATGGAGTTGCCAGCCCACATTGCTGCTCCAGATCGAATTTACGAGTTGCGTCTTTATGAGAGCCACAATATGGACTCGGCGCGTCGGAAAGTCAAAATGTTTGACGATGGCGAGACGCAGTTGATGCGTGATGTCAAACTTGGGCCTGTTTTCTTCGGGCGATCATTGGTTGGGCCGGACTGCCCAAACCTGATCTATCTGCTCGGTGCGGAAAACGAAGCGGCGCATAAAGAACACTGGAAAGCGTTTATTGCTTCTCCAGGTTGGGCGGCCATCAAGGATCTTCCAGAGTACGCGGATACGGTTTCGAAGATCCAGAATTGGTACCTGAAGCCAACGAATTTCTCACAACTGTAAGGCACCGCTCATTGACGGAGAATTCGCTCGATCGCTGCCTGTTCCGCGGGGTCGTCCGTCAGTTCAACCGCTTCCGCGCACGCCTCTTTCGCGAGCATCGGAAACTGCTGGGAGTAATTGGCAACAATTTTTAGCAGCGTGAGCATCCGCTGGCGTTTCGGGGTTTGCTGTTCTTGGGCAGTCGCCCACCAATACATCGCTGTGACTCGAAGCGCTCCTTCAGATCCATCGATTAATCGAGACAACGGAGTCCTTGGTAGATCGCTTCCCAAAACACGTTGCCATTGGCGAAGCTGCGGAACGGCTCCCATGGCTGGAATCCAGTCAGTCATTCGCTCGCGCTGCTTGATGTGCACTGCCATGGACGAAAGGTAAACAGCAAGCCCTGGCCATTCCTCAACGAGCGAAGAAAGATCAAAATTCACGTCGAGCTTTCGCAAAGCTAACTGTGTTTCTTCAACCGATCCCCAAACTGGTAGAAGTTCATCACAGATGCCGGTTCTTAGCTCATCCTCGTCAAAAGCCAGCCCTGGAAACGCTTCGAGAAACGTCGCCGAGCATTTTTCCTGAAGCTGAATCGCCCGGATCATGGATGCGAAGGCGCTGGTCCTTTCTCCACGGCGGATGCGACCCATCATGACGGCTCGGCAAACCAAAAAGTTTGCTTCATGACCGGAGAATGTTTGAGCATCGTTTTCGTACCAGTCTTTGGCGATGTCGAAAGCGCCGTCGACGTTTAACTGGCGAAGACGATGCTTCAACCGATAGAGTGGCAACCCAAATTTCTTGACGTGAGTGTCCAGAGATTCCTGCCACTGGGCGTCGACGCGTGATTGCAGCACCTGATCCCAAGTCAGCTTCTGCCCGTCGGCCAAGTGCAGGAACTCGTCGTCGATGTTGGTCACTGGAACTTCGCTAATTCGCGTGAGGTCTCGGAGGATGATCTCTTGAGCGAAACAAACCGAATCTTGCAGGACGATAAATATCAGAATACAAGCCCGAATCGCAAGCGAGTGAATCGTTCTCCTATGCAAAGATTCACTCGCTGGCGCTTCGGGCTTGTATTGCATTGAGTATCGCATCAGTGATCCAGCTTTGCCGCGAAATCCAAAAGCGAACTCAATGATTCGGCAACGCCTTCGTCGCAAAGCTGCTTCGCGAATGCGTAGCCGGCTTTCGAAAACGAAAAATCTCGCCCCAGATGATGGACGACCAAGCCGGAACGACAGAGCTCTCCAAAGGCATCAAGAAACGCGACCGTTTGAACGGGGTCATCTTTTTGCAAAAACAGGAGATGCGAATCCAGTTCTGCCTCAATGCAGATAGCCAAGAACCTTTCAACCGAATCGAAGTCGTCTTTGCACGCCCGCACATCGACGACTCCACGTTGACCACCGCAAACAAGAATCGCTTTCGCTTCGTCCGAAAGCAGTTCGGTATCGATCGCTGATTCCGGTGGAGCAATGATCGATCGGCGACAAAGTTCGGCGAACGCAGAAATGGTCGCGGCACCCAGCTCGAGTTCTTGCCAAGCCGTTACTCCGGCCTGCTCACCACTGAGGTTTCTGGGGATCATGTCGCTACCATTACTCGAATGGGTCAAACTTCAGAAAAGCGTCCCGGATGTCGCCCTCGATGGGAACCGGATGTTGTTTCTCATAGTTGAACAGCACGATGACCGATTTTCCAGTCGCTGCGATGGCTTGTTGCGATTCACTGAAGACAATATGTTCGAGCGTGACGCTGGAATGACCCATTTTCGCAATTCTCCCCGCAACCTGGATCGTGTCCGGGAAGCGAATCTGTTTTTTGTAGTCGCAAGTCACCGAAGCCAAGATCGGACCAAGTCCTTGGGGAGCCATTAAATCCTGCAATCCGGACTTGTACCAGTACTCAACACGCGACGTTTCGAACCAGCGAAAGTAAACCGTGTTATTGACGTGCCCAAACAGATCCTGATCGCCCCATTGAACGGGCAGAGTTGCAACTGCGGGAAATCCTTCGAGCATTTACTGTCTCAAATAGGGAAGCGATGCCAATCGACTGCGACTGAGCTGCGCGGCTTTCAGGCCTAGCCGGCTTTCTTGTCTTTAAGGTTTTTGTCTTTGGCTTCTTTAGAATGTTTTTCGCCAGAGTCGGCATCTTCTTTTTTCTTGTCGCCTGCGATACCTAGTGCTGCACTAATTTTCGAGACGATTACTTCGTCATCGGGAGCCACGTTCGAACGAAAACGTGCGAATGGTTTCCCATCTTTGCCGATCAGGAACTTTTCAAAGTTCCATTTGACTGGCCCCTTACCCGCAGGAGCAAGATCACATTTTGTCAGCTGCTTGAACAGCTCAACCTGATTGTCGCCTTTGACATCGACCTTGGCAAACATGTCGAATTCAATACCAAACTTCTTCTTGCAGAAACGGCTGATTGCCAGCTCATCGGACGGCTCCTGCTTTCCAAACTGATTGCAGGGAAACGCCACGACCTCAAGCCCATGTTTGTTGAACTCTTCGTGCAGGGCCTGCAGCGGCTTGTACTGGCCCGTGAAACCGCATTTGCTGGCCACATTCACAATCAGAACAACTTTGCCTTCGTACTTTTTTAGATTCACGTCATTGCCGCAGATGTCCTTCATCTCAATATTCAACAGCACGCATGATTCTTTCTGCTGCTTCGTCTCGAGCGGCTTTTCTTTTTTATGCTTGTCGACAGGTTTCGTTTCGCCCTGCTTCGCTGTCGCGGCTGGCTCTTCCTGTGACTCTTTCTTCTGTTCTTGCGCAGAGGCTCCTCCCGTGACCAATAGCATGGTCGAAATTGCGAACAGGAAACTAAGCAAGCGAGCGTTCATGGATCGATAAAATTTGTCTCGGGAAACGAATAAGATTCTATTAAAGTTTAACCGCACGAACAGAGCCATGTTTCGCTCACATCGCGGTAGAAGGCCGATTATGCGGGTTCTTGGCTCCATCGGCGTACGATTTCCGCGCCAATTTCGCAGGCAGCCATCATTTCGTCGAGGCAAACCCACTCAAGTGGAGAATGCAGATTGTGCTGGCCAGATGAAAGATTCGGTGTCGGCAGTCCCAACTCCGTAAGCTTCGAACCATCGGTTCCACCGCGTATCGAATCCAGCTTGCAGGGGCGACCGAGCGCTTCGTGAGCTGCAACGGCGAACTGAACGGCTCGCGGTTCGCGCACCAGACCATCCCCCATGTTTCGATACTGATTGCGAATGTGAAGTTTGATTCTGGTTCCCGGAAACGCCTCCTCTACTTCCGCCGCGTTCTTGTGAAGCAGATCCGCGTACTGTTCCAGTTTGGGCGTATCAAAGTCGCGGAGCAAAATTTGGAGAGTCACTTTGTCGACACCGCCCTTAATGACGTACGGATGCAGGAACCCGTCGCGGCCTTCAGTACTTTCAGGTGAAAGCTCAAGAGTTAGTCCTTCGACGAAACGAGCGGCCACACGGATCGCATTGACCATCCGATCCTTTGCCATCGCGGGATGGATGTTGATTCCTTGTATCATCACTGTCGCCATGTCCGCAGAGAACGTTTCATTGTCGACGACGTTCTCGCCACCGCCGTCAAAGTTATAGCAAACGGTCGCGTCAACTTTCTCGACATTCACATGTTCAGTTCCGCGGCCGATCTCTTCGTCGCAAGTGAACAGAATCCTAACGGGGCCGCGGGGGAAATCTGGATTCTCCAGCAGCATGTTCGCCAGTTCCATGATGATCGCGACACCCGCTTTGTCGTCGCCACCGAGCAACGTCGTGCCGTCAGTCGTGATGATCGTCTTGCCTTTCGCCAGCAGCAGTTCAGGACACTCGTCAGCCGTGATGACTTTCGACGAATCGCCAGACAACGTGATGTCGTTTCCATCGAAGTCGTCGATGATCTGTGGCTTCACATTCTTTCCGCTCGATTCGGAAGAAGTATCGACATGTGAGTTGAATGCGACGACGGGAGCCTCCTTGTTGCCGGGAACAGTTCCCATCACGATTCCGTGGGCGTCCTGAGCCGCATCTTCGATTCCCATCTCGAGCATTTGCTGAACGAGCAACTTTCCGATCTCCAGCTGGCCGGGGCTACTGGGATATTCGACAGTGTTCTCGTTTGCGGTGGTATCGATGGCTACGTACTGCAGAAAGCGATCCAGCAGTCGCTGGCGATTGACGTTCATGTCGATTCCAAGAAAGGAAGTTTGTAGTTTGAGACCTGCCAAATGAAAGTTTCCATTCTCTTTTGGAATCTTCCAATGCCAGATACAATTTTCTCTCAGGAACGGCTCAACACACAATATGGCACCGGATGTCCAAACCAACTGGCACACACCAAGACAGCCCCTCAATTTTCGACGGTCTTTGGCAAACTCTTTGCCGCATCGGAGCCATCAAATTTCTGATTTTGGTGAGCATTGCGGTCAACTGTTTCGCAATATTCCCGTTTCTATTACATCGAAATGAGCAGCAGGATTTTGCTCATTACTACGTTTCCAGCAACCTTTGGCTGGAGGGAAGCGACATCTACCAAGTCGATTTGGTGCCCGAATACGAAAAGCTCGGCTGGGAAGAGTTCGATGAGTCCGTTGTTCGGGCCACAAACCCCCCGGCACTTATCGCCTTCTTTTCTCCATTCGCGAGGCTAAAACCGTCGTCTGCCCACGTAGCATGGGCGATTTTGCAACTGATTTGTTTTGTCGTTGCTGTGCTTCTGACCTGGCAATTGGTCAAGGATCAGCTCAGCATAGACGGGTTCGGATTTATCCTTGTGGTGTTTCTGCTGCTGCCTATGCTCAAATATCACTTTTACTTCTCACAGACCCAGCTTTTACTATTAGCAATGGTGCTGTCGGCATACTCGCTGCTGCCAAAGACGAATGCGAAGTTGAAAACAATCCGTTTTCACGGACCGGCTGCGTGTGCGATTATTGCGATCGCTGCGTTGCTGAAAGTTTTCCCCTTGGTATTGCTGCCTTGGTTTGTTTGGCGAAGTGGAAACTCGGTTACACAGCGCGTAGCCGCTGGGACTGCCGCTGTCGCAACGCTTGTTGCCGGCGTCTGGTTTTCGGGTGTTCAATATTGGTGCGACTTCATCGAATTCGGACTTGTCACCATATCGCTGTGGGTAAAAGAGATAACGGAATGCTTCACGCTGGGAAACGCCTTCCACCAAATCGGCTCCCTGATAACCGGAAATCCAGAAAGCGACTTCTTTCTGCGTGTGGGCACGGTGACTGGGCTGTTGCTCATCGCTGCGTTCTACGGGCGTTTGCTTTTCCAGCGAACGGTTCCGCAAAGGCAGGCCCTCAACGTTGAGCTCTCGCTGCTAATCGTGCTAATGCTCTTCTGTGGTGGCATCTGCTGGTGGCACTACCTCGTTTTTCTCTTCTTCCCGATGCAGGTCATCGCGACGAAACTGAAACCTCGCAGGTCGCTGCCTATCGTTGTGGCGGCCACGTTTACCTTACTGCTGCTTGCCAACATCACATTGCCATCAACGAAAAGTGAACTGGTGACGCTACTGGGAAATCAGCGACCGCTGATCGCGATGATTGTGATGGCCGCGTTCCTTGCCGCGTCGCTGACGTTTCAAGATTCAGAACCGCCAGCAAAAGAATGATGCCTATTCCTTTCCCTTCGCTGCCCTCAAGACGCTAGAATCAAAGGGTTACCCATGTTCCTCAAGTCGCAGAATTGACGAATGAAGCTTTCCATCAGTGTTGCCATCGCGACAAGACGCGTGCTGATTTTTGTTCTGATGACAACGTTCCTGTTGATCACTGGCTGCAAAGGTTGCTTGGAAGATACGGCCAACAAGCCCGAAGAAAAGGAGGCAAAGGAAAACTTCGAAATCCAGACTCCCGTAACACTGCCCGGTTACTATCCTCTGGACCCCGAAGAGAAAAAGAAGATCGAGGAGGAAGCCAAGGACGACGACAAAAAGCGTGCCTTACTTTCGCGAATGGATCCTGCGTTTCGGTTCAACAAAACAAAACTCGGTCACTGGGTAAGCATTGACTTCTTGGCAATCGCCAACAACTTCAATGCAGATGGCTATCTCGAAACGACCAGCTCTCTCTCCACCCGTCCCAACTTGATCGAAGGGACGGACTACTTCGTGCAGACTTCACGCCCGGTGAACTTGGTCAAAGGCGACTGGAAGAAACTGGAGACGAGTGTCTTCCTCCCGCGGAAGGACGGCGCCGCAAGCATGAACACGGTCAACTATGTATTCAACAACGGAGGAAGCTTACCAGCAATCAACTTTGGCCAACCGCACAACTTGCTGGAAGACTACCAGTTTCACATCGTGTTGCTTTCGTCCCGATCGGATTCGCTCAAGTATCTTTCGTTCCTGGATTGTGTGAAGGTTCCGCCGTCGGGAAGCGGAACAACCGGCGATGAGCCCGAGTTCTATGCGATCGTGCCGACGACGAACGGTAACCCAATTCCATTGCCCAGCCAGGCGCTGAACTGGACGACGATCGCCTATTTAATCTGGGATGATTTGGATCCTGATGACCTGTCTCGGGCTCAACAACAGGCACTGGTTGACTGGTTGCACTTTGGTGGCCAAATCATCTTCAGCGGGCCGGACTGTCTTGACCGTTTGCAGTCCAGCTTCCTGGCTGATTACTTGCCAGGCCAGTTCGAAGAGTCAATTACGATGAGCAAAACGGACTTGGAAGAACTGAACAAGAACTGGTCGATCGCATCATCAAAGAACCCGGCGGAGAAGCGTGCCTTGGTCGTTCTGGAAAATACGCCACTGCCAGCAATTCGATTCAAGCCTCATATTGAATCGAACTTTATCGAAGGTTCCAGCGGCATGGCAATTGAGCGACGTATCGGAAGAGGCCGTGTCGTCGCGACCGCTTTTTCGATCAACAACCGACAGATGAACCAAGCTTGGCGAAGTTTCTCCAGCTTTTTCCATAACGCTCTGTTGCGAAAGCCTGCTCGAAAATTTGCGAATCTTGAAGCCCTGGCAACTCTCTCGTTCAAGTACGTTGACGATCGGACTTCGATCTACGATCCACTGACTGGTTCAACGGTTCGATTCGTCAGCAGAGATCTTGCGCTGACCCCGGAAAACGCCAAGAGCGTCCATACCGAAGATACCGTTGGAGACTACGACATCGCTTCGCCGTATCGACGGGCATTAATGGACGGCATGGGTTCGATGGGCGAACGTTCTCAGTACATACTGCCCGGGACAGGGCTCAATCGGAACAAGGATGACTATTTGCACTATGGTGGCTTCCAGTCCTATCGACAATCTGGGGTCGCCGGTTGGAACGACAATAGCGGTGTCGCTGCAGCAGCCAGAGAAACGTTGAAGAAAGCGGCTCGCATCACGCCGCCGTCTGCCAGCTTCGTGATGAAAATGCTGGGGCTCTATTTGCTAGTATTGGTTCCGATCAACTGGTTGCTGTTTCGTTTGATCGGCAAAGTTGAATGGGCCTGGATCGCAGCACCGATTATCGCGTTGGTCGGAGCGTTTATCGTCGTTCGCTATGCGTCGCTGGACATTGGCTTCGTTCGCAGCGTAACGCATGTCGGCGTTCTGGAACTGCACGATGACTACGATCGAGGACACCTTACCGACTACGCGGCTCTCTATACGTCGCTATCGACCCGTTACAATGTCGAACTAGACAACCTTTCAGGACAGTCTCTACCATTCGCAAATGTCTTAACCACTGATTTCCGTCGGGGCGAATCAAGCAAGAAAGTTGAACTGAACCGCACGACGACGACGGACTTAAAAAACTTTCTCGTTCGATCCAATTCAACGGGCTTGTTGCATACCGAAATGATACTGGACGTTGGCGGTTCATTCCAATTGACCGGAGATGAAAGCTTGCTACAGGTCAAGAATCAAACTTTGATTGGTGTCGAAGACGCTGGCGTCGTTCGTCGTAACGGCAATGGCGATATCGAGTTTGCTTGGATCGGTAGCCTGGAAGCCGGCGATGACGCGAGCTTGGATTTTTCATTGCTCGATGGCCCCATTCAAGACGGATGGGGGAAAGTCGAGGCATTGGTTGGCAATGCGAAAGTTGCCGAACAAATCTGGATGAGCCAGAACTTTGAACTGGGCAAACCTGTTGAACTCGACACGCTTAAGGCGGTGCCGGAATTGCAATCAGACTGGGCTCAATTGACTCAGATCCTTAAAGACAAAATGAGTTCGCTTTCTAGGATTGACGTCAGTAGATCGATGTTGGCCTCAGCACTATCTGAAGTCAATGGCTCGGAGGCGACATTGGCAGGCATGTTTGGTTGCGTTACCGGCAATCTGCAACTGGGGCCCAATGAAGTTCGGTTGATTGGACGCACGAATCAGCAATTGGACCAAACCAAATACAATCCGGCCGCAACGCAGGCCAAGCACAACTTGCTTGTTCTGGTCCATTTAAAACACGCCGATTTGCCCGACTGCAAAAAAGACGAAAACGCAGTCAGTGAATTTAATCGCGGTCGATCCAACATCGATCAGGAAGAGGAAAACTTCCTTGATTTGGATTAGTGAAAACAACGACAACCCCGAGATAACATGATTGAAATTACTGGATTCGGAAAAGACTACGGCGACTTTACAGCTGTTGAAAGCCTCGACCTTAAAATCGAGGAAGGCGAAATGTTTGGCTTCATCGGCCCCAACGGTGCCGGCAAGAGTACAACCATTCGTTTTTTGGCAACGCTGTTACGGGCGACTCGCGGCGAAGGATCGGTCAACGGCCACAGCATCATCAACGACCCAATGAACGTACGGCGATCAGTAGGCTATATGCCTGATGCGTTTGGCGTCTACGACGGAATGAAGGTCTGGGAGTTCCTGGACTTCTTTGCCGTCGCATATAAGATCGGCCGAACCCAGCGTAAGCAGGTCATTCGAGACGTGCTGGAGTTATTGGATCTGACCTACAAGCGTGACGATTACGTCAACGGTCTATCCCGCGGAATGAAACAGAGACTCTGCTTGGCAAAGACCCTGGTTCACGATCCTCCGGTCCTGATTCTTGACGAACCCGCCAGTGGTCTCGACCCGCGTGCTCGCGTTGAAGTGAAGGCTCTCCTGAAAGAGCTACGCCGGATGGGGAAGACGATTTTGATTTCCAGTCACATTTTGACGGAATTGGCTGATTGTTGTACTTCGATCGGCATCATTGAGCGTGGACAACTGTTGATGCATGGGCCAATCGATGACGTTTACCGACGGATTCAGGGCACGCCAACCGTTGTGGCTCAGATGGGCGAAAACTTTGACAAAGGCCTGTCGATCATTCGTAGCAACCCCGATGTTCGCGATGTGCAAGTCGATGGACAAAAAGTGACCATTGAGTTCGCCTCGCCAGAATCAGAGACCGGGACCTTGCTGAAGTCGCTCGTTAATCAAGGCGTTGAGGTTAGTAATTTTGGCATCAAAGAGCCAAACCTCGAGGATGTATTCATGATGGTGACGAAAGGCTTGGTGAGCTAGGGTCTGCATCACAAATGGCAGTACAAGCCCGAAGCGCGAGTTTTGAAGTTGCACACATCGCATCAAAATTCAGATTCCATCCGGCGATAGCCACGGCAAATGGAAAAATCCAACCGTGCAAATACAAGCCCGAAGCGCCAGCGAGTGAGTCCAAATCCATGCAATTACTCACTCGCTGGCGCTTCGGCCTTGTATCAGTGCAAGTTCAAAAAGCGCAAGCGAGTGAATTGGACATGCAGGCGATTCACTCGCTCGCGCATCGGGCTTGTATTCAAACGAATTCCCTCAACTAGTTTTTCGTTGGCTCTTTCATGTTGTCGTCGGGCGTTCGATCAATCAACACCATGAACGGGTCGACGCCAACGAGTGCAGGAACTTCATCGACGACAAACGAGTGCTCGCTAGAGTTCTCTGAAATCCGCACGCGTTCGCGATGTAGCGTTTCACCGTACTGCGATCCTGATTCTGGCTCAGCGAAGGCACCTATTTCGATCCAGTCATTGATTTTTGTTTTGCTTTGCTTGCCCTTTTCGTCCGCTTTGAATTTGTCACATTTGGCAACGAAGGACACCTCGTACTTTCCGTTCTCCAATTGCTTGTAAGTAGCATCTTCGACGCGGTTTTCGAATAATGTGATGTCTTCGAAAAGGTCAACCAACAGGTAATGCAAATCCTCCGGTGTTTGCTCGCGTAGTGCATCGACCAGATCCAAAGAAGTCGGATAGGGGCCGAGCTGATACGCAAACTTTTCTACCAGCGACTTGAGAGCAAGGTTTACCTTCTCTTCGCCGATCATCTCCTTCAGCTGATACATGACGACGCTGCCTTTACGGTAGTGAACGTAGCCTTGGCCTGCACCGACTTTCGTCAGCGGCATTTCTTTCAGCAACTCTCGACCACGTGAACGCAAATAGCTGTTCATCTCATACTGCAGGAACTTTCGCATGATGTCGCGACCAAATCGTTTCTCCATCACCATCAGTGCAGAATATTGAGACAACGTTTCGGAAAGAACGGTGGCTCCTTGCATGTTCGCGCCGATCACCTGATGAGCCCACCATTGATGAGCCATTTCGTGAGCAACGACATAGAAGACCATATCGATATCGTCTTTTTCTTTGATATCCGCGATGAAGCCGATGCCCTCGCTATACGGCATCGTTCCGGGGAACGCTTGGGCGAACGACGACGTTCGTGGAAACTCAATGATCCGCGCCTGCTTGTGTTTGTAGGGCCCAAAGTTCTCACTGTAGTATTCCAGCGAATCACGAATTGAAACCAACATATTCTGAACATTCCAAGGATGTTCAGAATGGTAGTAAACTTCGATCTCGACGCCGTTCCATTCACGCGATTCGACTTGGTAGACCGCCGAAACGAACGAGTAGAAGTTCAATGACGGATGGTCGACCTTGTAATGGAAGTGACGCCGTCCGTCTTTTTGCCATTTCTTGATCAACGAACCGGGAGCAATCGCAATCTGATCATCCGAAGTGCTGATAAATGTTTCAACATCGACCCAATCACTGCTGTTGCTGATATACGTATTGGCACGTGCTTTAAGATTCTTGGGGTCCAGCGGCGGCATCAGTTCTGGCTCATCCAGCCCAAATCGCTTTCGATCATTTACATTCGTCATCTCCAGTGAGGGCTGATACCCAATCGATGGAGCGATACTGTTATTGAAGAATGTTCCATTCTGAACCAACGACAATTTGGATACGGAATTCTCAATTCCCTTCGCAAACCACGAAACGGAGTACTTCATGTTTGCTTCGTCACCCGGAGCCATCGGAGGTGAAAACTTGTAGATCTGAACGTCCAGGTCTTCGAATTCTTCATCCAGAGTCGCATTCTCGATGAAGAGTTCCGTCTCGTACTCGTTTGCAAGATTGATGACAAGCTTTTCAATCGGCTGATCGGTTTGGTTGACGATCGTTTGATCGCCTTTAAAAATCAGCCCTCGCTTCTTGGGATAGATCTCAATGTCGTGCCTGACTTTTGTAATGCGAGGCTGTGGCAAACTCTCAAGATCGCTGAAATCTGTCTCGTACTTGAAACGCAGTTCATTCAATTGCTCGACCGACTTATACGCATTCAATACTTGCGTGTTGTAAAACACCCAACCACCAACAAACGCCCACGCAATCAAGGTGGCCAACGTCGCCAAACGCATGTTTCCATTGAATCGACTCTGGCCGATTTTGATTCGGCTGAAAAAGCCTCGCTCCCGACCGCGCTGCCAGAGCATGACGGCAACACACGAAAGCAGTCCACAGAACAGTAGCCAGTAACTGGCGAACCATTTCAAACTGGCAGCATAGGGAGCAAATCGCGTCAGATCAGAGTAGGTGTAGCCCGGATACGCGGCAAACTGGAGCATGTTGGATTGAATACCCACCGCGCCCCAGGCAAAAAAGTTTGCGATCGCAATCACGATGAACAGGATGTAGCCGACGTACTTGTTGGGCGAAACAACGTGAAGAAAAAACGCCAAGACCGTCAGGCACACAAAGGCCGAAAACGTGACTAGGAACAACTCGGTGAAGTACAAGTCAAACTGAAACCGCTGATACCCAGCCATCGCCTGATTCGCAACCGCCATCAGAGTATCCGCAAACAGCACGATCAGAATGATGCACAGCATCGAGAGCAACTTGGCCGTGTAGCTGATCCATGTCGAATGAGGCAACGCATCGTAGATTTCATCAAGCTTCGACTCACGCTCTTTCCACACCAGAACGCCCGTATAGAAAACGATCACGACCAACAGATAGAGATACAATCCTGCTCGGATCACATCGATCATATTGTACGTCACTGGCAGAGCACTGAGGCCAAACCCTTCGGTCGCGACCATCCGTAGCGACATGAACGTGTCGATCATTCCAGCGACCACGACGACTAGGAAAACAGGGCTCTTGATGGTGCTGAAAAAATCGATTCTGAATTGACTCCAAAGCTGTGCCAACTGGGCTGCGAAACCGTGGTTAAAGTTGACTTTGGGAATCACAACACTGCCCGTCGATTGCTCAACACTCAATAGCGTTTGCTTCGACTTGGTTCGACGTTCAGCGAATGAGAATCGCATGCACGTTACCGCCAATATCCCCAACCCAACGCCCATCCAAACGACTCGATTAAGAAGCATCATCGGGGAAAATAACGTCAACGACGTCGCATTCCTGTCGTCCACTGTCCAATACTTCGTTTCCGATTGAAATGTGCTTTGCCCAAATGGATCGAGCAATTGGTTAAGAAATTCGTTATCGAGATTACCCGTCATACTGTTTGCGATTCCGACGAACATCAGCAGGCCAATGATCCCGATGAACGATGCGAACGTACTTCGCAGCCAAACAGCAATTCCGAAGATAAAGCCCGCCACGAAGATCGTGTTCGGAATCGCGAACAGGACGATGCCCCAAAAGTGAGCCGACCATGAGACCGGTCCAAACCTTTCAGCATCGTTCCATGGCAAATATGGAGCCGCCAATATACCAATCGAAACGCCCAGCATTGGAATCAGCGCAATCGTAACAGCGCCCCAAAACCTGCCCATCAAAAACGAGAACTTGTTGATCGGTTTGGTGAAGATCAGTTGGCTGCACTTATACGCAAAGTCCCTCGACGCGGCGTCGTTAACAAAGGCGGTCGTCGTCAGGCAAGTCAGAATCGCGAGAATGCCGTAGAACGACTGAATGTTGTACGGTGCATTTCGGTTCGTATTCTCAAGGACGTTTCCGATGATGATCTTGTCCGTCGACATGGCACCGACCACCATGGCAACGACCAACCCAAGAAACAGGTAGACCATGACTCCGCGAAGCCAGTAACGTAATTCGAATCCGAGGAATGTTTTAAACATGATGTTCGACAACCGGCGAGATCATTAAAAAAAGAGAGGACACTTGGAATCAGGCGAGATCAATGGCGTCGATCAGCCGCCAACGAGATTCAAATTGACGCTCGAAAAGAAAACGTCCTCAAGGTCCGGAGCGATCGTCTCAAACCCGTCCTGCGGATCCTGCTCGCTAAAGATGTGAACCAATGGTCGGCCCGCAACCAATTTGGATGACAGCACCTGATACTTCTCGTTGACCGCCGCCAACTCGGATTTCCCCAGCGACTTTTGCCAGACTTTGCCAGCCAATTCGCCTTCAGCCTGATCTGGTGAACCGGCGAAACGAAGTTCTCCCTCATGGATGATCGCCATCTGCGTGCACAGCTCTTTCACATCCTGAACGATGTGCGTCGAGAGAATCACGATGACATTTTCACCGATCTCCGAAAGCAAGTTGTAGAAGCGATTTCGCTCTCCCGGGTCCAATCCTGCCGTCGGTTCGTCAACGATCACCAACTTTGGATCTCCCAATAGAGCTTGAGCGATCCCAAACCGCTGCTTCATTCCACCAGAGAAACCGGCGATGGCTTTGTTTCGATGTTGGTGCAAATTGACACGATGCAGCATCGCATCCACCAGGTCGCGACGCTCTGACTTTTTGGTAACCCCTTTCAGCAACGCAATATGGTCCAGCATCACACGCGGGCTGACTTTTGGATAGACGCCGAATTCTTGCGGCAGATAGCCCAAGACTTTCCGAACAGCCGGTTGGTCGTTGAGGACATCGAGATCACCGAGCTTGATCGAGCCAGAGTCCGCTTCTTGGAGCGTAGCGATCGTCCGCATCAGGGTAGATTTCCCGGCACCGTTGGGCCCAAGCAACCCAAACATGCCCTTTCGAATCGTCAGCGTGACATCATTCAGCGCTCGAACACCGTTGGCATAGGTCTTCGAGAGGTTACAAATTTCCAGATCCATGATGCTCGCTCGTCGGTTCAGCCAAAAGAAACTTTTGTTCGATGCCTGTGCTACTCGGCTGAGCATCCGATAGTTTCAAGCGAATTCGAAAAACGCTGCATTGAAAAGGCGGACCCTAGTTCAGCAAGATCGTCCCGCCATCACTGCCGCCGCTTTCCCATTGGCGTCGGACTTCGCGTAGCCCATAGCAACACAAATCAAACTGGTCGCTCAATCGATGCAGCACTCCACTCGGTACCGCTTCGTCGGTCGATGTCTCGATCGTGCTGGCAATGTGATAGGACTGCTTCCCGAAGCGGCAATAGTTCAGAAACTGTTGCGAAGTTTCCTCGTCGACGTTGGGATGACTAAGTGCCTCAGGATAGACACCTGCCCAGAACAGCGTAAAGTCGCCGATGTGCTGGTGAAGATCGCGGCGAGCGTCGCCAAGTCGTGCGGAAGCTTCCGCAACCATCTCGGGCACGCTCATCAGAGGCTTGCCAGAAATTCCGCGGATGCGATGCACGACGTCACTACGGACGAAGCGCACCAACATGGCGCTGAGATAGTCGATCAATGTTGGATCAACGATCCCGAGTTCTGATTGAAACGTGTTTTCGGCCAGACCGGCAAAGTACCGGTGAACCGTTGGAATATCCTCGTTCATGGCATGCTCCGGAAAACAAAGAAGCTGTTTCAACTTTAGGTAGATAATCCGGATTAGGTCAAGCGAAATTTTGCTTGCAGATACGTAAATGGGCCTCCAACCAGCCGATTTTACGAGTTTTTAGCCAAAAATGATCTGCGAGACGCTTTCGACTCGCGGAGAAGAGCCTAACAGCAACTTCCATCGCTGCCGTCTGGACTGCAGCAGGACGATCCAATCTGGATGGTCTCAACGTAACCTTCACCCTTCGTCTCACGTGGATGACGAATGCGAATCGTTGTGCAATCAAACGACACTGCATCTTGCGCCGAGACTTCGTTGTGAGGATCCACAAACTCAAACATATCCCGATATGGAGCTCGCTTAAGCAAATCATGTGTCTTCTCACAAACGGCGTATCGCTTGCCCCGTTCCATCGCGTGGCCATCGTCGTTGACAACTTCCTTAAACGGGCCCTTGTAGATAACGGCTTGATTTCGTTCGAAGCAAGGACCTTCCTTGCCCTTGTAAGCACACACGGTCATAGAACGAAACTCAATTCCCTTGACTGTTTGCCAAGGCTCTTTGTCCAGCTTCAGAATCTCGACGCCGTGGAAGCCGGAATCTTCAAAGGCTTGCAAGAAATCGTCCTCACGAAAGGCGCCCGAGATACAACCGCTCCAAAGCTCTGGATCCTTCTGCATTTCTGCGGGCACGTCTTCGTCGCAAACGATGTCGCTAATGACGGCACGGCCTCCGTTGTTCAACACGCGATAAATTTCAGAAAACAGCTGCTTTCTGGCTTCGTTGCCCACCAGATTCAAAACGCAGTTTGAAACGACGACATCAATGCTATCCGACTTGATCAACGACTCAGCTTCCCGGAGCTCTTGTGCTTTCTCTTCGAGTGCCAAGAATCCGTTGGCATCATCAACCGGTTGTGCCTTCAGCCACGCCTCTAGTTGCACGAGGTCCAAGGCCAAATCCTGAATGCGACCTTTGCGAAATTCAACATTCGCATAGCCAGTTCGCTCTGCCACGAGCGGAGCGTTGCGTTGAGCAACTTCCAGCATTGCGTCCGTCATGTCGACGCCGATTACTTTGCCGGTTGCGCCGACGACCTGAGAAGCAATGAAGCAGATCTTGCCGGTTCCCGAACCGAGGTCCAATACGGTTTCACCTTCTTTGACATACTTCGACGGATCACCGCAACCGTAGTCGCGTTCGATGACTTCATCCGGAATGATTTCGAGGTACTTTTTGTCATAATCAACAGGGCAGCAGAGTGCTGCTTCTTGCTGTTGGGCTCCAGCGGCGTAACGTTCACGGACGGAGGATTCTTGCATGGCTTTGCTTTCGAGCGTTTTTCTGTGGAACCTTAATTTTCCTTTCGCAGCGTCGCAATGTATAGGCCTGTTAAATGTCATACAATCCGCGATGATTGCTGTCGGGAGACACAAGATCGCGTTTCGGATACGATATTCGGACCGGAACTCAAACGAACGCTTTAGGCAGAGTGAATGAAAACCAAATCGAATCGATCGACAATCCTCCTGATTCTTGCGTCCTTTTTTGCCGTGCTGACGCCAACGATTGTAGTTGCTCAGGCTAACGTTCAGTCGGATACAACCAAGCAATGGGCGACTTGGCGAGGCCCAAACAACAACGGCATCGTCGATGACCAAAAGGTCGTCACTCAGTGGAGTGAATCTGAAAACGTACTCTGGTTTTCTGAAATTCCAGGGCGCGGACACTCGACTCCGATCATTCTGCAAGACCGCATTTACTTGACCACCTCGGACCTCGATGCGGAAACTCAATCTGTGCTTTGCTACGATCGCATGGACGGTCGGGTTCTTTGGAATACAATGGTCAACACCGGCAACTTTAATCCGAACATCCACCAAAAAAACACGCACGCATCACCGACTCTGGCTTGTGATGGACAGCGTCTGTTTGCGCTTTTCAATAACAACAACCAAAACCAAATGACGGCATTGGATCTGGATGGAGAAATTCTTTGGCAACGGCACGTCGCAAAATTCCAAACTCGCTACCCGTTCGGCTCAGGCTCGAGTCCCATCATTCATAACGGTCTGATCTACACGCCAAATGACACCAATGCTGAGTGTGCCATCATTTGTCTGGATCCCAAGAGCGGCAAAGAAGTCAAACGGATCGATCGGGGCGGCAAGTTTTCAAGCTACTCAACGCCGGTTGTTGCGGAGGTCGCCGGGAAACAACAACTGCTGATCAGCGGTGGGTCAAAGGTCAATGGCTACGATCCCGAATCGGGCGATGAACTCTGGAGCGTGCCTTCCAAGTGGCAAGTCAGCTGCGGCACGATGGTCTGGGAAGGCGACATGGTTTTTGCCAGCGGAGGTTTTCCGGCTCAACAAACTCTGGCGATCAACGCAAAGACAGGCAAACTCGTTTGGGAAAAGCCTGTTAAATTCTACGAACAATCCATGCTGGTTCACGACGGACGCCTCTACGGCCTGAGCGACCGTGGCGTTGTCTATTGTTGGAATGCAAAGACAGGCAAAGAATTGTTCAAGCAACGTTTCGAGTCACCTGTGAGCGCATCGCCGGTGCTTGTTGACGGCAACATATACTTGACATCCGAAAAAGGTAACACGCTGGTGATCAAAGCCGGTACGGACGTGTATCAGGAGGTCGCCAAAAACAAGCTTGGTAATTCTTCTTTCGCATCGTTTGCAATCGCCGATAACAAAATCTACGCGAGAGTTGGATTTGGTCGTGGCAATGACTTGCAAGAATATCTGTAC
>CAYGUE010000004.1:117185-122016 GCA_964352885.1 uncultured Pirellulaceae bacterium
TCTGTACTGCCTCGGCGAAGAGTAATCGATCGATGATTCGAAAAATCCAGAACGACCCGGACGACCTCGAGGCGATCCGGAAGCTCTTTTGCGAATACGAGGACTTCATTGGCATTTCGCTTGGCTTTCAGTCGTTCGAAGAAGAGCTCGATTCGCTGCCGGGAAAGTATTCCGCGGCGAAAGGTGGATGTCTCTATCTTGCCGAATCCGACGATCAGCCAGCGGGCTGCGTTGCGTTTTACCGAATCGACGAAACGACTTGCGAGCTAAAACGGCTATTCGTTGGTCCCAATTTTCAAAAATTGGGACTTGGGCGGGCGCTCATGGATCAGGCGATTCATGATGCCACGGAAGCTGGCTACCAAACGATGGTCCTCGACACGCTTCGTCGCCTCGAAGGTGCGGGACAACTCTATCAACGAATGGGCTTTGTCGAGATCGAGCCCTACAACGTGAATCCGCATCCGGATGTGGCTTACTTTTCACGGTCACTTGTTTGACGTCGCGGCTATTTGGTCAGCTTGACTTCATCGATCTGAAACTGGAATTCGCCTGGCGAGTCTTGTCCAAACCAAAGCCCGGTGACGTCTGTCCCGTCGCATCCATCAAAGTCTTTAATCTTGAACGAGTACTGCTTCCATTCTTTCTCAGCAACAAACGATTTCGTTGAGGGCATGAATCCACGCTTTTGAAAGAAGAGCATCAGCTTGAACTTTTCTCCGTTGCCCTTAGCCCAAAACGAAACGCCTTGGTGACTGCTAATGTCAGCCGCAGCCATTTGATTCTTTCCCGGCACAAACATGATGCCGGCAAATGACGGTTGCTGCGTTCGGCTCTTTCCCGAAACCGAAAGAGAGCCTTTTGAGTTCGCGGCTCCGCCTTCGGTGAACTTCATTTCGCTCGTTGAATTGCCACCCATCATTGAATCGGTGCTCGACATCCAGCCTGCACCGAACTCTGCTGTCGGAGAATCTCCTTGGTCCTCGTCGAAACTGCTGATGAGTCGATCCGCCTTGGCGGGGACTTTCTTAACCAGCGATCTTTTGATCTCTTCCTGGACAGCCGCCATTCGTTCGCTTCGGTCGATCGGAAATCCGGCCTTCCAGACGCCGACGATGTTTGCAAGAGCCTTGATGTCCTCGGTCGGATCGCCCTCGACCAGCACCAAATCGGCCCGCATGCCAACGGCGATTCGGCCGCGGTCAGAAAGCTCGAAGTGCTCGGCCGGCTTTGACGTTGCCGCTGCCAAAGCTTCCAGCGGACTCAGTCCAGCTTCTACCAGCAGTCGCAACTCGTGGTGCATGCTCGCTCCGTGCACCGTACCGGGATTCGGTGCGTCGGTTCCGGCAAGCACAGGTACACCTGCTTTATGCAGCACTGCAATGTTGTGGCGAAGATTGTCCCAAGAGTTTTCATTCCCATCGCCAACAGGAAAGCCAGTCGCCAGATTCGCGAGATTCTCATTCGTCATCAATGGTCTTAGTTTTTCGTCGGTGACAATCTGTTCCGTCAGGTTGGTTCCTGTCGTGTTCGAAACGACGGCGGCAGTCGGAACGACGAAAATCTTTCGTTCCTTCGCCATCCCGATCAGATCATCGTTCAGTTTTGAATTTGCAAACAGATGAACCAAACCGTCGATATCATTGCGGATCGCCAACTGAGCCCCGTCGGCAGTGCTAATGTGAGCGACCGCAAGTTTCTTTGACTCATGTGCAGAAACGACGGCGGCCGAAAACATATCCTCAGTCAATGTTGGTCTGGACGTTCCGTAGGCAGAACCATCTTCGTAGATCAGCTTGATGAAATCAGACCCTTCGCGAACCCGATCCTTGACGAATTGTGCTGCTTCGCCAGCGTCCTTTACGGTTGGGACCGGCAATCCAAACTGTGTGCCATGTCCGCCTTTCACAGTCACCGCAGCGCCGGCTGAAAAGACATCCGCGCGGTTGTTAGCTTTACCACGTTTTTGTCGACTGCGAAACATCGCCATCGCGCCCGGTGAGCTCATCATGTCCAACTCGGTCGTAACACCAAACATTGCAGCTTGTGACAGATGAGTCTCAAACCAAACATGAACGTGGCTATCAATCAGCCCTGGAAGAAGCGTTTTTCCGGTTCCCTCAATCGTCTTGGATTCAGGCCCGGGAGAAATACTCTCGCCCAATGCCGCGACTTTGCCATCTTTGATCAAAACGTTGCTAGAGCCAATGACGTTTTCGCCATCGAACAGCCTGACGTTCTTGAAGAAGATCGATTCAGACGAAAGCTTCACAGATTTCGTTTTCGAATTCTGAGCAATCGCACCGCCAGAAACCGCCCCAGAAAGCAATACGAGTGTTGCAAGGAAAAAGAGACATTTCATCAGATAACTCCAAAACCAAAGACCCAGCCTCACGCGTTGGAGTGGACTGGCTGATAACCAACACCGCCTATGTCGCGGAAGTTTCACCAAATCCAAAGCAAATCGTCTGCAACACGATTTACGGGATTTCAAGTGGACAGATCGGCGTTGGTGACGGCATGCAAAACTCCTAAACTACTGGAAATGTCGAATTCTCCATCGAGCCAATACGTGTCCGTCGTCAACTCAAAATCTGAACGAGGTAGCAAGAAACGTTTATCGCGAGCTCAGCGAAAGCAGAAACGCCGTGAAGTCACACAGAGTCAGTGGGCGCGTGAACAGGATGCCGTTGAATCTGCTGTTTCGCTTGAGGATCGAATCGTAGCATTCGAGCAGCATGGCGATTTCTCGCTGGCGTGGTCCACCGTCGTCCAGCCATTGCTATCGCACTTTGGCGACCGAGATGGCTTCGTTGCGTTTCGAACTCGCTGGAACCAAACGAATGCTCTTGGCGATCCAGTTTGCCATCCGGATCGCATTGAATTATTGCTGGAAACTTTTATCGCTCAACATCGCCAGCCTTCGTTCGTTCAGATCTCTCGCGCGACGGCTGAAGTTTTGGCACGGCACAATTATCGCATCAACGAAATCGGCATCGATACAACCATCGAATTAGCCACCTACGATTTCAAAGGCAAGCAAAAAGAATGGCTGCGTTACGCGGACAACTGGATAAAGCGACGCGGCTTTGAAGTTCGCGAATGCACGTTCTCGGATGTCAGTGACACCGACGTCGAAGCCGTTTCCGAAGCCTGGCGAAAAACACGAACTGTAAAACGAAAAGAAGTTCGATTTCTGAATCGACCAATCGTGCTCGAAGACGAGCCAAATGTGCGAAAGTTTTTTCTCTACGATCCTGATGGTAAGATCATCGCTTTCGTTTTCCTTGATCCGTTGTTTCGCGATGGGAAGATCAATGGATACGTAACGTCGATTAAACGTCGATTGCCCGACGCGCCGATCTACAGCGAACAGGCGATCATGAAATCGATTGTCGACCAACTCCAAAGCGAAGGTATCGGCCAACTGAAACTGGGGCTTTCGCCATGTGCTTGGGTCGAGCCAAGCGGCTATTCGGAAAGCAGTTGGTTGCGTTGGTTGTTCAAACGCAGTTTCGATTCACCAATGGTGAATCGTCGCGCATACAACATGTTGGGGCACGCGAACTACAAACGTCGTTTCCGCGCGACCGAAGAAAAAGTCTATCTCGCATCGCCACCGGGAATTCATCCTCGACGCATCCCGGCACTCATTGCCCTCTGCGGCATCGCTTAGAGTTCGGCCACTTGAATCCGCAGATTGCCAAGTATGCCGGGCCAACGCAATTATTTGCGATTAACGGTCTCGGCTTATTCAGAATTTAGAGCATTCGATTCAACGTCATCTTGATTTCCAATTCCATTTCAACGCCTTTGTCATTTTTACGTTTGACGATCATCAAAATCTGCTTGCCCGGCTCCTTGAAACAATGGCGAAGCAACTCAACATCGTTCGTTGGCTCTCCGTCGACTGAAACAAGTTGATCGCCAGATTTGATTCCCGCTTTTTGGGCGGGAGATTGCTGAACAACAGATTCGATGATTATTTTGCCATTTTTTTCCAACGTGCGGAGTCCAGTCAGGTTGAATCTGAAAGGTTCGTAGAAAAAACGATTGGGTTTAAAGTAGAGCGTTTTTCGTCCATAGTCAAAAATGATGTCAAATCGTTTCAGGATCTTGTTTCCAATGATCCCCATCATTCCTTTTTCACTCATGACCCCTTCGTTTGAATTGGCAAGATTCAATTCCATTTCGCCAAAATTGTGCTCCGCAAAAGTCGTCGATGACGATTTGACCACGTCGTATTTGTTGGTGCTGTTTAGCCCTTTGGCGATCGTCCGGTAACTCTTTGGCGCCATCTTTAGCAACGACTTTTCTCTCCTGAAGGGTGTGTTGATGGCCAAACCCAGACCGGCACCCGTGTCAAATAAAGTTGGTCCCTTGAATTCGTCACCGCTTGGCAATGAAAACGTCGTTTCGACCATCGGAATTGTCATGCAATGAAATTGAAATTTGAGCGGCCTAAACCCTTCCATTGCAACGTTGGCATTGCGGCCAAAGATGAGCAATTTTTTGTCGTCATGATCAAGTTTCACAACGTATTTTGAAAAAATGTCAAATCCAGTGATTCCACCAATTTCTCGTCCGATCCCTTCAGACAACTCAGTTAGATCAACCAAAACGAAATGAACGCCATCACAGGTTACGTCTTTTGCAATAGAAAAACTTTGATTCGTGCTGACGTCGTATGTCTTTGAACCACCGGCTCCGGTTGCCTGCTGTTGGAAGTTGGATTTGATTCCGATTCGTTTCGCTACTCTTGAGCAAATAACGGTGGAGCCCGCTCCGGAATCGAGCACAAAATCGAGAGGTACGTCATGTCCCTTAATGT
>CAYGUE010000005.1:0-909 GCA_964352885.1 uncultured Pirellulaceae bacterium
CCGGAAGGCGAATGGCTGTATCAGATCAAGCCAATCGCCAATGCGTTGGCTTCGCTGTTTCGAACACCGGTTTCGAAGACGGCAGATCGACCGCTACCCAATCCGGTCGGTGCCCCAAAGGCGAGCGAAGCAAAGTCCGGCGAAACAAAGACGGAGCCGGCCCAATGAGACGCGAACAACATTTGAAGCGGCGGTTGAGAACACTGCATACGCTCGGCGAAGCCGTCTCGGCAATGAAGTCGTTATCGGCGCATCATTTTACGTTGGCTCGCCGCTCACTGACTGCCGGTCGGGATTATCGAAGTGAAATTGACAATCTAATTGGTCGTATTGGAATTCCGCGTGAATCACATCGTGCAGGGTTGGAAGGCGTATTGCTGGTCACGTCTGATCTAGGATTGTGCGGTGACTACAACACCCGACTTTCCCGGTCGGCAAAGGACCTCCATGATCGTCAACCTGACGCGAAGTTTTTCGTGGTTGGTCGGCGAGGTAAACTAGCGCTCGCCAAAAACTCAGTCGTTTGTGAACGGACTTTTTCTGCAGCCGCCAGTGTGGATGGGCTTCCAATGCGTCTGCTAAACATCGCCGAGGAGTTGGTAAGCGACTATTCGCAAGGGAAGATCGCCAAACTGAGTTCTATTACCGCCAAATTCGCCGGCGCTGGAAAATTCAATGAAGTGACGACTCAAATTCTTCCAATCCCTCACGCCGAGAACGTTCAAAAACCAATCTCTTTGCCCTACCAGTCGACAAATCATTTACACGAGGTCGCGGTGCGCGAGTACATCTACATCACGTTGTATGAATTGTTGCTGGACGCTTTGGCGGCCGAGCACGGCATGCGTTTGATCGCGGCGGAAAGTGCGCGGAAGTGGATTGAAGAGACGCGGCAACAAGTCCATCGCA